>DATJIZ010000032.1:0-11309 GCA_035492735.1 Gemmatimonadaceae bacterium | reverse complement strand
TGGGTTGGGACTCGATGGAGGCGAGGGCGGCAGTGTCACTGAGGTCGCTCTATCCGAACCTGGAGTGCCCGATGAGCTCGTGGCTGGCAGTGCGTCCTGCATAGGGCGCGTAAGGATAGCAGTTTTGAGTCTTTGCGCTAGAGGGCGACAACTAAGCTGTTGCGTCCACGAAGTTTGTCGTTGCGCGGGTCTTGGCGCGCCCGTAGCTGATGTCGCAGTCCTGTGGTGATGATACCCGGGAAGCGTCTGATGCGCGCACGGCGAGAAACCAACACTCCCTTGGGGGCAGATTCAATGAAGAAGATGATCCGGATGACGATGATGGTCGCCGCGATGTTCCTCGCCGTCACAACGGTTGCCAGGGCGCAGGACACGCAGCAGCAGGGCCGCCGCGGCGGTGGCCGCGGCATGAACGTCGTGTCGCTGCTCAAGGACTCGCTCCACGTGTCCGACGCGGTCGCGGCCAAAGCCGATTCGATCGTGAAGTCGTACCAGGCGCAGATGCAGCCGCTCATGGAAGCCGCTCGCGGTGGCGACGCCGATGCGCGCACCAAGATGCAGGAGCTTCGCGGCAAGCAGACCGAAGACATCAAGGCGCTGTTGACCGACGAGCAGAAGGCTGCCTACGACAAGCTCGTCGCCGGCATGCGCGGTCGTCGCGGCGGCGGTTTCTAACCGTCGTCTGATCGCCTCGCAGTAAGCACGGAACACACGGGCCGCTGATCATCTGGCGGCCCGTGTCGCGTCCGTCACTGGCGCGGCTGCGCCGCCACGCTCATCTTCACGCCCCGATGCCACACGGGATCTCGCGTGCGTGGTGAGTTTCTCGACCTCTCGGGCGCGCGAATCTATTACTACGCGGCCGGCAGCCGAGGCGCCGGCAATCCCGTCGTGTTTCTACACGGCTTCGCCACGTCCGGCCACCTGTGGAACGACGTCGTTCCGCTCATGCCCCCGGGCCACCGACTCGTCGTCCTCGACCTGCTCGGCTACGGCCGCAGCGACCGTCCGGGATCGCGCGAGCTGGACATTCGCTCGCATGCCGCGCGCGTCCTGGAGCTGCTCGACGAGCTTCGGATCGATTCGGCGTGCATCGTCGGTCACGGATTCGGCGGCGGCATCGCGCAGTCGCTGGCAGTGCGGCACGCCGACCGCGTCTCCCACCTCTGCCTGATCGACGCTGTCGCGTTCGACCACTGGCCCAACCGGCGCCTGCGCCTTGCGCGCGCGCTGCTGCCGTTGACCCGCCTGCTGCCGCCGCGCATGGTTGCCGCGGCGCTGCGCCGCGCGCTCGCCAGTGGTTATACCGACGCGGTGCGAGTGGCACGCTCGATCGACATGTACGTTCGACCATTCGCCGACGAAGCGGGACGCGACGCATTGATCGCCCATCTTCGGGCGATGCACAGCGATGAGACCGCCGATCTCGCGACGCGGCTCAGCGGGATCACCATCCCGACCGCGATCATCTGGGGCCGGCACGACAACGTCATGCAGCTGGAGGTTGGACGTCAGCTGCAGGCCGCCATTCCCGGCGCGTCGCTCACGATCGTCGACGACGCGCGCCACTTCGCGCCTGAAGAAACGCCGCGTCCGATCGCCGACGTCGTCGCGCAGCTGCTGCGGCGGTGATCCGGGCGGGTTGGCGGGCCCGCGGCATCAACGAATCGCAAGGCTCCCGGACACCCACGGCAGCTCGCGATTAGAGCTTCCTCAACTCCTCCGCCGCTTGCACCACGTGTCCAATGTCCCGTGAGAGCGCTCGGGCCTCCTGCGTCGCGCTCGTCTGATCCTCGATCGCCGACCCGATGCCCGACGAGCGGAACTTGAGCAGATCGAGCTTCAGGTTTTGTAACATGAGGCTTGCGCTCTCCAGATCGTTGGCCAGCGATTGGCGCCGCTCGATGAGATCGTGGAGCGACGCGCGCTGCCGTTGCAGCAGCTGAATGCGGCGATCGCGATCGTGGGCGCCGACCTCGGCCTGGAGTGCCGTGATGCGCTGGTCGAGCGAGCCCAGCGAGGCGCCCGACACGTCGGCGTCGAGGCCGTGCAGCGTGGCGGCCAGACCACCCACGCGGGTCGCGAGCGCATCGACGGTGGGCGCGATGTCCGGAATCAGCTCGCGCTCGACCGGCCGCAGGCCGGCGATGATATTCCGAATCAGCGCGCGATCGGAGGCGGCGCGGCGAACCGTCTCGCCGTGCGGACCGGCGAGCACGTCGGGCGGGGCGAGCTGCGAGGCGAGCTGCTCGGGTGTCGGCGGCGGAGCGGCCGGCATGGTCGTCGGCGCAGCGGCCGGCTCGCGCGCGCGAAGCGTGGCGCGAATCCCCTTCTTGAACGCGTCGATCGGGCCGACACCGTCCGACCAGATCGACCCGGCTTTTCGCGCGACGCCGACCAGCAGGAGCGCGCTGGGAAAAATGAACCAGGGTCCCGGACCGTGCGTGCCGACATTGACCGCGAACAGCGCCGTGGTCCAGCCAATCCAGCTGAACACGCTGCGCCGGAACGCGATCACCCGATCCTCCAGCGGGCGGTCGTCGTAGCGCCGGAACGGAAACGCGCGGTCGCCGACCACCAGGCCGGCCGGGCCACCCTGCAGCTGCTGAGTGAATGCCAGCCGGCGCTGGGCTCGATACCAGTGTTTCAGCTCGCCGCGACTCAGACCCGGCGGCGGCGGCGGAAAGGTGACCGGCGCCGGCGTTGGCGCGACCGCCGACGGAGAAGGGTTGGCCGGATACGACGTCAATGGCGGCGCTGCCGACTCGCGCGACTTCGTCGAAGCGATCGCGCCGTCGAGCGCGTCGCGAAACTCCGCGGCGTCCGACCAACGATCCTCCGGCCGCTTGGCCATCGCTCGGTCGATCGCCACAGAGAGATACGCGGGCACGTCTGGCCGTCGCTCCCGAATCGGGCGCGGTCGCTCCGTGGCGTGCTTGACGAGCATCGCCGGCGTGTTCGCCGCCTTGAATGGCGTCTCGCCGGCCAGGATGTGATAGCCCACGACCGCCAGGGAGTAGAGATCGCTCCGGCCGTCGAGCTCACGCTCGCCCAACGCTTGCTCCGGCGACATGTACGCCGGCGTCCCGACCGCGACGCCGGGCGCGGTGAGCCGCGTCTCTCCCTGAGCCGCGCGGGCGATCCCGAAGTCCGTGACCAGCGGGCGACCGCTCGCCCGGTCGATCAGGATGTTGTCCGGTTTGATGTCGCGGTGAATCACGCCGCGCGCATGAGCGTACGCTAATGCGTCCGCAACGTCGCGCAGCACGCGTACGGCACGGTCGACGGGCCATGCGCCTTCGCGGGCCAGCCGCACGCCCAGGCTCTCGCCGTCGACGTAGGCCATGACGAAGTACACGAGGCCGCCCCCATCTGCTTCGTCGACCCCGTAAATGGGCACGATGTTCGGGTGGCTGAGCTGGGCCGCGGTTTGGGCCTCGCGAATGAAGCGCGCCCGCACGTCCGGATTGAAGGCCACGTCCGGCGGAAGAACCTTGATCGCGACGGTACGGTGCAGGCGCAGATCCGTCGCCCGATACACGACGGCCATGCCGCCACGCCCGATCTCTCCCTCGATCAGGTACTGCGTCCCCACCGCGACCGTGACGCGGTCGCGCAGGTAATCGTTCACCCGGAACGCGCCGCGGAGCGAGCGGCTGCGCCTCCTCCTCCACTCGCCCCCGTCCCGCGCATCTCGTCCGCAACGTACAGCGCACTGTCCACGCTGTCGGCGAGATTGAGCGCCGCCATCGCCAGCGACGTGATGTGCTGCGGCGTCTGGTTTCCGGCGTTCAATCGGATGAGATCCAGCTTGATGTTCTGCAGCGCTACGGCACAGGTCTCGAGCTTGGCAGACACGGCGTTCCGGCGGCCGGATACGTCGGCCACCGCGCGGCGCTGCCGCTTGAGATAGGCCAGGCGGCGCACGCGCTCTTCGCTGCCCGCTTCATCCAAGGGGTTCGCCGCGTTCTCGAGTCGCGCGATTTCCGATTCGATCGCCTGGGCACCGCCGTCGCCTCCGTTGCGATCCAGTTCGGCGAGCGCGAACGCAAGCCCTTTCACCTTGTCGGCGAGCGCGTCCGCTGAGCGTGCGACGTCGGGAATGCGCGACCGTTCGGCCGTCGGCATGCGATCGATCAGCCGCAGGATCTCGAGACGGTCGGATTCGGCGCGCCGGATCCGGTCGGCGTGCGCGCCGGCCGCATTGAGCACGTCGTCGCTCGCCCCGGCACTCGGCAGCCGCGTCGGCGCGGCGCCGCGCGTGAGCCGCATCCGGCGCTCCTCGCGCATCGCTTTGCGCTTGTCGCGATCGAAGATCGACCGGATGTAGATCAGGAAATCGTCGGCGACGTCGATCAGGTCTCGATCGCGCGGCTGGCGGAATACGTCCCGCCAGTCGTAGCCGTCGGCCCAGAGCTTGGCATACCGAAAAGCCAGGAAGATCGACCAGAAGACGGTGATCGCGAAGAAATCCGTGTCGCTCACCGCGGACGCAATTACGATCACGCCGTTCACGAACAGATACGGCGCGAGCTTGCGTCGGAAGGCGACGACCGGCGGCGCGTTCCAGCGACGCAGCTGGTCAGGCGTCGGTCCCGTCGCTGGATACGCCTGATCGCCGGCCAGATCGAAAGATGCCGAGGCCTGGCGGCGCGCTGCGACCGGCGGCGCTGCCGGAGCCGCGCTCGCCGGCCCGGTCGACTGCCTCACCCGATCCGGCATGCGGCCCGTGTCCAGCGCCACCACCACGGCAGCCGCTGACGGGAAACGATCGACGGGATCCTTCTCGAGCAGAGTCATGATCACCCGCGCCAGGTCGGGCGGCACGTCGCTCCGCCGCTGTTCCACCGGCACCGGTGTCTCGGAAATGTGCTTGACGAGGATCGCCGGGGTGCTGTTCGCGATGAAAGGCGGCTCGCCGGTCAGCATCTGATAGCCAAGAACGCCCAGCGAATAGAGGTCGCTCCGGCCGTCGATGGTGCGCTCGCCGGCCGCCTGCTCCGGCGACATGTACGTCGGCGTGCCGATGGCGATGCCCGTCGCGGTGAGGCGGGAATCACCTTCGCTCACCGCACGCGCGATCCCGAAATCCGTGACCATTGGACGGCCGCTCTGCGCATCGATCAGGATATTGTCCGGCTTGATGTCGCGATGGATGACGCCGCGTTCGTGGGCGTAGGCGAGCGCATCGGCGACATCGCGCAGGGTCCGGCGGGTCTCTTCAACGCCAAGCGTGCCATGTTCGTGCAGCCGCTTGGCCAGATTGTCCCCCGTGATGTAGGCCATCACGAAGTACACGGTCCCTTCGGCCTCGTCGACAGCGTATATGTCGACGATGTTTGGGTGGTTGAGCTGCGCCGCTGTTTCGGCCTCGCGGAGGAACCTGGTCTTGATCTCGCTCCGGAACGCCAGCTCGGGCGGCAGGACCTTGATCGCTACCGTCCGCTTGAGGCGACGGTCGCGGGCGCGGTAAACGACCCCCATTCCGCCGCGCCCGATCTCGCAATCCACCTCGTAATGTGGACTGAGCACGCGTTCGACGTGCGCGCGCAGCTCCGTGTCAGAGGATGGTACGACTGGTTCCGACAATCGAAGAGCTCGGGTTGATGGGCGGAAGGGTGGGGATCACGCATTTTAGCATACGTGGAAAGTTCCGGAAAGGATGCGGGGCATGGCCCTGCCGCTCCGGCGCGGCAGTGTTGTTGCGCCTAGGAGCTTTTATCGGGGAATCCTGCCAGCGTGGCCGTTCGTCCAAGCGCAGGTTATGCACGTGGGGACCCCGGATTCAGCGTTCCCGGGCCGGTCCGCCGAACTTTCGCGCCTACCAGGGTGGGTTTGTATCGGCCGTCACTGGAATGGAGTGTGCGACGCCAGCTCTGGCCCATCGGTAGTGTCCGCTGCAGCTTCGGCGCAGCGGACTTTCATCTAATTCGGAAATCACATGGCAACACGCCAGACTCTCCCGGTTCTTCCGTTACGGGGAACGGTCATTTTCCCGGGCCTGACGGCGCCGATCGCCGCCGGGCGACCCGGGACGCTTCGCGCCATCGAAGCCGCGCTCAAGAGCGAGCGACTGGTCTTCGCGGTCGCGCAACGCGATAACACTGACGAGCCGTCGCCGGACATCCTGTATTCGATGGGTGTGATCGCGCGGATCGGTCAGATCCAGCGCGGTCTGGGCGGCGTCCAGCTGCTGCTTCAGGGCGAGCAGCGCGCGACGGCCCTGCAGTACTCCACGACCGAGGGTTATCTCAGCGCGGTCGTGATGCCCGTGGAGGAGATGAAGCCGGTCAATGAGAACGACCCGGCGTTCGTCGCACTCCACAAGGAGTTACGCGAACGCGCCGCCGAGCTGGGCGAGCGGCGCGGGCTGCCCGAAGAGGTCGTTCACCAGGTGCTCGACGCCGTCACGGATCCCGGCCGTTTCGCCGACCTCGTCGCCGGCTACATCGAGCTCCAGCCGGCCGAGAAGCAGGGGCTGCTCGAGACGTTGAGCGTCGAGGAGCGCCTGCGCCGCGTCCTCGTGCATGTCCAGAAGCAGATCGGCATGCTCGAGATGCAGGAAGAGATCAAGTCGCAGGTGCAGGAAGAGCTGGGCGAGCGCCAGCGCGAGATGTATCTGCGCGAGCAGATGAAGGCGATCCAGAAGGAGCTGGGCGACGACGACCAATCCAAGGAGATCGCGGAGCTTCGTGAAAAGCTGGACAAGCTCGAGCTGCCAAAGGAGGCACGGCAGGAAGTCGAGCGGGAGCTTGGACGCCTCGAACGCTCAGGCCGCGAATCCATGGAGGCGCAGGTCATTCGCACCTACCTGGAATGGATCGCCGAACTTCCGTGGAACAACCGGTCCGACGATAACCTGGATCTGACGCACGCGCAGACCGTGCTCGACGAGGACCACTACGGGCTGCCGGACGTGAAGGATCGCGTGCTCGAGTTCCTTGCCGTGCGCCAGTTGCGCGCCCTGCAAATGGAGAACGAGCTCAAGGAGACGGGCGAGATGTCCATCTCCAAGCTCCGCGCCAACAGGGACGATGCGACGCCGCAGCTCGCCAAGACCAACGGTGAGGATCGGCACATCACCGACGCCAAAGAGGCCAAGGCCCGCGCCATGGCCAAGGGCCCGATCCTGCTGTTCGTCGGACCGCCGGGCGTCGGCAAGACCTCGATCGCAAAATCGATCGCGCGCTCGCTCGGACGCCAGTACGTCCGCGTCGCGCTGGGCGGCGCCCGCGACGAGGCGGATATTCGCGGCCACCGCCGCACGTACGTCGGTGCCATGCCGGGACGCATCATCCAGGGCATGAAGCAGGGCGGCACCAAGAACCCCGTGTTTCTGCTCGACGAGGTCGATAAGCTGGGCATCTCGTTCCAGGGCGACCCAGCCAGCGCGCTCCTCGAGGTGCTGGACCCGGCACAGAATGACAACTTCACCGACCACTACCTGGGTATCCCGTTCGACCTGAGCGAGGTCCTGTTCATCGCGACGGCGAACTTCATTCAGAACATCCCGGGGCCACTGCTCGACCGTATGGAAGTCGTCGAGTTCGCCGGGTACACCGAGCGGGAAAAGGCGGAGATCGCCAAGAAGTACCTGATTCCCCGCCAGCTCGAGGAGTCGGGGCTCGCCGACAAGAAGGTCGAGTTCACCGATGACGCGGTCATGGCGGTGATCAGCAAGTACACGCGCGAGGCGGGCGTGCGGCAGCTCGAGCGCCAGGTCGGTGCCGTGGCGCGCAAGGTCGCGCGACGCATCGCCGCCGGCGATGCCAAAGTCATCGAGGACGGCCGGATCGACGCCGACGAGGTGCGCGAGCTGCTCGGACGGCCGCGCGTGCACCCCGAACGCGCCGCCGAGGAGAACGAGGTCGGCGTGGCGACCGGCATGTATTACACGCCAGCCGGTGGTGACATCATGTTCGTCGAAGCCGCGATCCGCCGGCTGTATGGCTATGGTCAGCGGGTCACGGATGACGAGAAGACGCAGGTGAGCGGCTGGGGAAATGTCTCGTTGATCCTCACCGGCCAACTCGGCGATGTGATGAAGGAATCTGCCCGCGCGGCCATGACGTATGCGGCCACGCACGCGGCGACGCTCCAGATCCCGGAGGATCGCCTCGGCTCGATCGAAGTGCACATCCACGTCCCGCAGGGCGCGATCCCCAAGGACGGGCCCTCGGCCGGCGTCACCATGGCCACGGCACTCGTGAGCGCGATGTCCGGCCGTCCGGTCCGCAAGGACGTCGCGATGACGGGCGAGATCACGCTGCGCGGACGGGTGCTCCCCATCGGCGGCGTCAAGGAAAAGGTGCTCGGCGCGCATCGGGCAGGAATCACGACGATCATCCTGCCGAAGGACAACGAGGCGGACATCGAGGACATCCCGGAGGACGTGCGCAAGCAGCTCAACTTCAACTGCCTGAGCACACTCGACGAGGTATTCGCGATCGCGCTCGTGCCGACCAACGCGTCGGTGCCGACGCAGCCGACGTTGATGGAGGAAGCCGAGACGAAGGTCGCCTAACTAGCTCTAAACTGCCTAATTGGGGGAAATTGGGGTCAAACACCATTTAGCGAACGCTAAATGGTGTCTGACCCCAATTCTCTTCCAGCGGAGGCGCCGGCTCGCTACTTCACGAGCTTCGATGGCACGAACAGCGCGCCCCAGTGCGGCACGCGCCACGGGTTGTTCCGCAGTTCCGCGGGCTCGGTGCCCGGCAGGAAATACTCGATGTACCGCCGGTCCGGCGGTGTCTCCGGTGTGGCGAGCGCCGCCGAGTCGCGATCGAGCTCGGCGTACACGAGGCCGTCCGGCGGTGGTCCCCAGCCGTTCGTGCTACGGCCCTGGTAGTACCGGCCGACCATGTCGCCCCAGATCGGTGCCGCGAGCAGACCACCCACCGCGCCCGACGCGATCGTCGCCGGACGATCGAAGCCGAGCCATACGCCCGCCACGATCTCCGGCGTCATGCCGAGGAACCAGACGTCCACGTTGTCGTTCGTCGTTCCCGTCTTGCCCGCGAGCGGCACGTTGCGCGGCACGGCTCGGCGGGCCGCCGTGCCGCTTCCGCGCTCCACGACGTCGCGCATCATGTCGCGGACGATGAACGCCACGCGCGGATCGAGTACTTGCTGCGGCGTCGACGGTGGACGCGCATACACGGCGCGCCCCGCGATGTCGTCGATCCGCGTCACGAATCGGGGCTGGACCACCGCGCCGTTGTCCGCGAAGGCGGTGTATGCCGCCACGAGGTCGATTGGACGGACCTCCGACGCGCCGATCGCGCTGGCCGGCACCGGCACCATCGGCAAGGTGATCCCGAGCCGCTGCGACAGCGCCGCCACCGAGTCCATGCCCACGCGCAGTCCGAGCTGGATCGCCGTCATGTTGCGCGAGTGAATGAGCCCCTCGCGCATCGTCATCGCGCCAGCCGGTTGGCCCTCGCGCATCGTCGTGAAGCCCCAGAATTTCCCGTCGATCTCCTCGGGCTTGTAGATCTCGCCCGATGGCAGTTCGATCTGCAGCGCCGTGTCCGGAACGATCGCGTTGGCTGGGATGCTGTCGGCGATCGCCTCGGCGTATACGATCGGTTTGATCGCCGACCCCGGCTGGCGGTGCGCGAGAATCGCGCGATCGAATGGCGCGCGAGCATAGTTGCGTCCGCCCACCAGCGCGCGCACGTCGCCCGTGTAAGGATCGATGGCCACGGCCAGCGCCTGCAGATAGTCGGTCTGCGACCCCTTGGCGGCGGCCTGCGTGAGATGCTTGTAGCCCTTTTGCTGCTCGATTCTGAGCGTGCCGTTCACGATCGCCGTGACGGCCGCGTTTTGCAGGGCCGGGTCGAGGGTCGTGTAGATCCGATAGCCGCCGTTCATGACCGGAATGCCGGCACGCTCGGCCTGCTGCCGCACGGCGTCCACGAAGTAGCCTGACGGCGCCGACATGCCCCCGTTCGGCGCCGTCACGATCGGCTCGAGCTTCGTCTTCTCGGCCAACTCCTGCGTGATGTAGCCCTGCTCCGCCATCTTCTGCAGGATCAGGTTCCGTCGCTCGCGCGCGCGCTCAGGATGCGCGACCGGGTCGTAATACGGCTGCGACTTGGGCAATCCGGCGATCGTCGCCGCCTCGGCCAGCGTCAGACGCGACGCGGGATGCCCGAAGTAATGGCGAGACGCCGCATCGACGCCGAACCAGCCGCGGCCGAGATTGATCTGGTTGAGATACGCCTCGAGAATCTGGTCCTTGGTGTAGTGGCGCTCCATCTCCCGTGCCGCCGACTGTTCACGCAGCTTGCGCGAGATTCCCGCGGCGCCGCTCACTTCGCGGCGGTCGATGATGTCGGGATGCATGTATCCGACGAGCTGCTGCGTGATCGTGCTTCCGCCGCCGCGATTCTCGCCCAACACCTTGCCCTTGATTGCGCCGAGCACGGCTTTCACGTCGACGCCGTCGTGCTCGTAGAAGCGCTGGTCCTCGACGGCGATGAATGCCTTCGGGACGTACCACGGGAGCGACTTGAGCGGCACGTTCGTGCGCATCTCGCGCCCGATCTCGCCGATCGGCGTACCGTCGCGATCGAACACGAGTGAGGACTGCGCGAGCGGAACGATGCGCCACGGATCGCCGGCCTGGTGCGCGGTGTCCTGCGCCCTCGCGCTCGCGGCGAATGCGACAAACAGGACGAGGTGGCGAGCTGTGAACACGGGTTGAAAAAGGGGCGGCTGGAGCTGGAGGGGTTGTCGTGTCATACCCGCTCGCGGCGCGGAAAGTTACGCCGCATCATGGAGCAGACCAACGACGGCGCACGAGGTCACTCGCCCGCGCCACTCGCAGCGTCGGGCCAGCAGTGTACGGTTGACCCCGCCTCCTCCGGCCGCACTACCTTTAGGACATGCCTCCGTTCGTCCACCTGGCACTCGCGCAGCTCAAGCCGCGCAAGGGCGATTACAAGGAGAACTTGCGCCGGCTCGGCGCGGTGTTCGCCCGAGTCGATCAGCTCGAGCCCCGGCCCAGCGTCCTCTGTCTGGCCGAGAGCGCCCTCACCGGCTACTTCCTCGAAGGCGGCGTTCGCGACAACGCCGTGACCGCCGGAGCGCTCGCCGCCGATCTCGACGCGACCTATCGTGCGTCCGTCGCGTCACCCAGACCGCTCGACGTCACGCTCGGGTTTTACGAGATCTGGAATAGCAAGTTGTACAACAGCTCGGCGTACGTGACGCTCGGCGAGGGCGCGCCGCGCGTCGCCCACGTCCACCGCAAGGTCTTCTTGCCGACGTACGGCCTGTTCGACGAAGAACGGTTCGTCGAG
>DATJIZ010000031.1:0-7518 GCA_035492735.1 Gemmatimonadaceae bacterium | reverse complement strand
GAAGTGATCTCGCCACGCGATCAGCGCGCCTTTGGCATCCACGCCGCCCGTGAGGTAGTGAAACCCCGCCGGCCGATAGAAGTCGTGGCGAATGTCGTCCTCGCGCGCCCACTGCAGCTTGACGGGAACACCGGCCTGCTTGGCGATCGCCGCAGCCTCGACCATGTAGTCGTTGTTCAGGCGCCGGCCAAAGCCGCCGCCGCTGCGGGTGATGTGAATCGTAATATCGTCTTCCTTGATGCCGAGCGTCTGGGCGACGAGCCGGCGCCCGCCGGCCGGCTGCTGCGTCGGCGACCAGATCTCCAGCTTGCCGTCGGCGAAGCTCGCCGTCGTGTTCTGCGGCTCGAGCGGCGCGTGCGCGATGAATGGATAGAAATACTCCGCGGTCAGCGTCTTGGTCGACGACTTGAGCGCCGCATCTACATCGCCATCGGTACGGAGCACGCGTTCGGGTGCCTGCCTGGACAGCTCGACGGCCCGCGCGGCGAAACCTTCGCTGCTTTGCTGCGCCGTGGCGCCCTCGTCCCACTGGACGCGCAGTTTCCGGCGTGCCTGGTTCGCCATCCACCAGTTGTCGGCGAGGATGGCGACGCCGCTCAGCAGCCCATTGAGCTGCGTGCCGCCGTCGACGACGAACGCCTGCTTCACGCCCGGCTGCGTCTTGATCTCGTCGAGGTTCGCGCTCACGACCTTGCCGGCGTACACCGGACACTTCTCGAACACCGCGTACACCATTCCCGGCACCTTGATGTCGATGCCGTAGAGCGGCGAGCCGGTGACGATCGCGTGATTGTCGACGCCCGGCACGCGAGTACCGATGATCCGGAACTCCTTCGGATCCTTGAGCGCGACCTTGTCGAGCTCCGGTGCGGGAACGGTCGCCGCCTTCTCCAGCAACTGGGTGTACTTCAGCGTGCGCCCGCTCGGCTTGTGCTTCACCACACCCGACGCCGTCGCGCATTCCGATTCCGGAACGCCCCACGTCTGCGCGGCGGCCGTGACGAGCATCGCGCGGCCCGCTGCTCCGACCTGGCGCATCGGTGTCCAGTTCACGGGCGTGGCGGTGCTGCCCCCGGCGCCCTGGTTCTGGTATTTGGTCGTGTCGAGCGATGCCTGCTCGATGCGAACGTTCGCCCAATCGACGTCCAGCTCGTCCGCGATGATCATCGGCAGCATCGTCTTGACGCCCTGCCCGATCTCCGGATTCTTCGCGATGATCGTGACGATACCGTCGGGCGTCATGCGGATGAATGCGTTCGGCACGAACTCCGGCGCGGCCGGTGTCGCCGCGAGCGCATCCGCGGTCCCGAATACGCGCAGGTAGCTGCCGAGCATGATGCCGCCGCCGGCCAGCGCCGTGACGCGCAGAAATGAGCGGCGGTCGACGCGCATGGTCTCCATATCGCGCCTCCTCAGATGTTCGATTCGCCGGAGCGAGTGCCGACCGGCGCCGGGAGCTGTGCGGCGCGGTGGATCGCTTGGCGAATGCGGAGATACGTGGCGCAGCGGCAAATGTTGCCGTTCATCGCGCTGTCGATGTCGGCGTCGGTTGGATTCGGCTTGCTCGAGAGCAGCGCGGCCGCCGACATGAGCTGGCCCGCCTGACAGTACCCGCACTGCGGCACATCGAGCTCGAGCCAGGCCCGTTGCACCGGATGCGAGCCGTCCGGCGAGAGCCCCTCGATCGTCGTGACGTCGGCGCCCGAAACCGTCGCGGCGCGACGCTGGCAGGAGCGAATCGCGGCGCCATTCACATGAACCGTGCAGGCGCCGCACTGTGAGATCCCGCAGCCGTACTTCGTTCCCTTCAGGTCCAGAACGTCGCGAAGGACCCAGAGCAGCGGCATGTCGTCCGGGACGTCCACCGAAACGGACTTGCCATTCACCTTGAACGAGATGGCCATGATTCCACTCTCAGCGTTGGAGCCGCGCGACCACGACGCGCATCAAACCGGATCCGGCGTTCGCACCGCCGGAACGCGCAGAGACTCGCCCACCACGGCGTCGGCGATCGGCGTCGAAGCGGCGGGCCGGTCGAACTCACCTTCCCACCGTGCCATCACCACCGTTGCCAGACAGTTGCCGACGACGTTGAGGGACGTGCGCGCCATGTCCATCAACGCGTCAACTCCAAGAATGACCGCGACGGCCTGCAGTGGCAAGCCGAACTGTGCCAGCGCCCCCGACAGGATCACCAGCGACGCTCGTGGCACGGCGGCCACGCCTTTGCTCGTCAGCATGAGCGTCAGCATCATGTACAGCTGCGTCGACAGCGGCATGTCGATGCCGGCCGCCTGCGCGGCGAACACCGACGCGAGCGCGAGATACAGCGTGCTGCCGTCCAGGTTGAACGAGTAGCCGGTCGGCAGCACGAATGCGACGATGCGGCGCGGGACGCCGAGCTGCTCCATGCGCTCCATCGCCAGTGGAAATGCCGCTTCGGATGAGGCCGTCGTGAAGGCGATTAGCCACGGTTCGCGAACCGCGCGGAAAAACCGGCCCAGCGGCACGCGGAACGTCAGCGCGATCGGGATGAACACGAATAGGAAGAACACGATCAACGCGCCGTACAGCGTTCCGACGAGCAGACCGAGGTTGCGCAGAATGCCGATGCCGCCCTTGGAGACCGTCACGGCGATCGCCGCGCCGATACCGATCGGCGCGAATCCCATGACGACGCCGACGAACTTGAACATCACTTCGGACAGACTCTCGTTCAGACTGAGCATGAAGTTCTTGCTCGGCCCCTGCACCTTCGCCAGCGCCACGGCGAACAGAATCGAGAAGAACACGACCTGCAGCACCTGATTGGTGCGCGCCGCCTCGAAGAAGCTGTCGGGGACGGTATGCTCGATCATCCCCGACAACGTCGGGTGCGTGGTCGCCAGCGCCGCCACGTCCTGCGTCGACGCTCCGCCCAGATCCACGCCGCGACCGGGCTTCACCAGGTTCACCGCAAGCAAACCGACCGCCAGTGCGATCGTCGTCACGATCTCGAAGTAGACGATCGACCGAAATGCCAGGCGTCCGACGCGCTTCATGTCGTCGCCGTGGCCGGCGATGCCGACGATCAGCGTCGACGCGAGCAGCGGCACGATCATCGACTTGATCATGCGCAGGAACACCGTCGACAGGATGTTCAGATCCGTGGCCGCCCAACCAGCGTGTGCGTCGCGTGCCGACTCCGGAAATGCCCAGCCGACCAGAATCCCGATCACCATCGAGATGATGATCCACTGCGACAGCGAGATGCGGCGGAAGAACGATTTGGGGCGTACCTCGGGTGTGCTGCTCGAATCGTGTGCTGACGATACGGTCACGATGCGCTACCTCGTTCGCTCGCTCGGCGCCGCAGCGTCGAGTGTGTATACCCGTAGGTGAAATAAATCACGAGGCCGATCACCAGCCAGATCGCGAACCTGATCCAGGTCACCGTCGGCAATTGCAACATCAGATATGCGCAGGCAGCGATCGAGATGAGCGGCGTCAGCGGTACCCACGGAACGCGGAACGGGCGCGGGCGCTCCGGATCGATTCGGCGCAACAGGATGACCCCCGCCGAGACGAGCACGAACGCGAACAGCGTTCCGATGTTCGTCAGGTCGACGACTTCGGCGATGTTCGCGAAGGCGGCGAATGCCGCGACGAACACGCCCGTGAGGATCGTCCCGACGTACGGCGTTTTGTATTTGGGGTGGACCTTGGCGAGTACGGGCGGAAGGAGCCCGTCGCGCGACATCGAGAAGAAGATGCGCGGCTGCCCCAGCTGAAACACCAGCAGAACGCTGCCCATCGCGATCACGGCCCCGAGGGCGATGATGAACCGCGAGGCGTTGAGCAGTGCCGGTGGGCCGGCGGCGTACTGCAACGCCGTGATCATCGGCTCCGGCGTGCCCAACTGCTTCCACGGCGCCATGCCGGTCATCACGATCGAGATGGCGATGTAGAGAATCGTCGTGACGAGCAGGCTCATGATGATGCCGAACGGCATATCGCGCGGCGGATCCCGCGTTTCCTCGGCTGCCGTCGATACCGCATCGAAGCCGATGTAGCTGAAGAAAATGATCGCCGCGGCGGCGCTGATACCCGCCGCGCCGTTCGGCGCGAAGCCGCCCGTCGTCGGGTTCGTCCAGTTGTGCGGCTTGATCAGGAAGATGCCGACCGCGATGAAGAACAGGATGATCCCGACTTTGAGCAGCACCATCGCGCTGTTCGTGTCGGCCGACTCCTTGATGCCGATGACGAGGATCACCGTGATCAGCGCCACGACCGCGACGGCGGGCAGGTTCATGATGATCGGAAACCCGAGCACGTGTGGCGCCGTTCCCCAGGCCGCCGCGAGATATTGCGTCGTGGCGTCCGTCGCGCCGCCCGCCGCCGAGCTCACGGCCCTGAAGGCGTCGTGCGCGGATCGATAGTCCGTCGCCAGCCACGGCGGTAGATCGAGGCCGAAGTGATTGATGAGCTCTCGAAAGTATCCGGCCCATCCGATCGCCACGCCAATGTTGCCGACCGCATACTCGATGATCAGGTCCCACCCGATGATCCAGGCGACGAACTCGCCGATCGACGCGTAGGCGTACGTATACGCCGACCCCGAGATCGGCACCATTGCCGCGAACTCGGCGTAACACAGCGCCGCGAAACCGCAGGCGACCGCGGTGAGGATGAACGAGAACACGATCGCCGGTCCGGCACCTGGCCGGGCGGCGTCGCCCACGATCGCCGTTCCCGTCGTCGCGAAGATGCCGGCGCCGATCGTGGCACCGACGCCGAGCGCCGTGAGATGCCACTTGCCGAGCGTGCGTTTGAGGCCGCCGTGCGTCGCGACATCGGCCTCGAAGTCGGCGACCGACTTCCTCGCGAACAGTTGATTCATGTCGCCCGTGTCAGACCCCCACTCTGGCGCCGCTCTCGATACGCATGCTGTAGAACGAGCGGTACACGAAGATCAACGCGATCAGGAAGAACACGCCCGCGAGCACGTGACCGAGCAACGGCCCACGCTGCTCGGTGAGCGAGACCGCCAGCTCCACCGCGAGCAGCCCGAACAACGTCGTGAACTTGATGATCGGATTGAGCGCGACCGACGACGTGTCCTTGAACGGGTCGCCGACAGTGTCACCAACGACCGTCGCCGCGTGGTGCGGCGTGCCTTTCTGCTTCAGCTCGACCTCCACGATCTTCTTCGCATTGTCCCACGCGCCGCCGGCATTCGCCATGAAGATCGCCTGGTAGAGACCGAACAGCGCGATCGAGATGAGGTAGCCGATGAAGAAGTACGGCTCGTAGAACGCGAAGGCGAGCGTGGCGAAGAACACTGTCAGGAAGATGTTGAACATGCCAAGCTGCGCGTACTTCGTGCAGATCTCGACCACCTTCTTGGAGTCGGAGACCGATGCCTTCTCCGTGCTCTCGAGGTTCATGTTCGCCTTGATGAACTCCACCGCGCGATAGGCGCCGGTGGTCACGGCCTGCGTCGACGCCCCGGTGAACCAGTAGATGATCGAGCCGCCGGTGATGAGGCCGAGCAGGAACGGCGGATGGAGCAGCGAGAGGTTGGGAAGGTTCGTCGTGAGGCCATTCGTGAGCGCGACGATGATCGAGAAGATCATCGTCGTTGCGCCGACGACGGCGGTTCCGATGAGCACCGGCTTGGCGGTCGCCTTGAACGTGTTCCCCGCGCCGTCGTTCTCCTCGAGGAAGTGCTTGGCGCGCTCGAACTGCACGGCGAACCCGAAGTCACGCTGAATCTCGGCCGGCGCGCTCGGGATCTGCTCGATCGTGGAAAGCTCGAATACCGACTGGGCGTTGTCGGTCACCGGACCGTACGAGTCCACGGCGATCGTGACCGGCCCCATGCCGAGGAAGCCGAACGCCACCAGGCCGAACGCGAACACCGCCGGCGCCACCATCAGCGTCCCGAGGCCAGTCGTGCTGATCAAGTAGCCGATCGTCATCAGGATCATGATCGTGATGCCGAGCCAGAACGCGCTGAAGTTTCCGGCCACGAAGCCCGACAGGATGTTGAGCGACGGGCCGCCTTCACGCGACGACGTCACGACTTCGCGCACGTGCCGCGACTCGGTCGACGTGAAGACTTTGACGAACTCGGGGATGATCGCGCCGGCGAGCGTACCGCAGGTGATCACCGCGGAAAGCTTCCACCAGAGCGTACCGTCGCCCAGATCCGGGATCGCCAGCTTGGAGAGGATGAACGTCAGCACCACCGACACGATCGACGTCAGCCACACGAGCGACGTGAGCGGCGCCTCGAAGTTCATCTTGTCGACGTTCTGATACCGTCCCTTGGCGATCGCGGCGTTGACGAGGTACGACAGGCCGCTCGCGACGACCATCATGATGCGCATCAGGAAGATCCAGACGAGCAGCTGCACCTTGACCGTCGGCGAGTTCACGGCGAGCACGATGAACGAGATCAGCGCCACGCCGGTCACGCCGTACGTCTCGAAGCCGTCGGCGCTGGGGCCGACGGAGTCGCCGGCGTTGTCACCCGTGCAGTCGGCGATCACGCCGGGGTTGCGCGCGTCGTCTTCCTTCACGTTGAAGACGATCTTCATGAGATCGGCGCCGATGTCGGCGATCTTCGTGAAAATGCCGCCGGCGATACGCAGCGCGGCGGCTCCCAGGGACTCACCGATCGCGAAGCCGATGAAGCACGGTCCGGCATACTGTCCCGGAATGAACAGCAGGATCACGAGCATCATCACCAGCTCGACCGAGATGAGCAGCATGCCGATGCTCATGCCCGCCGAGAGCGGGATCGCGTAGCAGGGGTACGGCTTGCCACGGAGCGACGCGAACGCCGTGCGAGAATTGGCGAACGTGTTGACCCGGATGCCGAACCACGCCACGCCGTAGCTGCCGCCGATGCCGATCAGGCTGAAGAGCAGGATGATCAGCACCTTGTCGAGCGAGAAGTGCTGCAGGACGCCGAAGTACAGCGCAATGACGGCGCCGATGAACACCTCGAGGAGCAAGATGAACTTGCCCTGGGTGATGAGGTACGTCTTGCACGTCTCGTAGATCAGCTCCGACACCTCGCGCATCGACTGGTGCACGGGGAGGTTCTTGAGCCGCGTGTACATCATGAGGCCGAACAGCAGGCCGAGCGCGCACACCACGAGACCGCCGAGGAGCAGCGTTCCCCCGGGGACGCCCATGAACGAAACGGAATTGAGATCGGGGATGATGAGGTTCGCTTCACCGCCCGCGGCTTGCTGTGGCGCGGCCGTGGCCGCGACGGCTTGCTGGGCGAAGGCGCTCGAGGTCGCGAGAGGTCCAAACGCGACGGTGAATAACAAGGCGAGCACGATGGGGAGGGTACGTCGGAACGCGTTCTCCATCAGATTCATCGGTCAGTATGTTCGGTGGGTGTCCGTGGAATGGCGGGCGGCGGGCAGAAAAAAAGCCCATGTAACTCATCATGGGCCCTGCACTTTACCACATCGCGTAATGATACGAACGCTGACCGAACTTAGCTAGACACCGGCTACA
>DATJIZ010000030.1:0-6994 GCA_035492735.1 Gemmatimonadaceae bacterium | reverse complement strand
AGCGACGACTTGTCGAGCACGTGTCGATCGGGCGTCACCGCACCCTGAACCACCGACTCGCCGAGTCCCCACGCCGCCTCGATCACCATCTTCGTCGAGTCGCGAGTGGCCGGGTCGGTGGTGAACATCACGCCGGACTTCTCCGAGCTCACCATTCGCTGGACGATCACGGCGACCGGCATCTCCGACGCCATGCCCTGGCTGATCCGATAGTAGAGCACGCGGGCGCCGAAGGTCGACGCCCAGCACTTCTTGATCGCGTCGAGCAGCTCGTCGGTTCCCGACACGTTGAGAAAACTCTCGAACATGCCGGCGAAGGAGAATTGCGCCGTATCTTCGGCGGTGGCCGACGACCGGACGGCAACCCGCGGTCGCGCGGCATCCCGCCCGACGAGCGTGCCATATGCCTCGTCGATCGCGGCGTGGAGCCCGTCGGGCATCGTCCCGCCCACGACGAGATCCCGGAGTCGTGATGAGACTTTGCTCAACGCGGCCGGGTCGTCGGGCGTGACGCCCTTCAGCTCGGCGGCAATGCGCGGCCCGAGCTCGTTGCCGGCGCAGAACGCCTGATAGGCGTCGATCGTGAGGACGAAGCCCGGCGGGACTGGAAGCCCCGCCGCGGTCAGCTCGCCCAGGTTGGCGCCCTTGCCGCCGACCGACGGCACGTCAGCGCGCCGAAGCTCGGCGAACGGACGAACCATGTGCGCGTATGCCGGTGTCTGTGTCGGCGTCGCGCTCTTGGGATGAATTTCGGTGCTCATGCTGCGCTCCGATCACTGAATCTGGATCTCCCCGAGTCGTACGCTCGCCAATTCGCGCCGGCAAGTCTGTCAGGCAACGGTCGGGCAAACGTGAGGATGCGGCCGATGAGTGGCGGACGCGGCCGTGGGTAGATTGCGTCAGCCCCGCGAGGACGCACGTGACAGGCACACCGCTGCCCCAGGGAGTCAGGGCGCTCTCCACCACCGAGGCGCGCGCTCGGATCGTTCAGTTCGGGCCGAACGAGCTCGTGCGCTCACGCCGGGTCGGCGGCTGGCGCGAGTTGCTTCGCGGCCTCGCCAGCCCGCTGATGATCATCCTCCTGGGAGCGAGCGTGTTGGCCGCCTCCGTCGGCGAGGTCACCGACGCGACGATCATCATCGTGACCGTGCTGCTCGGCGCGGCGCTCGATGCCTATCAGACGACCCGCTCCAGCGCCGCGGTCGAACGGCTCCGGCAGAGCGTGATTCCCACGGCCACCGCATGTCGCGATGGACAGTGGATCGATCTTCCTCGCCGCGAGCTGGTTCCCGGCGACGTGATTCGCGTCGCGGCCGGCGACGTCGTACCGGCCGACGCACGACTCGTGTCGAGCCGCGATCTGCACGTGCAGCAGGCCGCGCTGACCGGAGAGTCGCTGCCCGCCGAGAAGCATGCGCCGGCCGCGCTCGACGGTCGGATCGACGCCACCACCGATCCAAACGAGCCGGATGCACTCTTCCTCGGAACGTCGATCGTGAGCGGCGTCGGCGTGGCTGTCGTGACCGCGACCGCCGGACGAACGACCTTCGGGGAGATTGCCGCTCGACTGCGCGAGGCGCCGCCGCCTACGGAGCTCGAGCGCGGTCTGCGGCGCTTCGGCGCGCTGCTGGCCGAAACGGTGATCTTCCTCGTGCTGTTTCTCGTGCTCGTGAGCGTCGCGCTGCACCGCGATCCGCTCGAGTCGCTCCTGTTCGCCGTCGCGCTGGCCGTGGGCATCGTGCCCGAGTTCATGCCGATGGTCACGTCGATCACACTCGCCGCTGGCGCGACGCGCATGGCGCGCTCGCGGGTGATCGTCAAACACCTGGCGGCGATTCAGAACTTTGGCAGCATCGACGTGCTGTGCAGCGACAAGACCGGAACACTCACGCGCGGCGAGATGCAGCTGGAGCGGGCGGCCGACCCGCGGGACGCGGACGATCCGCGCGTGCTCCTGCTGGCCGCTGTCGCCTCGCGTCTGCAAACCGGCATTCGCAACCCGCTCGACGACGCGATCGTCGCAGCCGCACCCGACACGTCGGGGTGGGAAAAGCTGGACGAGATTCCGTTCGACTTCGAGCGACGCCGCATGGGCGTTGCCGTGCGACGGGACGGAGAGCGCCTGCTCGTCGTGAAGGGCGCGCCGGAGAGCGTCCTCGTGGCGTGCGTCGCGGTCGCCGCGGGCGACGGCGCGCAGCCGATCGACGCCGCCGCACGCGACGCAGCCCTGGGCATCGTTCGTAGGTACGGCACGAGCGGATTGCGCACGATCGCCGTCGCCACCCGCTCGCTCGCGGCAAGCGAATCGGTCGACGCAGCGGCGGTCCGCGACCTCGTGCTGGCCGGCTGGCTGACCTTTGCCGACCCGCCGCTGGCAGACGCGGACCAGATGATCGCCGCGCTCGCCCGCGATGGCGTGCAACTCAAGATTCTGACCGGGGACGACGAAGCCGTGGCGCGGCACGTCTGCGCCGCGACCGGGATCGACGTGTCGCGCGCGATCGACGGACCCGAGCTCGATTCGATCAGCGACTCGGCACTCGGCGCGCTCGCCGAACGGACGACGCTCTTTGCCCGGGTGTCGCCGCAGCAGAAGCTTCGCATCATCACCGCGCTGCGGGGCCGCGGACACGTGGTGGGCTACATGGGCGACGGAATCAACGACGCGCCGTCGCTGCACATGGCGGACGTCGGCATATCGGTCGCCGGCGCGGTGGACGTGGCGAAGGACGCCGCCGACATCATTCTGCTCGAGCGCGGCCTGGGCGTGCTGCACACCGGCATCGTCGAAGGGCGCAAGGCGTTCGGGAACGTGATGAAGTACCTGCTCATGGGCACGAGCTCGAACTTCGGGAACATGTTCAGCATGGCCGCGGCCTCGGTCCTCGTGCCGTTCCTGCCAATGTTGCCGACGCAGATTCTGCTCAACAATTTTCTATACGACTTCGCGCAAGTCGCCATTCCGAGCGATCGCGTGGATGACGTGTACATCCGCAAGCCGCATCACTGGGACATGCGCGTGCTGCGGCAGTTCATGATCCGGATCGGACTCGTCAGCTCCGTGTTCGACATGCTGACGTTTGCGGTGCTGCTGCTGGTGTTTCGCGCGACGGCCGAGCAGTTCCGAACCGGGTGGTTCATCGAGTCGATCGCGACACAGACGTTGGTCCTGCTGGTCATCCGCACGACCGGCAATCCGATCCGTAATCGCCCGAGCCGGTTCCTGGCGGCGACGGTCATCGCTGCGACATTGGCCGGCGTGGTGCTGCCGTTCACGCCGCTGCGCGGGCCGCTCGGCTTCGTGGTGCCGTCGGCCGCGTACATGGCGTTCGTGGTCGTTGCGACGGCCGTGTACCTCGGGGCGGTAGAGATCGCGAAACGGCGATTGGTACCGAGGTTGTTGGCCTGACGGGCGACTGCTCGGGCGACGGGCGGCGGGCGGCTTATAACTCTATACCCTGGCCTCGCTCAGCACGCTGACCTCCACCTCCGCCCCGTGCGTCAACGTGTTGTGCGCCGGGCAACTCCGCGCCACTCGCTCCAGCATCGCCGCGTACTCGGGTGGCAGCTCGTGCGCCAGCACCACGCGCACCGCGAACGTCCCGATCCGGTTGGGATTCCCCGCGCCGATCTGTTCGACCTCCACGCGCAAGCCGTCGAAGGGCAGCCCACGAACGAAGCAGAACTGCTGCACGTACAGCGCGACGCATGTGCCCAGCGATGCGCCGAGCAGCTCGATCGGCGCGGGACCCTCGTCGGTGCCGCCGCCGCGCAGGGGCTGATCGACGACGATGCGGTGCGATCGAATTTGCGCCGCGAACCGCACGCCTCCCTCGTGGGTCACCACGATCGGGCTGCGACCAGAATGTGCCGACATGCTCGCTCCTCGATGTTGGGGCGCGACGGACACCGTCGCGCGCATCCACCGTGGAGGCTACGGGCTGATCGTGATCAGGGCAGTCGGGCAATCGCAGCCCGTTCGCCAGTCATTCGCCGACACTCGCGTCGAGTGCCAGCGCTCGCGCGCTCGAACCGAAAGGCGGGTTCGATCAGCGATGCGTGAACCGCACCAGCCAGGGATGCGCGTTCGATCGCCAGGCGCGAACCAGTGCCCAGCAGATGAGCGCCACATCGAAGACCAGGGCCGCGAGCAGGAGCGCGATCGGGAGAACCAGCGCCACGAGCGGGACGATGATCGGTGCTCCACCCATACTGCCTCCGCGTTGAGTACGCGGCGGCCGATCGCTGTCGGCCGTCTACCGGAAGAATGGCGCGTGTTTCTCCGGCAGCGTTAGCACGAAATCCCCGACGCAGCGTCAGCCTTTTGCTGTCGGTGAAACCCGCGCCGTCGGCGGGTGAGTCAACGCATCGTGCCCGATGCGTTCGGGTCGGCCTGCATTCCGGCATCCGGCGGCACCGTCGTCCAGCGGCGCACGAGCACGACGAGCATCCCTGCGCCGATCACGAGCACGACCGCCGGCAGGCTGTAGACCAGCCAGTTGAACCCGGCCGCGGGCGGCGTCATGAGGATCCACTGCCCGTAGCGCGCCACGAAGTAGTCCTTCACCTCGTCGGGCGACTTGCCGTTCTCCAGCTGCTGCCGGACGACGTCGCGCATTTGCTGCGCGAGCTCCGACGGAGAGTCCTGCACCGACAGTCCCTGGCACACGGGGCAGCGAAGCTGCGACGCCAGCGAGCGCGTCGCGGCATCGAGCGCGGAGTCGGCTGGCGCGCTCGCCGTCGGTCGCGCTCCAACGGGCTGTGCGCTGGTCTGTGCGGCCAGCGTCGAGCAAGCGGCGGTCGTCATCGCGAGCCCCGTCGCGAACGCGAGCGCGAATCGCCGCGCGTGTGTTCTCGAGCTGCATCCGCTCATTGTGCGCCTCCCGCCGCGACGCGCTTCGCGGCTCGCAGTTGCTCGATCTTGCCGATCAACACGTCCGGGGTGACCGGTCCGGTGTGCTTGTACGCGACGCGTCCGTCGCGACCGATGAAGAAGGTCTCGGGCACGCCGTACAGTCCGTAGTCGATCGCCGTGTGCGAGTGCGGATCGGCCAGCGAGGGATACGGCAGGGTTCCCATCTCGCCCAACCAGCGGATCGCGTTGTCCGGGCTGTCGTTGTACAACACGCCGAAGAAGTGCACGTCCGTACCGGCATACCGGGCGCCAATGGTTCGCAGCACTTCGTGCTCGTCCCGACATGCCAGGCACCACGACGCGTAAAAGTTCAGCACCACCACGTCGCCGCTCAGCGCGGCGAGCCGCACGCTGTCCATCGTGGCGGCGCGCGCTGAGTCGCCGTTCGTGAACGCGGCCAGTGTGAACGCCGGCGCCGCGCGCCCGGGCAGAGGCGACGGGATCGACCCGGGATCGCGCGTCAGGCCGAATCCGAGAAGCCCGATCGACGGTATCGCGATTGCGACCGCCACCACGGCACGTTGCCATTTCATGAGGAAACCTCCGATGCTGCGCCCACGCCGGCCGGAACGGGACGGCGGTGTCGCGGCCGTTTGCGCCGCTTGCGCTGCTTCTCGATCGGCGCCGCTTGTGCCGCTGCCGGCTGCGTGGCACGTCGCCGGCGTGGCCACAGCGCGATGCCGGCACCCACGCACACGACCAATCCGCCCAGCCAGATCCAGATCACCATCGGCTCCACGAGCACGCGCAGCGTCGCGGACGAGCCGTTCTCCTGGAAGGCCATGAGGTTGACGTACACATCGCGCGCCAGCGTGCTGTGCACCGATGGTGTCGGCACCGGCTCGTCGGACGATTGATAGAAGTGCTGCGTCGGCTCGAGGTGGCCAACGACCTTTGATCCACGAAGCAGCGTGACGTCGGCGCCGATCGTCGTTCGCTGCGCCTCCTGGCGGCCCCACACTTGGTCGAATCGCGCCGTGTACCCGCCAACGGTCACGCTCTGACCCGGCGTGAGCGTCACCTCGCGCTCGAGCTTGAACGCCGAAGAGGCGGCGATTCCGATCACGGCGATCACGAGCCCGGCGTGCGACACGTAGCCGCCGTACCGATGCCCGTTCGACGAGACCAGCCGGCGCAGAGCGACGGCGACGTTCTCGTCCTTGCCGCGCATTCGCGCCTCCGCGCCGCGCCAGAACTCGCGTACGACTGTCGCAAGCGCGAACGTGCCGAAGGCAAAGACGAGCAGCGCGTACACGTCACGCACGCCGGCCGCAAAGGCAACGATCACGGTGCCGACGAGCACCGCGCCCGGAATGCGCACTCTATGGTATAGCTCCTCGCGCGTGGTCCGGTGCCATGGGAGCAGTGGACCGACGCCCATCAGAAAGAGCAACGCCGCCATGATCGGCAACGCCATGCGATTGTAGAATGGCGCGCCGACCGAGACCTTGATGCCGCGCACCGCTTCCGCCACGAGCGGAAAGAGTGTGCCGAGCAGCACGGTGAACGTGAGTACGCTCAGGAACAGATTGTTCATGAGGAAGGTCGTCTCGCGCGACGCCACCGCGTCGAGATGACCCTTGCTGCGGAGCCCCGACGAGTTCCCCGCCACGAGCGCGACCGAGAAGATCAGCACGATGGCGATGAACGCCAGGAAGTAATAGCCGATCGCCCCGCGCGTGAACGCGTGCACCGACGACAGAATGCCGCTTCGCGTGAGGAACGTGCCGAGCACCGTGAGCAGAAACGTGGACACGATCAGATTCACGTTCCACGCCTTGAGCATGCCGCGCCGCTCCTGCACCATGATCGAGTGCAGGAACGCGGTGGCGGTGAGCCATGGCATGAACGACGCGTTCTCGACCGGATCCCACGCCCAGTACCCGCCCCAGCCGAGCACTTCGTACGACCACCACATGCCGGCGATGATCGCCGCCGTGAGAAATGCCCAGGCGGTGATCGTCCACAGCCGCGCACTCTTGATCCACCGATCGTCCGACAGCTCGCTCGACAGCAGCGCGCCGACGGCGAACGCGAACGGCACCGAGAACCCCACGTAGCCCAGATACAGGAGCGGCG
>DATJIZ010000029.1:0-4789 GCA_035492735.1 Gemmatimonadaceae bacterium | reverse complement strand
CCACGTGCGGATGCAGCAGCTTGAGCGCCACCTCCCGGCCGAGCGTCAGATCGCGCACGCGCCACACCGAGCCGAACGAGCCGCTGCCGAGCGAGGCCAGCACCTCGTAGTCGTCCGCGAGCGCCCAGCGGAGGCGTGCTTCGGCGGATTCGGTGGCGCGCACTCCACCGGGCTCGTCACCGGCGAGTGCGACCATAGTGCGTCCGCCGATGACGCGATCGACCGCACGAAGCAGCGCCGTCAAGGTCGGAAAGCGCTCGGCCGGATCGGCCCGCAGCGCCCGGTCGATAACCACGGCGATCGACGCGGGACAGTCCGGCCGGAGCAGCTGAATGGGCGGCGCTTCGCGCGACGGCGGCGTTTCACCGGTGAGCGTGGCGAAACAGGTCGCGGCCAGCTGCCACTGGTCGGAGAGCGCGGTCGGTTGCCACGTGCCGGCAGACCATTCGTCCGGCACCGGCATGCTCTGGAAATCCGGAGTAAACCCCGGTGGAATCTCGGCGGCGGGGATCGCCCACTGCCAGCCGATCATCCACAGGCGACCCATCGGCGTGGTCCAGACGGTTTCCGGCGACAGGCATCCGTGCACGGACCCGAGGTCGTGCAGGTAGCTGAGCGCCGAGCCGATCTCGCGCATCACCCGCAGCGCGCCGGGGAGATCCTCGGTGCCCATGCGGCTCAGGCGCGCGGCGAGCGTTTCACCGGCGATCCATCGCCGAAGGTAGCCGGGGCCGCGCCGGGTTTCCGAGAACTCCGCCCAGTAGTGATACGTGGTCGGGATCGCCGGATGATTGCGATGCGCGAGGTGCTTGGCTTCAGCCTCGAGCCACCCGGAGTGAGACGGGTCTGGCGCGGTGACCAACGAGAGCGACCGATCCAGCGCGTCGACGATCTCCTGGTAATGGCGATGCTGTCCAATGACGCCCTCGGTGCCCCACCGCCACGCCGGTGGCAGCTGCCAGTCTCGGAGGTGCTCCGGCAGCTCGCGCGTCGACCGGTACATTCCGCCGGTATTCATCGCTCGACGACCTCTTTCCTCACATCTTGGATTCGGACAGGATCTTTTCCGCCGCCGCCGCGAACTCTGGCACGAGCGCGATGTCCGGCAGCACGCTCACCTCGACCTGGCGCACGGCGAGTGGGGGATTGCTTTGCGCCGAAGAGGCGAGCGACGGCACGTGCAGCGTGACCGATACGACCCGCCACAGCGTGCTCGGCCGGGATTTGTCCCCGTGTTCGTCCAGCGTGTCGAGCTGCAGCACCTCGCCGCGTGCCGGGACGACCACGCTCTGGCATTCGGCCAACAGCTGATCCCGGTCGTGACGAACCACGCGTAATGTGACCATCGGACGCTCACGGTGGCGGTTGGAGCGACGCACCGTCGCGCCGCGTTCGTCACCAAAGCTATCGGGCGTTCGATTGCTAAACCAGTTTACCCGTGAAACCTGAGGTCGGGCTCGACGTACGGTTTCACGCACGCGCGAACGTCACACGGAGGATCGTCGTGTTTCACATGCTCGCAACACTCGCCGGGCTCGCCATCACCGCTGGGGCGACGCTGTTCGGCTATTGGCAGGCCCGCCAATTCACGCAGAACAAGCTGCGATATGTAGATGCCGTACATCGCGGCGGCATCGCGCTGCTGGCCGGTCTGGGCGCGGCACTGATCGCGGCGCCGGTCACCTGGCTGCTGCCGCTCGTCGGCGGCGGCACCGCCATACTGTTCGGCCTCGGCGTGGGGTTGGGCGTGTCGTCGGGTGCCCGCGAGATTCGCAAGCGCATCACGTCCGGCTGAGCCGCGTCGGTCCATCTGGCGACGCGCGCGAGCGCATCGCAAACTTCGCGGGTCTACCCCAGCCACCCCGGAGTCTCGTGATGCGCGTCAGCATTGTCGCACTGGCGACGATTGTTCTTCCAGCCACGCTCGCCGCCCAGGCCCAGCAAGGCGCGGCGCTGCGCCCTGAGCAGCAGCTCGCCCACGACATCTACAAAGAGCTCGTCGAGATCAACACCGCCGATTCCGTCGGCAGTACGACCGTCGCTGCCAACGCCGTCGCCAAGCGCTTTCGCGACGCCGGGTTTCCCGACTCCGACATCTTCCTGGGCGGCCCCAGGCCTGACAAAGGCAACATCGTGGTGCGCTACCATGGCAGCGGCGCGCGCAAGCCGCTGTTGCTGCTCGCGCATCTGGACGTGGTACAGGCCCTCAAGAAGGATTGGTCGCCCGATCTCGACCCGTTCACGTTCACCGAGCGCGACGGCTACTACTACGGCCGCGGCTCCGGCGACGACAAGGCGATGGCGTCGATCTTCGTGGCCAACCTGCTGCGCTACAAGCGCGACGGCTACGTGCCGGATCGCGATCTCATCCTCGCGCTCACCGCGGATGAAGAAGGCGGCGGCTCGAACGGCGTCCGCTGGCTGCTCGAGAACCACAAGAGTCTCATCGACGCCGCGTACGCGTTGAACGAAGGCGGCGGCGGCTCGCTGCGCGACGGCAAGCCGTTCATCAACGCCGTCGGGGCGGCGGAAAAAGTCAGCGCCAACTTCGTGGTGTCGACGAAGAATCGAGGCGGCCATTCCTCGGTGCCGCGCGACGACAACGCGATCTACCAACTCGCTCAGGCGCTGACGCACATCGCAAAGCTCCAGATGCCGGTCATGCTGAACGAGGTCACGCGGCAGTTCTTCGCCCAAACCGCGAAGATCGAGACACCGCCGGTGGCCGCCGCGATGCGCGCGATCGTCGCAAATCCGAAGAACGCCGCGGCCGCGGCCACGCTCTCTCGCGATCCGCGTTATCGCTCAATGCTCCGCACGACGTGCGTGGCCACGATGCTGTCGGGTGGGCACGCGCGCAACGCGCTGCCGCAGGCCGCCACGGCGAACGTGAATTGCCGCATGGCCCCCGGTCACGATCCGGCCGATGTGCGCGACCGCATCGTCAAGGCGATCGGCGATACCGGTGTTTCCGTGTCGGCGGCGCCCGCGATGTCGCACGCGTTACCGTCGCCGCTCACGCCCGAGATCATGCAGCCGATCGAGCACCTGACCAGCGACATGTTCGGGCCCAAGGTGCTGGTGATCCCGACGATGGGCACCGGCGCGACCGACAGCAGATTCCTTCGCGCCGTCGGCATCCCGGGCTACGGCGTGTCGGGCTTGTTCGGCGATCCCAACGACAACCGGGCGCATGGGCGCGACGAGCGCGTGTTGATCAAGTCCTACTACGACAGCGAGGAGTTTCTCTACCGGCTCGTGAAGGAGCTGTCGTCGGGCAAGGTCGTTCCGTAGCCGGATCAACGTGGTCCGACCTCATTGCCGTGCGTGATCGAGATCAGTGGGGTCTGACCCCATTGCCGTCCGTGGCTGCTCGCACCGCGCTGATCCTCTGTTCGGCCGCCGCGCTCGCGCACGCGCAATCGAGGTCGCCCGCGGAGGTCTGGCGCGATACCGCGCCGCACGTCGCGGGAATGGTTTGGGTGGCACCCGGCGTACGCCTGCACTACCTCGACTTCGGCGGCACCGGACCGCCCGTCGTGCTGCTCGCCGGACTTGGCAACACGGCGCACGCTTTCGACGACTTCGCGCCGCGACTCGTCGATCGATATCACGTCGTGGCGCTCACGCGACGCGGCTTCGGCGAGTCCGATCATCCGAAACGCGGCTACGACACGCGGCGGCTCGTCGAAGACATTCGCGTCGCCCTCGACTCGCTTCGACTCGGCCGGGTCACATTGATCGGTCACTCGATCGCCGGCGAGGAGCTGACGCGATTTGCCGCCACGTACCCGCAGCGCGTCGACCGGCTCGTGTATCTGGACGCGGCGTACGACCGCGTCGCGCTCGACTCCGCGCTCGACGAGATCTTCCCGGTGCCGCTCGACATCCCGGAGCCGCCCGAGCCGTCGGCCGCCGACACCGCATCGCCGGCCGCGTACGTTGCCTTCGTGCATCGCACGCGCGGCGTGAACATTCCCGAATCGGACATTCGCACGCGTTACCGCTACGATGGGTGGCGCGAGGACGCGACGCGTGCGTATCAGGCGATCCACGCCGAACGGCCAGCCTACCGCGCGATTCGCGCGCCGACACTGGCGATCTACGCCGTCACGGATTCCGTGCGGCAGCTCGAGCCGTGGCAGCGATCCGATACGGCGCATTTCGCCGGACTCCAGGCGCTCGTGCGCGGCGTCGGGATCGCGACGGCACAGTCGCGCGCCGAGTTCAGGACCCGCGTGGCGCACGGCACCGTGCTCGAGATCCACGGTGGGCACCACTGGATCTTCGTCAGCGATCGTGATCAGGTGCTCGCGGCGATTCGAGATTTTCTATCCCGGCCCGATCCGCCCAGAGATCTTTAATCGGCGAAGGGCTGGCACCGATCGCCGAGCCGGGCGCGGACATTGGCCGAACGTCCAATTGCCGTTGTGTCGCCGATCGAGAGATTGACCCGGGTTGTGTCCGCCATCGGGGAGTCGGTGACCGCATTCGACGACGGCCGCTCGAGAGCGTCCGAGAGTCTGGAAGGACCCTGGGTCGGTATCGTCGACGACGACGCGGCGCTCCGCAGGGCTCTGGCTCGCGTGCTGCGTGGAAACGGAATCCGCGCCGAGACGTTTGGGTCAGCCGAAGATTTCCTGGCTTGCGCAATGACGAGCGAGCCGGCGTGCATCGTGGTCGACATTCATCTCGGCGGGATGAGCGGCTTCGACCTTCAGGACGCGCTTTCTTCACGGCCCGCCGCGCCTCCGATCATCTTCATCACGGCGCACGACATGCTGTCGCA
>DATJIZ010000028.1:0-3866 GCA_035492735.1 Gemmatimonadaceae bacterium | reverse complement strand
CAGACGTCACTTCAGGTCAGGCGTCACGCGCGCCAGGCGATCTCGAAGATCGTGATCGTCTGGCGAATCGGGCCGTCGACGAACGCGACGTCGTCGCGGCGATTTACCGCCAACCCGAGCTCCGGCAACGCGCGCACAATGTCCTCGCGCGCGACGCGACCGGGATCCGCGACCAGCGCGACGCCGCCCGGGCGCAGCAAGGCGAGGATCGCGCGCGCCACGAGCTCGCCGTAGGCGCGCTCGTGCAGCACGTCGGACGCGACGACCACGTCGTACCGGTCCGCCGCCGGAGGCAGCGCGCGCCAGTCGAGGAGCAGCGGACGCGGCGCCGCCGCGCCGTTCCGCCGTGCGTTCACGCGCGCGAATCGGGTGGCGTCCTCGTAGTAGTCCGACGCCACGACACGGAAGCCGGCCAGGGAGGCGCACGTGGCCACGAGCCCCGAGCCGCATCCAAGTTCGATCAGCGTGCGATCGGTCCCGTGTTCGCGCATGATCCGCTCGGCGAGCGTTTTCGCCGACGGCCAGAGCTCGGCCCAGTACGGAAGTCGCTCGTCGCGTGCGAAGTCCGTTTCGTCGATCAGGTCCTCGGCGCTGGCCGGATGCAGGATCGTGATCGAACGCCCGCCGATGTCCACGGTAGATTCGACGACCCGGAAACGCCGCCGGAGCGAGGCCTCGAGCGCCGTGAGATCCGCGTCGCTCACACGTCCAGCATGTCGGACGAGAGCGCGCCGTCGCCGAGCAGCATCGCCCGCGCGGATTCTCCCGCGCGGATCGTCGGTCGGTCGGGCGGAACGACCAGCAGGGCGTCGGCGCGCGCCATCGATGTAAGCAAGCCCGAGCCTTGCGGCCCAGTGAGCCGCGCCCAGGCGCCGTCGCGCTGCCATTCGATGATCGCGCGCATGAAATGCGTCAGCGATGCCTGGATGCTCACCTCGTCGCGCACGCGCACCTGCACGGTGCGGCGAAAGATTCGGGTTTCGCCCCGCTGCCTGCGGATCACCGGGCGCGCGAAGAGCTCGAAGGTGACCAGTGCCGACACTGGATTTCCCGGCAGGCCGAGCCACGGCAGATCGCCGAGGGTTCCGAATCCGACCGGCGCGCCCGGCCGCATGGCGACGCGCCACAGGTGCAGCTCGGCGCCAAGCGACCGCAGGACGTCTTTCGTGAAGTCGAAGGCGCCGACCGACACGCCTCCCGACGTGATGAGCAGATCGCAGCCCCGCGCGCCAGCCAGGCGCTCGGTGTACGCGGCCGGGTCATCGGGCACGGTGCCAAGATCCACCGCCTCGCCTCCTGCGGCGCGGACCGAATTGACGAGCGTGTAGCTGTTCGAGGAGACGATCTTTTCGCCGCGACGTACGGCGTCGAACCGATCGACGTCCACCAGCTCGTCGCCAGACGAGAGCACCGCCACTCTGGGCCGACGATGGACCTGAATGGTCGCGCATCCGACCGACGCGAGCACGCCAATCTGCGCGGGGCCGAGCACCGTGCCGCGTGCCACGGCCAGCCCGCCGACTCGCAGATCTTCGCCACGCGGGCGAACGTTGCGCCCCGCATCGCGCCCATCGCGAATCTCGACCTGTCGTTCACCGCCATCGGTGTCTTCGACCCGTACGACGCTGTCGGCGCCGCGGGGAATCGGCGCACCAGTCATGATCCGAACGGCGGTCCCGGGCTGCACGTCGGTCGACGGAAGCTGGCCGGCGCGAACCGTGTCGGTCACGCGCAGGGTGATTGGCGCCTGCGCCGTCGCGCTCCGGACGTCGTCGGCGCGCACCGCATAGCCGTCCATCGACGAGTTGTCCCAGGGCGGATGCTCGATCGGCGAATGGACGTCCTCGGCGAGCACGCGGCCGAGTGCGTCGCGAAGCGGTATCGGCTCGGCGGCGAGTGCGCGTATGGCCCCGAGGATGCGTTCGCTCGCCTCCTGAACGCTGTACGCCACTCAGCGGAGCCGCATCGCCGCGAGCCGCTCGGCGATTGCGTCCTGTACGCGTTCAACGGTGGACACCTGGCCCGGCCAGTTGTTGCAGAGAAAGCTGAAGATCAGCATGTGATGGTCGGCGGTGGTCACGTAACCCGAGAGCGAACGAGCGAGGCTCAGCGTGCCGGTCTTGGCGTGCACGTTGCCTTCGGCCGGCGTGCCTTTCATGCGCCGGCTGATCGTGCCGTCCACGCCGGCGATCGGCAGCGCGTCGTAGTAGACCGTGAAATCCGGCGAACGGCGCACCGCGTCGAGGATGCGCACGAGCGTTCGCGGGGACACGTAATCGTACCGCGCCAGTCCGCTCCCATCGCGAACGACGGCCTCCAGGGGCACCGGCACGCCCCAAGCCGTGATCTGTCGCTCGATCACCGCGCGCGCGCTGTCGCTTCGGCCGGTGCCCGTCTTCTCGAGCGCCAGGGTTCGAAACAACATCTCGGCGATTTGATTCTGGGAAGGTTTGAGGAGCGCCTTGAAGATCTCGCTGAGCGGCGGCGACGTGAGCGTCGCGAGCGTATCGGCGCGACCGTATGCCGCGTCGGTGGCGGAATCCCCGACCGTGATCCCGCGGTCGCGCAGCGCCTCGCGGAATGCCGCGACGTAGGCCGCGTCGGGATCGTGGTGCGTCACCTCGATCACCGCCGTGTCGCGCGCGGCGATCTCGCCCTCGAGGATGATGTCCCAGGTCGTGCTGTCCTTTCGCGCGCGGAGCGTACGGCGCCGGGCGAGTGCGGTATCTCCCGGCGCTCCCGCCACCGTTGTCGCCACGACGCGCACGCGCGGGAACGAGTGCGCCGGCCGCGTCTCGACGTGAACGGAATCGCCGGCCTCGTCGCCAGCACGCACGTGGAGCTCGCTGAATCCCTCGTTGAACAAGAGCTCGTCGATCGGCGCGGAGTATGACTCCTCGAAATCGTCGTACGACCAGCCGAAGCCGAACACTTCGCCGGGAAACGCGTCGCCCGCGGCGAGCACACTACCACGGATGCGCCGAATGCCTTTGGTGGCGAGCGAGTCCGCGATCGCCCGCAGCGGCAGCATCGCGTCGTGCAACATGTGGTCGCTCACCGACGGATCGCCGCGACCAACGACGAGAAGGTCGCCGTCGAGGGTGCCGTCGGTCACCGGCCCGCGAGCGACGAAGTAGGTGTGATAGCGGTACGCAGTGCCAAGCTGCGTCAACGCCGTCGCACTGGTGAGAATCTTCATGTTCGACGCCGGCATGAACAACTTGCCGGCATTCCGCGCGTAGAGCGTATCACCGCGCTCGGGATCCACGATCAGGATGCCCCAATGCGTGCCCGAGAACTGCGGCGCGTCGGTCATCGCGTCGATGAACGCGCGGAGCGGTGCGTCGCTGCCTGTGCTGATCCTGACGGGGCCGGGAACTCCCGGCCGCGCGCGACAGCCCAGCAACGTGGCCGCCAGTGACGGCAAGAGCAGCGCAGCGCGCATGTTCGGCATGCAGTCTCCGATGCGAAATCCGGTTGAACGATACGCAGCCCGCGTGTCTCGCGGCGAGTCCGTTCAGATCGTTCCAGCCATCCGCTCCGCGAGCTCGAGGTCGGCCTGGTCGTTCACGTTGAAGAAGAGACGCGTCGGGTCGCCCAGGGCAGCCACGCGCTCGACCGGAATTCGAATGACGCCGCGCAAGCGCGACACGAGCGAGCCGAGGCGGAGATCGCCCTCCGCGAGCGCGGCTTCGATCGTCGGCAGGCACGCCGGCGTGTAGAGCGCGCACATCGGCTCGGGCCCGCGCGGGCCTTCCGGCACGACCGCGCTTGTACGAGCGATCAAACTGCTGACGATCAGCGCGAGCAGTCCGGGTTCGATGAACGGCATGTCCCACGCGACCACCAATACGGGTCCGCCAGCG
>DATJIZ010000027.1:0-5167 GCA_035492735.1 Gemmatimonadaceae bacterium | reverse complement strand
TCGGGGGCCGGCGCCTGGTCGGCCGCCGTCGCGAGCTTGCGCGCCAGCCGATCGACGACCTCGAGGTAGTCCGCCGAGTCCTCGGTGTACGCGGCGTTCTTGTCGTGGCCCGACCCGCGGGTGAAATAGCCGCCTTTGGGCGAAGCACCGGGCAGCGTGCGCGCCGGGATTCCGCCGCCGGTGTCGGCGTAGCGTGAGAACTTCTGAACTTGCTCCAGCTCTTCGGGACCGAGCACCTTGCCGCGGTCGGGGCGGTACGAATCGTCCCACTTGAGGCTGCGGCACATCCAGTCGTTCATGCCGATGTCCAGGTCGGATACCACGAAGACCGGCGTCTGGAACCGCTCGGCGAGATCGAAGGCGGTCACCGCCATGTAGAAGCACTCTTCCGGATTGGCCGGAAAGAGCGCGATGTGCTTGGTATCGCCGTGCGAGAGATACGCGATCGACAGCAGGTCGCCCTGCTGCGTCCGCGTCGGCATGCCGGTCGACGGTCCGGTGCGCTGAATGTCGAAGAAGACGCCGGGAATCTCGGTGTAGTACGCGAGCCCGATGAACTCGCTCATCAGCGAGATGCCGGGTCCGGCCGTCGACGTGAACGACCGCGCGCCGCACCAGCCGGCGCCAATCACCATGCCAGCCGCTGCCAGCTCGTCCTCGGCCTGGATCAGACAATACTTACGCTGTTTTGTGGCGGGATCGATGCGGAAACGCTCGGAATACTCCTTGAACGCTTCCATGAGCGACGTGGATGGCGTGATCGGGTACCACGCGCCGACCGTGGCGCCGGCGTACACGCAGCCCAGCGCCGCGGCCGAGTTGCCGTCGAGCAGGACGTAGTCGCGGGTGGCGTCCATCCGCTCGAGGTGGAACGGCAGCGGGCACTCGTAGTGTTTCTTCGCGTAGTCGAAGCCGAGCCGGATCGCGAGGAAGTTGGCGTCGAGCAACGCGCGCTTCTTCGAGAACTTCTCGCGCAGCATCTCCTCCACGACATCCATGTCGATCGAGAGCAGCGCGGCGAGCGCACCGGCATAGACGATGTTGCGGAGCAGCGTGCGCTCGCGGTCGCCCTGGAAGTTGTCGACGCACAGCTTGCCGAACGGGATGCCAAGGATGGTGATGCCCTCGCGCACCAGCGCCGCCTCGAGCGGCCATGAAGAATCGTAGAGCAGATACCCGCCCGCCCGAACGGCAGCGACGTCCTTGGCGTACGTCGCCGGGTTCAAGGCGACGACGAGATCGACGTCCTCAGGGCGCGCCGTGTAGCCGTTCTTGTCCACCCGAATCTCGTACCACGTCGGCAAGCCCTGGATGTTCGAGGGGAACACGTTCTTGCCCGTGACGGGAATGCCCATGCGGAAAATCGCCTGCATGAGCAGGCTGTTCGCGCTCGCCGAGCCGGTTCCGTTGACCGTGCCGATCTTGAAAGCGAACTCGTTAACCGGCATACGGCACCAGAAGTTCGAATCGTCGCATGTCCCACGCCGCCGTGGGGCAGCGCTCGGCGCACAGGCCGCAGTGGAGGCAGACGTCCTCGTCTTTCACCATGATGCGTTTGGTCTGCGGCAGCGGCGCGGAGGTGTAGATCGCCTGCGTTGGATTGACCGCCGGCGCCGACAGGTGCGCCCGCAGATCGAAGTCATCAGCCGTGTCCGGCGTGATCGTGAGACAGTTGACCGGACAAACGTCGATGCACGCGTCACACTCGATACAGAGATTCGCCGTGAAATGCGTCTCGACGTCGCAGTTGAGGCAGCGCTCGACCTCCCGCGCCGTTTCCTCGGCCGTGTACCCGAGCTCCACCTCCACGCCAAGGTTCGAGAAGCGCTCGGTCAGCTCGGCGTGCTGCATCTTGGCGCGCGGACTCGGATTGTAATCGTTGCTGTAGCTCCACGCGTGCATGCCCACTTTCGCGCTAACGAGATTCATCCCGTACTGCGGGCGATCGTCGAGCGGCTTCGCCCGACAGTGGTTGTTGATCGAGATCGCCGCCTGGTGGCCGTGCTCCACCGCCCAGATGATGTTCTCCGGCCCCCACGCCGCGTCGCCGCCGAAAAAGACGCCGGACAGCGTCGACTGCATGGTCGCGCGGTCGACTACCGGCATGCCGTGGTCGTCGAAGTCGATGCCGATGTCGCGCTCGATCCACGGGAACGCGTTGTCCTGACCGATGGCAAGGATGACGTCGTCGCACGGAATGACGACGCTGTCGATCACTTCGCTCTTCTGCCGGCCGTTCTCCTCGGACCAGCGCAGGCGGTCGAGCTCGAGACCGACCAGGCGGCCGTTCTCGAGCACGAACCGCCGCGGCGCGTGGTTCTCGACGATCTCCACGCCTTCTTCTTCGGCGTCTTCCAGCTCCCAAGGCGAGGCCTTGAAGTAGGGGCGCGAGCGGCGGGCGATGACCTTCACGTCCTTGCCGCCGAGCCGGCGCGAGGTGCGGCAGCAGTCCATGGCGGTGTTGCCGACGCCGACGATGAGCACGCGCTCGCCGACGCGGTCGATGTGCCCGAAGTGCGCCGAGGCGAGCCACTCGATGCCGATGTGGATGTTGGCCGCCGCTTCCTGCCGGCCAGGAATGTTCAGATTCTTGCCGTGCGGCGCGCCGCTGCCGACGAAGATCGCATCGAAGCCCTGGGCGAGCAGGTCGCGCATGCTCGTGATCGGCGAGTCGTAGCGGATGTCGACGCCCATGTCGAGGATGTAGCCGATCTCTTCGTTGAGCACCTGCGCCGGAAGGCGAAACGAGGGAATGTTGATCCGCATCAGCCCGCCCGGTTCGGCGAGTTTCTCGAAGATCACGACCTCGTAGCCGAGCGGCATGAGATCGTTGGCGACGGTGAGCGACGACGGCCCGGCGCCGATCAGCGCGACGCGCTTGCCGTTCTTGGCCTCGGGAGCTTTCGGCAAGCGATCGCGAATGTCGTCGCGATGGTCGGCGGCGACGCGCTTGAGCCGGCAGATCGCGACCGGCTTTCCGTCCACGCGGCCGCGTCGACAGGCTGGCTCGCACGGCCGGTCGCACGTTCGGCCGAGGATGCCGGGAAAGACGTTCGATTCGCGGTTGAGGAGGTAGGACTCGCTGTATCGCCCTTGAGCGATGAGCCTGATGTACTCGGGGACATTGGTGTGGGCGGGGCAGGCCCACTGGCAGTCGACCACTTTATGGTAGTACTGCGGATTCGAGACGTCCGTCGGCGTTCGGGACGCCGGCGGTCGCACTGCGGGTGCGGACATGTCGGACAGGCTCCAGGGCAGGGCAGTGGCGGTTTGCGTATGATCCGCTGTGGACGCGGGGAGGGCAAGGTCATCCGGCCCAAGCAGGTAGAATTCGGAGCGATTTTTTCGAGGGGTGAGCGGGAAGCGAATTGGGGTCAGACACCAATTCCTCGAAATTGGTGTCTGACCCCAATTCCAGTGTCTGATCCCAAATCCGCCGCCCGCTGGCGGTGTCTCGTTCGGCGGTCAAGATTACCCTCAGGCCAGCGAGTCTGGACTCGGGAGGTCGCGATGGGTCACACGGTCTACATGGGAGTGCCGACGGTCGTCGAGTCGGCCGCCGACGAAACGCCCTACGCCGCGCTGTTCGAGGACGACGGAAAGGTCGGGTACTTCTACGGGATGGACCGGCGACTTGGAGAACGCGCCGTCCTCGACTCGGTGTACGTCTACAACGTCGGCTGGGTGCTCGATCACCCGGCACCGGATCTCGACGTGCACGAGCCATGCAACGTGGAGATCGTGTGGTCGGGCGATCAGCAGCGCGCGGCGCTGCTGATCAACGGTCGGCCGCACGCGGCGTTCGATTTTGGGGCGAAGCGGGCGTACTGCCGGGAGAACTTTCCCGCGGGATCGAGCTGGAGCGCCGGCGGGCACGCATGGGACGATCAGGCGGTCGATTTTCTGGCAGTGAGGCGAGACCAGCGCGAACAGCCGGGTGCCGTGTGACGCGTCGCTCGCGCTGAGATGGAAGTACTGAACGACGTCGACGTCCGCGTCCTCGGCTCGCTGATCGAAAAGGAAATCACGACCCCGGACAATTACCCGCTGTCGCTCAACGCGCTCGTCAACGCCTGCAATCAGTCGTCGAATCGTGATCCGGTCGTACAGTACGACGAGCCGACGGTCAAGGCCGGGGTCGACAGGCTTCGCAGGTACTCGCTCGTGCGAAGCATGCAACGATCCGGCGAACGCGTGATCAAGTACATGCACCTGGCCGGCGAGGCGATGGAGATCGACCGGGCGCAGCTCGCGGTGCTCGACGTGCTGATGCTGCGCGGACCACGGACCCTGGGCGAGATCAGGACCCAGGCGGGTCGCATGTACGACTTTCAGAGCCTGAGCGATGTCGAGGCGACGCTCGACGGATTGGCGATGCGAGCGCCGGAACCGCTCGTCACCAAGCTGCCACGCCAGCCGGGCCAGAAGGAGGCGCGGTATGCGCATCTGCTCTCCGGCGAGGTGTCGGTCGATACCGCCCCAGCGCCGCGGACCGAACCGGAACGCGAGCCTGACCGCGTCGAGCGACTCGAACGGACCGTCGAGGAATTGCGCAGCGAGCTGGCGGTGCTACGGTCTGAGATCGCCGAGTTGAAGCGGGTGTTCGAGTAGACTCCCACGGAGTGCTGCCGGATGACTCCGCGTCGGTCGCCACGGAACTCGCTGAGTACACGGAGCCTCACGGAAGCAGCTTGCGATCGTTGGTGAAGATGAGGCGCTTGAAGCGCGGCCGATCGCCGAAATGAAGCACGAGGGCGACTTCCAGACGGGTTGCGCGGAGACGACTGCTCGAGCACTCGCGTTGCCTTGAGCTCGAGCAGCACGGCCGACTCCACAATCTGGTCGGCGCGGAACGAACCCACCTGAACCACGCGCTATGGTCCGAACGCTGGCGCTCCCCCCCTCCCCCGCGCACCGAGCTACTTGCGCCCCAGCACGTCGTGCAGCGGCGCCGCCGGCGTGGCCACTGCCGGCTCGTCGGCGACGGTCACGGCCATCACCCGAATCGACTCGTCGTTCGGCAGCGTGACGCTCGTCGCCCCGGCCGGCAGATCGATCGGGTACGCGAACAAGTATGAGTAGCTGTAGTACTCGTTCGCCCCATCGGCCGTGTGCTTGTGCGACGCGTACCAGGCGATCGACGCCGGCTTGATGTAGCCGGGCGTGA
>DATJIZ010000026.1:0-3420 GCA_035492735.1 Gemmatimonadaceae bacterium | reverse complement strand
CTGATCGGCACACGGTCGTCCGAGCTCGCTCTCCGCCAGGCGCGGCTGGTGCAGCGGCTGCTCATGGAGCGCGGCGTGGCCGCGGAGCTCAAGACGTATCGCACCGTGGGCGACAAGCGCCTCGATGAGCCGCTGAGCGCGATCGGTGCCAAGGGACTGTTCACGAAGGAGCTCGAGGTCGATCTGGCGCACGGACGGGTGAGCTGTTGCGTGCACTCGCTCAAGGATTTGCCCACGGAGATGCCGCCCGGGCTCGAGCTGGCGGCCCTCTTGCCGCGCGAGGATCCGCGCGACGTGCTCGTCGTGAACAGCGTCGTCGGTGTCTCGCGCCTCGAGGACCTTCCGCCCGGTTGCCGCGTCGGCACCTCGAGCTTGCGGCGGCGGGCGCAGCTCCACGCGCTGCGTCAGGATCTCGAGGTGGTGGACCTGCGCGGTAACGTTCCGACGCGCATCAAGAAGGTGGACGACGGGCACGTGCACGCGGCGATTCTCGCCGCCGCCGGACTCCATCGTCTTGGCGTGTCGCAGGAGATCGCCTCGTATCTCGAGGCGCCGGCGTGGTTGCCCGCCGCGGGGCAGGGCGCGATCGCGATTCAGATTCGCGCCGACGACGAGGCGACGCGCGCTCTCGTGGCTCCCCTCGCCGATCGCGACACGACGATCGCCACTCGGGCCGAGCGCGCTTTCCTGGGCGCGCTGGAGGGCGGCTGTCAGGTGCCGATCGGGGCGCTCGTCACCGGCTCCGGTGCCGAGCCGTCCGAGCAACACCTGCACGGCTTCATTGCGACGGTGGACGGCCGCCGCGCGCTTCGCGGCTCGCTGCCGCTCGACGCCGACAACCCCGAGCTGACGGGCGTGCGCCTGGCCAACGACCTTCGCCACCGCGGGGCGAGCGAGATCCTGGCCGCCCTTCGCCGCGCCGAGCGCCTCCCCTCGCCGCAGCCCGAGTAATCTCTAATTGGGGTCTAATTGGGGTCAGACACCAATTTCCGGGGTCGACCGCTCGGCAGGGGGCCAGCGCGGCGACGAGCGAGCTTGGTGATTTCGTCGCGGAATCGCTCGTCGCCGAGTGCCCAACCCGATGCCGACGCACCGCGGATGTCCTGGAGCGTCACTCGATCAAGTGGTGCTCCGCAAAGGCCGCGGTACGCAGCCGCTCGCGTCGGAGCATCAGGCCCGAGCTGCTCGTACTGCTCGTGCGGACTGACGAGCCGATCCGACCGACCCAGCGCGTTCGCGGCGTAGCTCGACCACGGGTACTCGGCGGCGTCGCGGACCATTCCCGCGCGGACGGGATTCTGTTCGATGTAGCGATACAGTGTGAACAGGTACCGCTCGCTGTCGATCGCGATCGCCTTGTACCGGCCCTCCCAGAGTGTACCGGTGCGTGAGTACGTGCGGTTGAAGTAGCCGACGTACCGGCGCCCGGCGCACTGCATGACGTGGCTGATCCCGCTCGCGGTCGTGGGCGTCATGAGCAAATGGACGTGATTCGTCATGAGCACGTAAGCATGGATCCAGCACCCGTCGCGAGAACACGCCGCGGTGAGCTCGTTGCGAAATCGCTCGAAATCGGTTGGGTCGGCGAAAATGATGCCACGGTTATTGCCGCGCTGCATCACGTGCTGAGGTTGACCGGGGAGGAGGTAGCGGGGAAGACGAGCCATTGATGCGGGTATCGGGTATGCCAGCGAACAGCATATCGAAGACGCGGCACGGGTTCGCCACCAATCCGTTGCGATCGTGATCAAACGCGGCGTTGGGGAATTGGGGTCAGACCCCAATTCCCCCCGCTAATCGGTGTCTGACCCCGATTTGGCCCTGGGGTCAGCCCGGGCGCTGGCGCGCTTCGACTTCTTCCAGCCACGCCAGCTCGGTCTCGAAGCGTCGGATCGATAGCCGCACGACCATCGCGGCGTCGGAGCTCGGGGAGGTTTCGGCGATCACTTCGCCCAGCGCGGCACGGTCCTCCGTCACCTGCCGCTCGAGAAAGCGACGGCGCCGGGCGAGCTGCGCCGCGACGTCACGCGGACGCGCCTGCCAGGCGAGGACGAGCCACGTGGCGAATGGGTCGGGTGGGCGCTGGGTCGCCCACTGCGCCCGGGCCAGCGAATCCGCGAGCAGGCGGCGACCGGCATCGCTTGGCTCGTACACGCGGCGCTCGGGGCCGAGCGACGCGTCGTCATCGCGCGACGCAATTATTCGCCGCGCGGCGGCCAGCTTCCGCAGCGAGTAGTACACCTGCGGTTTGGAGAGGCTCGCCCACTTCTCGACCTGCCGCCGCTCGAGCTCCGCCCATAGCTCGTAGCCGTGCATCGGCCGCTCGCAGAGCATCGAGAGGACGACGAGGTCGGCGAGCGTCGTATTGGGTGATCGTGGCATTGCGACGAGTGGATGGAAAGCCGCGCTTGACGTGTGTGCTAGTATCATTTATACTAGCGCCCTCACCTCAGCGGAGCAAGCGTATGTCGGATGGCACGCCCGCGGTGCGGGCGCTCGCGCCAGTGCTGATCGTCGAGGCCGTGGAGCCCTGTCTCGCGTTCTGGACCGAGCGACTTGGCTTCAGCAAGGAGAACGAGGTTCCGGGCGACGACGGCCGGCTCGTCTTCGCGAGCGCCAAAAAGGGCGACGTCGAGATCATGTATCAGACGAAAGCCAGCGTGATCGCGGACGATCCGACGCAAGCGACGTCGCTCGACGGCCACAGCGTCGCGCTGTTCATCACCGTGCCGTCCGTGGCGGACCTGGATGGCGCCGAGCGCGCCGTCGCGGGTGCACCGGTCGTCAAAGCGCGCCACAAGACGTTCTATGGGTCGGAGGAGTTCTACGTTCGCGAGCCTGGTGGGAACGTCGTCGGCTTCGCGGCGTTCTGAGCCGTAGAGCTCGCGCCCATCACTCTGCAATACGGACCCGAGTATCAGCCATGAGACCCACGCACCGATCGAGCGCCGCGCGGACCCGCGCGGACATCGCCAACCTCGAGGAGATTCCCAACGTCGGGCCGCGCATCGCCGCCGACTTTCGCCGCCTCGGCCTTCACGAGCCTCGCGCGCTCGTCGGTCGGGATCCGTACGCGCTTTACGAGATGCTCAACCAAGCGACGGGTGTGCGACAGGATCCGTGCGTGCTCGACACGTTCATCGCCGCTGTTCGCTACATGGAAGGCGCGCCCAAGCGGCCGTGGTGGCACTACACGGCGGAGCGAAAGCGGCGGCTAAGGTAGGAGAATTGGTGTCTGACCCCAATTACCGTAACCCGCCCCGGCGGGCGTTAGCTTTCGAGCATGCCGCAATTTCCCGCCTACCGTCCGCGCCGCCTCCGGCGGACGGCAAGCCTTCGCCGGCTGGTTCGTGAAACGTGGCTCGCGCCGTCGCAGCTCGTTCTGCCCTTGTTCGTCCGCTCCGGCTCACGAGTGCGCCA
>DATJIZ010000025.1:0-24489 GCA_035492735.1 Gemmatimonadaceae bacterium | reverse complement strand
CGCGGCTTCAAGGCGGGATTGGACGAGGAAGCGAAGCGGTTCGGCGAGATGGCGATGACCGACGTCTCGCGCGAGCTCGTGTTCCTGTTCTTCGCCAGCAATTCGCTGAAGAAGGACAAGGGCGTGGACGAACCCGCGCCTCCGGCGCGCGACGTGAAGAAGCTCGGCGTGCTCGGCGCGGGATTCATGGGTGCCGGCATCGCGTCGATCGCCGCGCAGCAGGGCACGCTGGTGCGATTGAAGGACACCGACGCCCCGCGCATCGGGAAGGGACTCGCCGCGGTGCGGTCGGTGCTGCAGGAGCGGCTCGTGCGGAAGCAGATCACGAAGCTCCAGCTCGACGACTACATGACGCTCGTGGGCGGCACCACGAACTACGCCGGCTTCGGGTCGGTCGATCTCGTGATCGAGGCCGTGTTCGAGGACATCGCGCTCAAGCATCGAGTGCTCGAGGAAGTGGAGCCGGTCCTCGATCCGGAAGCCGTCTACGCATCGAACACCAGCACGATTCCAATCAGCCGCATCGCCGAAGTCGCCCAGCATCCCGAGCGTGTTCTTGGCATGCACTTCTTCTCGCCGGTGCATCGCATGCCGCTGCTCGAGGTGATCACGACCCCGCGCACCTCCCGTGTGGCGACCGTTACCGCGGTCGCCTACGGGAAGCGGCTCGGCAAGACGGTGATCGTGGTCAATGACGGGCCGGGATTCTACACCACGCGGACGCTCTCGGCGTACATGAACGAGGCGGGCCGCTTGCTCGACGACGGCGTAGCGATCGACGCGATTGACCGCGCGCTGGTCGACTGGGGATTCCCGGTTGGTCCGATCGCGTTGCTGGACGAGGTCGGCATCGACGTCGGCGGCAAGGTCGGCCACGTGCTCTCCGATGCATTCGGGGACCGGCTTGCGCCGTCGGAAGCGTTGCGCCGCGTGGTGGCGTCCGGCCGCACGGGCCGGAAGGGCGGAAGCGGCTTCTACCGCTACCAACAGGACGGCACAAAGGGTGGCGTTGACGAGTCAGTGTACGCGATCGTCGATGTTCCGCGGCGAACGATGGACGCCGCCGAGATCACCGAGCGCTGCGTCCTGGCCATGGTGAACGAGGCCGTTCGCTGCCTGGACGAGGGGATCCTGCGCTCGCCGCGGGACGGCGACGTGGGCGCGGTGTTCGGCATCGGATTCCCGCCGTTCCGGGGAGGCCCGTTCCGCTACGCCGACAGCATTGGAGCGACCCAGATCGTAGAACGGTTGGAGGATCTCGACCTCCGGTATCACCCGCGATTCGAGGCCGCCGACCTGCTGCTGGACATGTCGGCGACCGGCCGGAGCTTTTACGGAGATGGCTGGTAGAATAGTGGCCATGCGCCAAGATTCCCCGCCATCTGTGACCGGCGTACCCCTACCCAGGTCTTTGCCTCTTGGAAGCTAGTTCGGACGCAGCGATCGTCGCGCGCGTTTTGCGCGGGAATGCCGAGGCGTATCGCGAGCTGGTCGAGCGTTATCGTGACCAGTACGCGCGTTACGCGCTCCACATGCTCGGCAATCGGGAAGACGCGGAAGAGGCGTTGCAGGATGCCTTCACGCGGGCCTACCGGTCATTGGCGCGATGCGAGGATCCGGAGCGATTCGGAGCCTGGTTGTTTCGAATTCTGGTGAATCGGTGCCGCACTGCCGGCACGCGTCGCGGCCGGCGCGCTCGGACGTTCGTGACCGACGATGCGGCGCTGCTCGGCGCGTCCGAGGAGCATCCGGAAGACCAGGCGGCCTGGCGCGAGGAGATCGATCGAGCCCTCCAACAGCTCCGGTCCGAGCAGCGGGAGGCGTTCTTGCTGAAATACGTCGAGGAACTGGGGTACGATGAGATGTCGCGGATGACCGGCGTGGGCGTATCGGCGCTCAAAATGCGAGTGATGCGTGCCTGCGAACGGCTCCGCGACCTGCTGAGTGAGGTGCATAGTGCGTGACGACGACATCGTGAACGTCGATGACATCGCGCGCGAGCTGCGGCGGCCGGTGCAGGTCGACCGCTCGTTCGACGAGCGGGTCATGCGGCACGTGCTGCGCCTGCCGCGGCATGCGCGCGCGCGGTTGTGGTCGCGACTGACCGCACCGCGTACGATCACCATCAGCCCGCTGGGCTGGGGTCTCGCCGCGGCGTCACTCATGCTGTTCGCCGCTCTCGGCGTGCTGCATGCCAAGGACGACTTCCACCGCGCCGCGCGCCCGATCGCCAAGGCGCTGTTCCCGACGTCGCCCAAGGCGTCGCCGGCACAGCGCGTTCAATTCGTGCTCGTTGCGCCCGACGCGAAGAAGGTGGCCGTGGTCGGCGACTTCAATGGCTGGGATGCCTCGCACGCCGCCTACCAGGCGCAGAAGCGCGGTGGCGGCGTTTGGTCGGTGACGGCGCCCGTGCCAGTCGGCCACCATCGTTACTCATTCGTCGTCGACGACAGCCTGTGGGTCGCCGATCCGACGGCGCCCCGCGTTGTCGATACCGACTACGGGCTACCGAACTCGGCCATCGTCGTCGAAGACAACAAATGAGCGCGCGACTGCGCGCATTCGTCGCGCTCACGCTCGTGGTGCGCGCGGCGGGTGCGCAGGATCCGCGGCTCGCGCAGCGCCTCGACAAGCCGACGTACGTCGCGGTCAACGCGATCGTCGATTCGGCCCGCGTGGCGAGGCTGCCCACCGCGCCGCTCGTCGACAAAGCGCTCGAGGGCGCCGCGAAAGGATCGGACGGACAGAAGATCGTCACCGCGGTCCATCAGTTGTCGATCCGCATGGCCATTTCGCGACGCGCGCTCGGGTCGAACGCGACCGGTGACGAGATCAAGGCCGCGGCGACGGCGCTCGGCGCCGGTATGTCGGAGCGTGATCTCCAGCGGCTTCGCGTCGCGGCGGGAAAACGCCCCGTCACCATGCCGCTCGCCGTCGCGATCGATCTCATCGGACGCGATGTACCAGTCGCGACTGCGTCGAGCCTCGTGATCCAGCTGGCGCGATCGAGCGTCAAGGATTCGGATCTCGCGCTGTTTCAGCGAAACGTCCGCGCCGACATCGATCACGGCGCCGATCCGACCGTCGCCGCGACGACGCGCGCTCGCGGACTCGTGTTGCGCTCCGGCGGTTCGGCGCCAAAACCCTCAGAGTAGCGTCGCGGCGAGCCGATCGGGTACAATTCCCCGTCACTCGTATCGGGGAATTCATGCGTCGTATCGCATGGCTCGTCGCGACACTCGTCGGGGGAGCCAGTATCGCCGCCGCGCAACAGACGGTCGATCGTTACTCGATTCCGGCCAAGAGCAAATACAACCTGCAGAGCTTCGCCGGCAAGCGTCCGCTGACCCGCGCGGAACGCACGAATTTCGCCGAGACCTCGCATTATGACGACGTCGTCGCATTCATCGATTCGCTGAAGATCCTCGGCGCCAGGATCGTGACCGGGTCCATCGGCAAGACAATCGAAGGCCGCGAGCTCCCGTACGTCATCGCGTCGCGGCCGCTCGTTTCGACACCGGCGGAGGCGAGACGTCTCAACCGGCCAATCGCGTACGTGCAGGCGAACATCCACGCCGGCGAGGTCGAGGGAAAGGAGGCCATGCAGTCATTGCTGCGCGACCTCCTGTTCGACACGCGCAAGAACGTGCTCGACTCGATCGTGCTCATCGTGCAGCCGATCTACAACGCCGACGGGAACGAGAAGTGGGGACCGCAAGCACGCAATCGCGGCGCGCAGAACGGGCCTGAGCTCGTCGGTACGCGGCAGAATGCGTCCGGCTGGAATCTGAATCGCGACTACGTTGACGCCGACGCACCGGAGACCCGTGGTGCGTTCGCGATGTTCAACGCGTGGAATCCGGACCTGTTCATGGATCTCCACACCACCGACGGCAGCATTCATGGCTACGACCTGACCTACTCTCCGCCGCTGACGCCGACCGCCGTGAACGTGATCCCGTACGCGACGAAAATGCTGGCCGAGATCCGCCGCCGGATGCTGAATCGCGAAGGATTCTTCGTGAATGACTACGGCGACTTCAGCCGTCCGGGTGTGCCGCGCGGCGGCCGGGCTGGCGGGCGCGCCGCCGGCCGCGGCGCGCCCGTTGACAGTGCGGCGCGCGGACGCGGAGCCGCCGCACGCGGGGGCGGCTTCGGCGCTCGCGGGCCGTCGCTCGAGCAGATCATCGCCGACTCAGTACCGGCCAGTGGCTGGGCGTTCTCGACCTACGAGTCGCTGGCGCGCTACGGGACCAACTACTACGGACTGCGCAACCGGCTCGGCATTCTGAGCGAGGCGTTCTCGCACGATCCGTTCGCCCGCCGTGTCGCATCCACCTACGATTTCGTCAACGAGATCCTGTCCTACGTCGCCGAGCATCGCGCGGAGATCATGGCGCTCGGCCGTCAGGGCGACGCCCGGGTAGCCGCGTGGGCCAGGTCGCCAGGAAGTTCGCCCGAGCTCTCGCTCAAATCCCGCATGGACACCACGCGCATGGAGGATGTGCGCGTCGAGGAGGTCGTTCCGCTCAGCGACAGCACCAAGCGAGAAGCTGGCATGGGCAACCGACAGCGCACGGGCGTCATCAAGCTCGTCCGGATGCCGGTGATGGCGAGCTTCACGCCGACGCTCACGAGCAGACTTCCCTTCGCCTACACCTTCGATACTGTCGCCGCGCGTGTTCTGCTTCCCATTCTCCGCGTGCACGGCATCGAGGTGCAACGGCTGGATGCGCCGGCGAGCGTGACGATGCAGGCGTTTCTCGTCGACAGCGTGATCGACCGCGGGCGATCCGAAACGTCGCGCATGCTCGCGGACGTATCGGGGCGGTGGTCCGCCGCGGCAAGAAAGTCCCTGCCCGCGGGATCGTACGTCGTCCGTGCGGGGCAACCCCGCGGCCTCGCCGCGTTCTACCTTCTGGAGCCGGAGAGCGAGGACGGCTTGATGCAGTGGAGCTTCTACGACGGCATCGTGGCGGCGCACGCGGCATTTCCCGTTGGACGCGTCACGGCGCCGGCCACGCTTCGCTCGCACGTGGTGCGCGACTGATGCTGCGATCCGCTCTTCTGTATCTCTCGAATCAGCAGCGCGTCTTCCGCTTCGTTCGCAACAACCGATTGGCCAAACGATTCGCTCGGCGGTTCGTGGCCGGCGAGACGCTCGACGAGGCCCTTGCGGCGCTTCGGACGCTGAATGCCAAAGGCATCACCGCGTCCCTCGATCTGCTTGGCGAGAGCGTGACGAACGAGCGTGAGGCGCGCGCGGCCGGCGCCGCCTATCTCGAGATGCTCGACCGGATCCACGAGCGCGGCCTGAACGCCAACGTATCGGTCAAGCTCACGGCGATGGGTCTCGACATCTCCGAAGAGCTGTGCGTATCGATCATGCATGACGTGCTCGGCCGCGCGCAGGCCATGAACACCTTCGTGCGCCTCGACATGGAGTCGAGTCCCTATACGGAGCGAACGCTGCGCCTGTTCGAGGACCGACTGTATCCCGCGTACAAGGATCACGTCGGCATCGTGCTCCAGAGCTATTTGTATCGCACCTGGTCCGACGTCGAACGGGCGATCCAGCTTCGTAGTCGCGTACGGCTGTGCAAGGGTGCGTACAAGGAGCCGGCGTCGGTCGCGTTTCCCGAGAAGCACGAAGTGGACGCGAATTATCTCAAGTGCATGCGGGCGTTGCTCGAGCATGGCAACTATCCGGCGATCGCCACGCACGATCCCAGGCTGATCGACGCGGCCAAGCGCTTCGTGGCCGAGCACTCGATCGACAACTCGCGCTTCGAATTCCAGATGCTCTACGGCGTCCGCCGGGATCTACAGGAGCAGCTCGTTCGAGAAGGTTTCCGTATGCGCGTCTATGTACCCTTCGGCACACAATGGTATCCGTATCTCATGCGACGCCTTGCCGAGCGGCCGGCGAATGTCGCATTCATGACCGGTAACATCGTGCGCGAGATGCTGCCAAGCAGGAAGAGATGATGTCGCACGCCCGGTTCCGTCAGCCTGATCATTCCAAGGGCGACGCATCCACCATCGGTGGATACGCGGCCGTGCATGATCGGCCGCCCGCGTTCGAAGGAAGTGACGGCTTCTCGTACAGTGTGGAGATCATGACGGAAGTCACGGATGATGCGGCCGCCCCGTGGGCGGCGTATTTCCTCTTCGTGAAGTGGTCGCGGCTTGGCGCGCAGACGCCCGAGGGCCATCTCGAGACCGACTATCTCGTGACCGCCGAGACCGAGGCAGGAGCCCGCACGGCGCTGGGCGAGACGCTGCTCGAAGAGGTCAAGGCGCTGCTCGATCGCCTGATCGTTCAGCGACTTGGCGGAACGCCGCAGCGTCGCTGGTGGGATGCCATGCGAGACGAAGGCTCGGACGCGTGAGCGATCGAGAGCTGGTGCAGGGCGTCGTCGTCGGCGGCACCGGTGGGGTCTGGCGTGTCCGGACGAATGACGGAGACTTCGTCGACGCGTCGCTCCGCGGCCGGTTGAAGAAATCCGACGCCGGCCGCCGCGGCGACGGCTCGTTGCGTCGCGACACAGTCGCCGCCGCCGAATCGACCCTCAAGCTCGCCGTTGGCGACGACGTCCAGCTCGAGCGCGCCGCGCGCGATGACGCCTGGGCGATCGGGGAGATTCTCCCCCGCCGATCCGTGCTGGCGCGACGCATGCCCGGCGGCGGCCATGGCGAGCGGATCGTCGCCGCGAACGTCGACCAGGTGGTAGTGGTCTTCGCTGCGGCCAAACCGGAGCCGCACCTCCGCATGCTCGATCGCTTTCTGGTGATCGCCGAAGGCAATGGTCTTCCGGCCCGCATCATCATCAACAAGGTCGACCTGGTCGGCGAGGAGACGGTTCGTCGCCGATTCGAGACCTATGAACGCGTTGGTTATCCGATCCACACGACGAGCGTCAAGGCCGAATCCGGGCTCCAGAGCGTTCGCGCGATGTTGGCCGGACGACGATCGGTTCTTGCCGGTCCATCTGGTGTCGGCAAGTCGTCGCTGCTCAACACGCTGTTTCCGGGTGCGGGATTACGCGTCGGCGCGATCAGCGAGTCGGTGAACAAGGGACGCCACACGACGGTTGGTGCCGCGCTGCTGCCGTTGCCCGGGGCCGATGACGGCTACGTCATCGACACGCCCGGTCTTCGGGAGGTGGGCTTGTGGGCCCTGCCGGCACGAGAGCTCGATCAATGCTTCCCCGAGCTGCGCGCGGTGAGCGATCGCTGTCGCTTCGCCGACTGCCGGCATGTCGCGGAGCCGGATTGCGCGGTGCGCGGCGCTGCGGCGGCCGGGGCGATCAGCCCCGACCGATACGACAGCTATCTCCGCCTGCTCGAGGAGCTCGAATCCGCTCGTTGAGCGGAGATCACCAGGAGCCGCGCTCGCCCGCCATTGCGATCACCTTGCTCAGCCGGTCGGCAGCGTGACGCCAGTTCACCTGCACCGCGAGCTCCGCGTCGTCGGCACGACCTTCCTCGATCGCCGCGCTGATCGTGTCGTGCTCGTACACGGAGGCACGGATGTCACCGGTGAGCATGCTGATGTACATCCGGATGTAGCGCTCCGCCTGCGGTTTCACGGCGTCGTGGAGCGCGAGGAGACGCGGACCGGCGCTCGCTTCGACGATCCGGCGATGAAAGTGCTCGTCGGCGTCGTACAGGCTCCCGTGATCGATCGGCGTCGTCTTGCCGGCGCGGTGGAACTCGCCGTTCAGGACTTTGAGATCGCGCACCAGCGCTCGGCGCTCGGCGGGTGGAAGCAGTGCGGCACCGCGCGCGCCCAGTCCTTCAAGCGCGCCGACGATGTTCAACAACTCGTACACGTCGTCGCGCGTCAGCGGCGCGACCGTCAGGCGCGACTGCTGTGCCCCGGGCGCACCCATCACGTAGCCTTCCTGCTGCAGGCGCTGCAGCGCCTCACGAACCGGCGTCCGGCTCACCCCGAGTCGGCCGGCAATCTCCGTCTCCACGATGCGGCTGCCGGGCGCCAGCAGCCCCTGCACGATCAGATCACGCAGGCGCGCGTACACCTGCTCCGGCCGGGAGCCGTGCGGTGCGTCCGCCGCGCTTCCGAGCGGGAGGTCGACCGCCTGAATGCCTTCGGCGGCGCGCGAGCCCGGCTTGCGTGTCGAGGTCATGGGAGGGCCCTTAATACTGATGCGCGGCCCGCGCCACTGCAACCGAAAAAAGTTGCTCGGCTCCTGTAGCCCGGCGACATTGTGAACGACATGCAATGCTCCGTCCCGTTCCGACCATGAGTTGGGCGCTCGAGGAATTCTTCGCGGCCGTCGAGGAGGAGTTTGGCGTCCCGATGGGCGATGGCGACGCCAGCTATCTCGAGACCCCCGGGGCGGTGATCGACATGGTGACCGACAACACGGAGCCCTCCGATGGCATGACCGACGACGAGCATCGCGATTACGTTGCCGGTGTCGTCGGCGAGATCATGGCTCGGACGCTCGGCATCACGCGCTACAACGAAAGCTCGCGGTTCATTCAGGATCTCCACGTCCGATGATTCCGCGCCGCGTTCTGCTCGCCGATGCCGATGCGTTCTTCGTTGCCGTCGCGCGCATGGTCGATCCGGAGGGCGCAGGGAAGGCGCCGCTGCTCATCGTCGGCGGCACACGCGAGAGCCGCGGCGTCGTGTGCTCCGCTTCCTACGAAGCACGCAGGTTCGGTGTGCGATCCGCGATGCCAATCGCACGCGCGCTGCGGCTGTGCCCCGATGCGGTCTGCGTTCCGGTGCCGCGCCGCGCCTGCTCGGAAAAAAGCCGTCAGATTCGCTCGGTGCTCGAGCGGTTCGCTCCCATCGTTGAAGGGGCGAGCATCGACGAGTGGTATCTCGACCTCGGCGGCACCGAGGCGCTCTACGCCAACGAGCCGCTGGCCACGACGGCCGCACGCATCCGCGACACCGTGGCGAGCGCAGTGGCGCTCTCGATCTCGATCGGCGGAGGCACCTCCAAACTCATCGCCAAGCTCGCCGTGGAGCGGGCAAAGCCAAAGCCCGGCACTGGTGCGACGGGCGTGCACGTTGTCGCCCCCGGCGACGAGGCCCGATTCCTCGAGACATTCGATCTCGCCGAGATCCCATTCATCGGGCCACGCTTCCAGGAGCGCCTCGCCACCCTCGGCATGCGCCGCGTGCGCGACGTGCTGCAGTACGATCTCCCGACGCTGTCACAATGGCTCGGCGTACGCGAAGCACGCTGGTTGTTCGACCGCGTCCGCGGTATCGACGACGGCGAGGTGGAAGCGCATGGCGAGACCAAGAGCATCAGCCGCGACGAGACGTTTCCCGCCGACATCGCCGCCGACGATCAATTGGCGCGCGAGCTCCTTGCACTCGTCACGCGTGCCGCGGCCGATCTTCGCGCCGATGGCCTGACGGCGCGGACCGTCACCGTTCGTCTGCGCGATTTCGATTTCAGGACGCGCCAGGCCAGTCGCACGCTCGACGCGCCGGTCATCTCCGATCGCGTCATCTGGCAGGTGTCGCGCGCGCTGCTCGCCAAATTGCGGAAGGCGCGGCGCGTGCCAGCGCGCCTCATCGGCGTTGGCCTGTCGTCGCTTGCCGTCGACGCCACCGTCGATCAACTCGCCCTGTTCGAGCGGGCCGACGCCAGCCTGGCCGAGACTGATCGCGATCGCGTTCTGGCGCGCACGATCGATCATGTCCGGTCGAAGTTTGGCGACGCCGGGATCCTACCGGCCCGCTTGATCGAGTAGCCCCGACCCTGCGGCGGCTCGGGTGGTGGCGCTACAGGTCCGACCGGCTGAAACGTATGATACGTTTGGCCCCCTCTGATCGTCGGAGCCTCGTGGGCAGCGCGTCGTGTCCACGAGGCTGGTGGCCCCAAGCTGACTTCAATGGACGATACACGCTCGACAAGGGCGATGCCGACGGCGGCATCCCACGGCGAGGGTCAGTCTGAACCCGCGGGACGCGCTGCACCGACATCGTCAACTCGCTTTCGAAGCCTCAGCGACCCGGAGAGCCTCCGGGAGTTCGCGCGCAATCTTCGCGAAGGCATCTACATCACGGCGCGTGACGGGCGGATTCTCGACGCCAACGCCGCGTTTCTCGAGACGGTGGGTGTCAGCTCACTGCGTGAGCTCGATGCACTGGGTGCCTCCGGATTGTTCCTGGAGCCTGCGCGGCGGGACGAGCAAATGGCTCTGCTCGACCGAGACGGCTTCGTGCGCGAGTTCGAGATCGCTCTTCGGAGACCGGACGGTCAGGCCCGCACCGTACTCGACACGTGCTATCTGATTCGCGATCCGGACACGGGGGATGCATTCATCCACGGAATCCTCATCGACATCACGGCGCGCAAGGCGCTCGAGGCATCCCTGGTCGAGATGAGCACGCACGACGCGCTCACCGGTGCACTGAATCGCCGGCACCTCGTCGAGTTCGAGGCGCGCCTGGTCGCCGATCCCGAGCTCAGATTCGGTTGCATCTTCGTCGATGTCGACCATTTCAAGATCTATAATGATCGCTGGGGACATCAGCAGGGCGACGAAGTGCTTCGGCACATGGCGCGCTTTCTGATGCGCTACGTGCGCGCGGGCGAGGCGATCGTTCGCATCGGTGGCGACGAGTTCGTCGTGCTGTTGCTCGGCGTCTCGGCGGCCGAAACAAAGCTCGTCGCCGACCGGTTGCGTATCGAAGCGCTCGAGCGGGCGCCGGTACCGTTCTCGTTAGGCTGGGCGGCGCGCGAGGCCGGCGAGACGCTGCATCGAGTGCTGGACCGGGCCGACCAGGGGATGATGGCGGTTCGCGTGATCAAGCGGCAGACCGACCCCCGGCAGCACCCGGCCATTCCCAACCGCTAGCGTTTCGCGGCGCGCTTTCGTCGCGCCGGCGCCTTCTTCTTGCGCGCGGCCGTGTCGCGGTTGCTGTGCCAGATGCGCCGTCCCCGATTGGCGATCTGCTCCATCGTGCGGCCGGTGGTTACCGAGGTCGTCGCCACCGCGGTCACGTCCACGTCGGCATTGGCGAATTCGTCGCGATGCTTGATCAGCAGCCACTGCGCACGTCCGGCGTCGTCACGTCGCATGCGGACGAGCACCCAGCCGCCGAACATTCGCTTGCCATGCATGACGATCTTGAGGTCGCCGCGCTCGTAGCCTTGGCGTACGGCGTCCTCGCCGCCACCGCCCTCGGGCTCGAACGTTCCGCGGTCCCAAAGCATCACCGTCCCGCCGCCGTACTCGCCCGCCGGAATCGTCCCCTCGAACGCGTTGTACTCGATCGGGTGATCCTCGACCTGCATCGCCAACCGGCGAACCTTGGGATCGTAACTCGGGCCCTTTGGAACGGCCCAGCTCTTCATGACCCCGTCGAGCTCGATTCGAAAGTCGTAGTGCAGGTGACTCGCCCCGTGCTTCTGGATGACGAACCGTAAACCCCGACGAGATCGCCGTTGGACCTCGCCCGCCGGTTCCGCGGTCTTGCTGAAGTTGCGCTTCTTCTTGTATTCGGCGAGCGGTCGCGCCGCCGCCTTTCGCTTTCGAGTCGCCATCTCAGCCTCCGAGCGGACCACCGGGCAAGCGACATGCCCCATTCAGTGCACGCTCTAACTCGTGTTCGGGCAGGTTAACTTCTCTACGGTCCGCGATCCTGCGGCCCTGAGCGCACTGCCAAGCCCGGCCTTTACAAAAAATTTGCTCGGAGGGCCCCTTCCCAAGCGCCCACCAATCGCCATATACTTGACACGTCAACTAATGACGTTGTGGCTATCCACTCATTGCGCAAACTCCGGAGCGCAGCCGTGTCGTTCGAACGCGAAGCATTGCCATGGATCGATGACGTCTACCGGTTCGCCCTCTCGCTCACCCGCGACGAGTCCGACGCCGACGACATCGTGCAGGACACGTTTCTGCGGGCCTACCGATCCTGGCACACGTATCTTCCCGGCAGCGACTGCCGCCGCTGGCTGTTCACGATTTGTCGCAACGTGTTCCTGCGCTCGCGTGAGCGAGTCCGGCCAACCGTGGAGCTCGAGGCCGCCGATATCGATGCCGCGGCCTATGGCCCGGCATCGTCCGCATCCAGGGATTCCGGACTCGAGGCGGTCCTGTCACGCCTCGACCTCGCACCGGCAATTCAGACGGCGCTCGACCGGATCCCGGAGCCATTTCGCTCGACCCTGATGATCGTGGACGTCGAAGACCAGTCCTATGAGGCCGCCGCCGAGATCCTGGCGGTGCCGATCGGCACGGTTCGATCGCGATTGTTCCGTGGCCGGCGTCTGATGCAGGAGCAGCTGCTCGACTATGCCAGGGACGCGGGTTTCGGTGTCCGGCCGACCGAGATGCCCGAGCGTACCGCAGCCTGATCCGATCGCTCAGATTGTCGGCGACCAGATTTTCTGCCGGATCGGGGGAAACTCCTGTCCGTTCAGGGTCAGTCGGGTTTCGGCGATGATGTCCGGCGCCAAAGACCCGGCCACCGAGCAGTAGCGCTCGAAGGATAGTTGAATCGCTCGCTCGGCCGCGTCGGGCTCGATCGTCGCGCCGTCGATGGCGAATTCGATGTCGACGCGCATGATGCGGCGAGGGAATTCTGGTCGGCGTTCCGCCGCCAGACGTACGGTCAGGCGCTCGACCGGCGTCTTGCGCTTCTCGATGATGTCGATCACGTCGAGGGCGGAGCACGCCGCGAGCGAATTGAGCAGGGTCTCGACCGGCCCCGGCGCCGCTTTCGCCGCACCGTCGATCAGGTGCGTACGGCCGGGCGGCCCGGCGTCGAACGACCGATCGCCGCGCCAGGCGATCTCACTGCGCGTAATGACCGGCGCGGGCCGGGAAGCTTCGGGCTGCTGGGGCGATGACATTCGGCGTGTTCCTATCGTTCGATCGGCGCGCGGACCGCGTTTCCCCACTCGGTCCAGCTTCCGTCGTAGTTTCGAACGCGATCGTAGCCGAGCAGGTAGTGCAGGACGAACCACGTATGGCTCGAGCGCTCGCCGATCCGGCAGTAGGCGATCACGTCGTCGGCTGGCGAAAGTCCCTGTTCCGCTTCGTAGATCGTTCGCAGCTCGGTCGCTGGCTTGAACGTTCCGTCGGGGTTGGCCGCGCGCGCCCAAGGCACGCTCTTGGCGCCGGGAATGTGTCCCCCGCGGAGCGCGCCTTCCTGTGGGTATTCGGGCATGTGCAGCTTCTTGCCGGTGTACTCGTCGGGTGAACGAACGTCGACCAGGGCGCCGTTCGCGCGGAGATGGTCGCGCACGTCACCCATGAACGCGCGAATTGGCGCGTCGTTCCGCTCGCCGGCTCGGTATCTCGAAGGTGGAGGCGCGGTCGGACGTTCCGCGGTCATGGGTCGTCCCTCCTGCTCCCACTTCATTCGGCCACCGTCCAGCAGCCGCCCGTTGCCGAATCCGAACAGCTGGAACACCCAGAACGCGTAGGCTGCCCACCAGTTGTTCTTGTCACCGTAGAACACGACCGTGGTCGAATCGTCGATGCCGAGGGAACGGACGAGCGCCTCGAACCGGTCGCGCGAGATATAGTCGCGCACGAGCGGATCATTGAGGTCGGCGTGCCAATCGATCTTGAAGGCACCGGGGATGTGACCGGTATCGTACAGCAGCACGTCCTCGTCGCTTTCGAGAATTCGAACGCCCGGGTCGTCGAGGTGCTCGGCGAGCCACCCGGTGCTCACCAGCGCCTCGGGATGCACGTACCCTTTCGCGGCAATTGCCGGATCGATGTCGGCAGATGCGGTCGGCATGAAGTCGCTCCGTTCTGATCTGTTCTAAGCGATGCGTGTCCCGACGGCCACTGGGCCGAAACATACGCGCCCGCAACAGGCCGGCGCGCGGCGCGCAGTTACACGCTCGTGCACCACCGCGCAATGACATCGGCAACGGCCCGCCAGCCGGGTTCGAGGACGAGCATGTGGCCGCGTCCGACCATGGTCTGAATGGGCGCGCCATAGCGCGAGGCGATGCGGCGCACGACGATCGGCGGAATGAAGTGGTCGTCGTCGGCACCGACGACGAACACCGGGCAGCGCACGCGGCGCGGGTCGACCGCAACGCCGGTGATGGACATGTCGCGTCCGGCGCGTCCACTGTCCGGCACGAGCTCACGCAGCACCGCGGCGCGCTCGGCGGGCGGTATCCGGTTCAGCACGAGCGCATTGAGATCTCTTGACGAGGGACGCACCGGCCGTGAGCGCAGGATCGCCGGCAGATACTTGAGCTGTCTGACGGCGAGCGCTGGCGAGAGCACGGAGATGCCCCGCGGCGGCGCCGGGGTGATCAGCGCCGCCGCGTGCGCCAGGCCGCGCTCGGCCGCGCACTGCACGAGCAGTCCACCCATCGAATGGCCGACGAGCACCGGGTGGTCGAGGTGTACGGCGACCGCGGCCACGTCGTCCACGAAATCCGCGATGGATGCTTTGCCGACGTCGACGTCCGGACGGCTGCCTTCGCGCCCGCGAAGATTGAGCGCGTAGGCGGGAATTCCGCGCTCGGCGAAGAACGCCAGCCAATCGCGAAACACGCCTGCCGTGGCGAAGTAGCCGTGCACCAGCAGCACGGGATGGTGCCGGGCCATGGCGGGTCGGGCACACAACACCGTGAGGTCGTCGATTCGAAGCGTTTCGATCATCACCGTCCGTTCCGTCGATCGGTAGCTTACTGTCCTGTCCCATGCCGATTCAATCGTTCGCGCCGATGATGGAGCCGTACTCTCGCCACGTGCTCGTGTGCGTCGGCGGGTATTGCTCGCCTGATCATCGTGGGCACGAGCTGTACCGCCTGCTGCCGGCTCTGTTGCAGCGCGAAGGACTCTTGTTCGGGCCGCGCCGCGTCAAACGCGGCGAGACGCCGTGCCTGGGCGTGTGCACCGGCGGCCCGATCGTCGTCGTGTACCCAGAGGGAGTTTGGTACAAGGCAGTCACACCCGCACTGCTCGAGCGCATCGTCGTGGAGCATCTGCGGGATGGGCGGGTGGTGGAGGAGGCGGTCTTCTTCACGTGGGGCGCCGGCAGGCCGCGGTAGACCGTGGTTGAAGTCTCGAGCGCGGTGGCGCGCAGCGCGAGTCCAGGCTGGCCAGCTTGCGGCTCATCGACCTTCGATCTGCTCCAGCTCTTCGCGCAGATCTCTCAGGTGCCGCGGCCACACGTGCTTCGCGAGCTCGAAGAAATGCTGGCGTGCGTTCGCATTTTCATGGAGGAACTCGCTCAGGCGTCGGTGGCCCTTGAGCGTGTTGCACCCCCTACACGCCGTCACTAAGTTGCCTTGCGACCGGTCGCCGCCGCGGACTCGCGGCTGGACGTGGTCGATCGTGAGCTCCTCGACCGGAAAGCGCTCCCCACAGTAGACGCACCGCCATCCGTCGCGCTCGAAGATTTCGTTTCGCTTCAATGGACAACCTCCCGAAGTCTCGACGGATGCTGATGGAGCGGGCGCGCCGGTACCTGCTCGAGCACATCGAAGGTGATCCCCGGCTGCGCCCCGACGACGCGCCTCCCCGATTGACTCTCCAAGCCCTCGAGAAGATCAGTATGTCACGCTCCCGCGAACGCATCATGGCCAACCTCGACGAGATGTATCGCGAAGCATTCGAGCGGTCCAAGATGACGGGCGACGAATCGCAGATGGCCGCGCTGGACTTCGCGTACCGTCGCGAGCAGCTGTATTTCGAGATCCTGCTCGACGTGCGCGACGCGCTCGAGCAGCGGTGAGGACCGTTGCCGGCCGCTCACGTCTCTTGGCGCGCCGGCCAGATCAGTGAGGCGGCGATCGACGCGGCGAGCACGCCCAGGATGATCGAGAGCGACAGCACGATGTCGATCTCGATGAAGCGCTCCGTCAACATCTTGAAACCGACGAAGCTCAATATCACCGCCAATCCGTACTTGAGCAGATAGAATCGGTCCACCACCGCGGCGAGCAGGAAGTAGAGCGACCGGAGCCCGAGTACGGCGAAGATGTTCGACGTGAAGACGATGAACGGATCCCGCGTCACGCCGAAGATCGCCGGAATCGAGTCGATGGCGAAAATCAGGTCCGTGATCTCGACCAGGACCAGTACGAGCAGGAGCGGCGTGGCCCGTCGCCGGCCGCCTTCGGTTATGAAGAAGCGCGAGCCGTGATACTCCGTCGACATCGGCACGAGCCGACGTACCCCGCGGACGATCGGGCTGCGCTCGCCCTCGAAGCCTTCGTCCTGTTTGCGCGCCATCCGGATGCCCGTCACGATGAGCATGGCACCGAACACGTACAGCACCCAGTGAAACCGGGTGATGAGCGCCGTGCCCGCGGCAATGAACAGGCCGCGCATCACGAGCGCCCCGAGGATCCCGTAGAACAGCACGCGGTGCTGCACGCTCTTCGGTACGCGGAAGTACTCGAAGATGAGCACCATGACGAAGATGTTGTCGACGCTGAGCGACTCTTCGATCACGTACCCGGTGAGGAACGTCAGCGCGACCTGTCGATTCTCGACGAAGTACAATCCCGCCGCAAAGAGCAGGGCTAGCGTCACCCAGACGGCAGTCCAGATTCCAGCTTCTCTCGGGCGAACCTCGTGCGCCTTGCGGTGGAATACGCCGAGGTCGACCGCCAGCATGGCGAGCACGAACGCGATGAATCCGAGCCAGAACCAGATGTTGGTCGCCATCATGTCGTGCGTAAGCTAGCAGATGCTCGACGTCGTCATTTCATTGGGGCCAAGGGGGCGCCGCCCAGCACTTTCCCCGGACGCGGCAGCGGGCTATCACATAGGACTATGCGCAATCCAATCCGAATCGCGACGCTGCCAACGCTCGTCATGGCGGCGAGCCTCACCTTCGCTCCTTTCCAGCCTCACATGACCGACCCGACGCTTGCCGTCGTCAATGCGCGAATCTGGACCGGCGATCCGCGCCGACCGTGGGTCGACGCTCTTGCGGCGGCGGCCGATCGGCTGGTGGCCGTCGGCCCGAGCGCCGAGGTGCGGAAGCTCGCGACGGCCTCGACGAAGATCGTCGACGCGCACGGCATGATGGTCGTTCCGGGGTTCATCGACTCGCATGTCCACTTTCTCGACGGCGGATTCGGTCTGGCCTCGGTGCAACTTCGCGACGCCAAGACGCCGCAGGAATTCGTGCGCCGCATCGCCGAGTACGCCAAGACGGTTCCCGCCGGAACGTGGATCACGAACGGAGACTGGGATCACGAGCAGTGGGGCGGTGAGCTGCCGCGCCGCGCCTGGATCGATTCCGTCACGCCGAACAATCCGGTGTGGATCAACCGACTCGATGGTCACATGGCGCTGGCCAACGGCGCGGCGCTGCGCGCGGCCGGTATTACGGACGCCACGCACGACATCGCCGGCGGCACGATCGTGCGGGACGAACACGGACAGCCGACGGGGATCTTCAAGGACAACGCCCAATCGCTCATCGATCGCGCGATTCCCGATCGAACGGCGGAGCAGGAGGATCGCGCTCTGGAGGCGGCGATGCACTACGTGGCGGGCAACGGCGTCACCTCGGTGCACAACATGGGTTCGTGGCACGACCTCGCCGTGTTCGAGCGCGCGCGGTCTGCCGGGCGGCTCATCACGCGCATCTATGCGGCCGTGCCGCTCTCCACGTGGGAACGGTTGCGCGACACGGTGCAGGCGCGTGGCCGCGGCGACGCATGGCTGTCGATCGGAGGCCTCAAGGGCTTCGTCGACGGATCGCTGGGTTCGCACACGGCAGCGATGCTTCAGCCGTTCAGCGACGCACCGAACGACACCGGGCTGTTCGTCAACACGCCCGAAGACCTGTATCGATGGACGGCGGGGGCGGACAAGGCGGGTCTCAACGTGATCGTGCACGCAATCGGCGACCGCGCGATCCGGACGCAACTCGACATCTACGAGCGGGTCGAGCGAGAGAACGGGCCGCGCGACCGGCGGTTTCGCATCGAGCACGCACAGCACATCGCGCCGACAGACTTGCCGCGCTTCGCCACGCTCGGCGTGATCGCCAGCATGCAGCCCTACCATGCGATCGACGATGGCCGCTGGGCGGAGAAAGTCATCGGACACGAGCGTGGGAAGACGACTTATGCGTTCCGTTCCCTGCTCGATGCCGGAACCCGTTTGGCGTTCGGGAGCGATTGGTTCGTGGCCCCGGCAACGCCCCTCGAGGGGATCTATGCCGCTGTGACCCGCCGCACGCTCGACGGCGCCCACCCGGGCGGTTGGTACCCTGAGCAGAAGATCGGGGTAGAAGACGCGTTGCGGGCCTACACGTCCGGCGCCGCGTACGCGTCCTTCGACGAACGCGACAAGGGCGTGCTCGCCGCGGGCAAGCTCGCCGACTTCGTCATGATCGACCGCGACATCACTCGTGTGCCGCCGGAAACGATTCGCGAGGCACGAGTCGTGATGACCGTGGTCGGTGGCAAGGTCGTTCACTCCATCCAGTAGGAATCGTGCACGGTCGTATTCGTCTTGTGGTGCGCTCTGCGCACAGGTTCGTCGTTCGGCACAGTCTAGCTGTGCTGGCCGCGGTGTCGGCCACGGTATCGATCGCCGGCGCGCAAACGCACGCTGCGGGTTCGTCACTGGCCGCCGTCTCGTACGACATCCGCGTGTCGAGCACGCCGACCGCCGGTCTGGGCATGGCGGCCGCGATGGGCGCCGCGTCGCAGGACTACACCGGCCACGCGGTGTTCGCGGGTCGTCGCGGCCGGCTCGACATCGTCGAAGGCGGGGTCGCATCGCTGCTGAACAAGGGCGACTACGTCCTCTTCGACAGCAGCGGGATCACGGTCGTGCACCCGGCCGCGCAGGAGTACATCCCGATTTCGGCGCAGATGGCGAACGATGCGTTCGCCCAGCTCCAGTCGCTCGGCGTGAAGATCAGTCTCGGCGATCTCAAGGTCGCGCTCGACACGATGCGTGGTGCGGACACGGTCGCGGGGTACTCGACGCGCCACTTCCGCATGACGACCGCGTTCACGATGTCGCTCGACGCGGCGATCATGCAGCAGCGCTTCGCCGCCGAGAGCATCACGGATTACTGGGTGGCGACGGTGCCCGGACTTCCGGCCGACGCGCTGTTGCGCGTGAACAGTCTCACGACCGCGCCGCTCACCGGCGTATTCAAGGAGCTGGCGAGCAAGGTCGATTCCGCGGCGAGCCTCATGGGCGCCGGCGCGGCGCTCAAGTCAAAAACCGTGAGCCGATTCATCCAGGGACCGGGCGCGAGCGTCACCACCGAGCAGACGTCCGAGGTGTCGAACGTAAAGCAGACGCAGGTTGCCGAGAGTCTGCTCAGCGTCCCGACAGGCTATCGGAAAGGGTCGATCGGCGGGGAGATCCCTAAAAGCGCGCGATCTCCTCGCAAGCGACTTTGATGTCGTCGATCTGCGGCAGGATGGAGTCTTCCAGCCTCGGCGCGTAGCCAACGAAGGTGTCGGTCGACGCCACGCGCTTGACCGGGGCGTCGAGCCATGCGAAGCAATCGTCGGCGATCCGGGACGCGATCTCGGCGCCGTACCCCCAGGAGATCGAATCCTCGTAGACCACGACGACGCGATTGGTCTTCTTGACCGACGCATACACCGCGTCCTGGTCCCAGGGTGAGAGCGTCCTGAGGTCGATGACTTCCACCGAGAGTCCCGTCTCGGCAAGCTGGTTGGCCGCGGCGAACGCGCGCTGCACCGTTGCGCCGTAGGTCACGACGGTCACGTCCGTCCCTTCGCGCACGATCTTGGCCTTGCCGAACGGGATCATGAAGTTCGGTCCCGGATAGGCGGCCTTGTTGTAGGTCTGACGATAGAGATGCTTGTGCTCGAGGAACATCACGGGATCGTCGCAGCGGATCGCGGTGCGCAGGAGCCCGTTGGCGTCGAGCGCCGTGGCGGGGCAGACGACGCGCAGGCCCGGGCAATGGGTGAAGAGCGACGCGCCGGTCTGCGAGTGGTAGATCGCGCCGCGAATGTAGCCGCCGTAGGTGGTGCGTACGACGACCGGCGCCGCAAAATCGCCGTTCGAGCGCCAGCGCATCGTGGCGAGCTCGTTGCGGAGCTGCATGTAGGCCGGCCAGATGTAATCGAAGAACTGCACCTCGACGACCGGTTTGAACCCGCGGATGGCGAGCCCGATGGCGCGTCCGACGATGGTTGCTTCGGCGAGCGGCGAATTGTAGACGCGCGATCCGCCGAACTCCTTCTGCAAGCCCCAGGTGACCTTGAAGACGCCGCCTTTGCCTTTGACCTTGCCCAGGTAGCGCTCGCGTGACACGTCAGCGACGTCTTCGCCGAAGACGAGAATCCGCTGGTCCCGCCGCATCTCGTCCCGCATGCAGGCATTGAGCAGGTCGACCATCGTAGTCTCGTTTCCGGAGAACTGCGGATCATCCTCCGTGTCGAACTGCTCGCTGGTCGGGTCGACGTCGGGTGAATAGATGAACCGTTCGACCGTCTCGGGCCCCGGCTGCTCGGCCACGAGCGCGGCGTCCGTCGCCGCGAGCACGACGCCGTCGACTTCCTCCTGGATGGCGGCGATGTCGGCCTGGGTGGCGTAGCCCTCGCTGACGAGCCAGTTGGGGAACTGCGTCACCGGATCACGCGCCGCGTCGGCGGCGCGCTCTTCGGGAGGCCGGTACATCACCTCGTCGTCGGAGAGTGAATGCGAGTAGGGGCGTATGACGTGCGCGTGCACCAGCGCCGGCCCCTTTCTCTTGCGCGCGTACTCCACGGCGCGCTGCATCGCCTGATAGCTGGCGACCAGATCGCAGCCGTCGACTTCCTCGATGTGGAGATCAGGGAACGACGCGACGAGCTTCGAGATGCTGCCACCAGCCGTGTTCACCTCGACCGGAACCGAAATCGCGTAGCCGTTGTCTTCGACCAGGTAGACGATTGGCAGCTTGAGATTGCAGGAGTTGTTGAGCGACTCCCAGAACTCGCCCTCGCTCGTCGTGCCATCGCCCGTGGTGCAGAGCACGACCTCGTCCTTCTGAAATCCCTCGGGCACGCCGATCTGCTTGGCCCGAAGAATCGCTTCGGCGGAGCCGGTCGCCTGGAGAAACTGAGTGCCCGTGGGCGACGACGACGACACGATGTTCAGCGCCTTGTGGCCCCAGTGGCTGGGCATCTGTCGGCCGCCCGAATTCGGGTCGCTGGCTGCGCCAACGGCCGAGAGGAGCATCTCCTCCGCCGTCATGCCCAACTGCAGGCACAGCGCGCGATCACGATAGTAGAGATAAAACCAGTCGTAGGACGGGCGAAGCACCATTCCCGCCGCCGTGGTGACAGCTTCGTGGCCTGCGCTCGAGATCTGGAAGAAGATCTTGTTCTGTCGCTTGAGCTGGATCTCTTTGTCGTCGAGGCGCCGGGAGAGGAGCATCGTGCGGTACGCGCCGACGAGCTGGTCGCGGGACAGGCCGGCGGCAGGTTTGCGCTCGGCTTTGCTGGTAGTGGCCATACGCTCAAAATAAGGGCTTGGCGGGGTCGCCGTGAGCGGCGCGTGCCCGGGCTGGCATCCTATCTGCCTTCGAATAGGTGGCGTCGGGACTCGAGGCGGAGATGACCGAGCACACCAACTGCACGTTCTGCGATCTCATCCATGGCGCCGCCGAGGTGTCCATCTGCCACGAAGACGCCGATTCGATCGCGTTCATGGACATTCAGCCGGTGAACAACGGGCACGTGCTCGTCGTGCCGCGTGAGCACTACGAGTCGCTCCTCGACGTGCCGCCGCAGATCGGCCTGCACCTGTTCAAGGTGACGATGCAGCTGGCCAATGCGGTGCGTCACGTCACAGGCTCCGATGACATGAACATCGTGGTCAACAACGGCGCCGCGGCGGGTCAGGACGAGCCGCACTACCATGTGCACATCATTCCGCGCCGAGCGGGCGATGGTTTCGACATCCCGCTGCCGTTCGACGGCTCGACGATGCCCGATCGGACGGTGCTCGACGCCTATGCGGCGCAGATCATCTCGGCGCTCCGGGACCCGATGCGCGTCGAGGTGCCGGCCGGCGCTGACGCGCCGGCCGATATGGCGAGCCGCAGCATCGAACGGCCCGTTACGGTTCCCACGTTCAAGGAGTCGACAATACGGCGGGAGATGCCTGCGGCATCCTCGAACGCGGATTCACGCCAGCGCCGGTCGAATCACCGACACAAAGGCGACCGGTGGCCGGCGCAGGAAGGAGCGCATGGCGAGCTGCTCTACGACCATCCGTCGGATTCTGGTGACGCTGTGTAGCGCTGATGATCGCGCGGGCCTCTTGCGCGCGCGAGGCGCGGAATGCATTTGTATGGTGAGCGCGGCGTTGAACGGACCGCGCCCCCGCCGGAGGCCGATGCGCCAAGCCGAACGCCATCGTGCGCCATGCCGAGCGCCGCGAGTACGACAGCGGCGCGAGCGACTCGTCCTCTACGATAGTCGGCTGTTCACTGATCGCCACGACGCCCCGTCACGGGAGAGAATCCCGTGACGGGGCGTCCCTTTTTTGCGAGGTGACATTGTCACGACGTCGGCACGTTCAACACGTCTCACTCCCCCGCCTCCCGCGCCCGGCTCGCCGCCGCAAAATCGTTCCAGCCGGACATCAAAAGCGAGCCATCAAACGCGCCGCCATGCGTGACTGCGGCCGACGCTGCGTGTACTGTGCCGCCCCGCTCGACTTCGAATTCGCCACTCTCGACCACGTGCATCCACTGGCCCACGGGGGCGCGCACGTGCCGGGCAACGTCGTGCTGGCGTGCCCGAGGTGCAACCGATTGAAAGGCGACTTGCTGCCGACCGAATTCTTCGCCCGGTATCCCTGGGCCGGCCTCAATTTCATCGCTCACGCGCGAGCGGTGCACCGGGCGCTCAAACGGTGCGCGAGACGCGCGGTCAGTCTGGCATACGCCCGGGCGGCGTAGGACCGAGGGCGCGGGCTCGAGCTCGACCGCTAATAGTCCACCGGACGCAGGTACGATTCGCCAATCGCCGTGGGACTCACCATCGCCACGCTCGGGAGCCGTCGCTTCCAGTGCGTGCTCTCGACTCGCTGCTTTACGAGCGCCACTTCCTGCGCCTCGAAGCCGCGCGCGATCACCTCGTCGGCGGTGTAGCCGCTGAGTAGCCAGTTGAGAATCTCGTCGGCCTTGGCGTAGCTGATACCGAAATCGCCTTCGTCGGTCTGACCGACGACGAGATCCGCCGTCGGAGGCTTGTCGACGATCACGCCCGGAACGCCGAGGTGGCGAGCGAGCGCCCAGACCTGCGTCTTGAAGAGGTCGCCCAGCGGATTGATCGGAGGCGAGTCGTCGGCATGCCAGGTGAAGTAGCCGAACAGGCGCTCGGTCTTGTTCCCGGTACCCAGCGGGATCCCGTGATGCTTCGCCGCGAGATCGAACAGGGTGATCATGCGCATCCGCGCCATCACGTTGCCGCGGCGGCCCGGCTCCGCCTCGGGCTCGTTGCACAGATAGCCATCGACCGCGTTGCTGATGTCGACCGTGCGGCTCTCGATTCCGAGCGCGTCGGTCACGAGTTGCGCGTGGTCGAGGCTCTCCGTACTGGACGTGCGGTACGGCATGCGCACGCCAAGGACGTTCTTCGGGCCGAGTGCCTTCGTCGCGAGATAGGCGGTGACTGATGAATCGACGCCACCCGAGATACCGACGACGCCGCGCTGGAACCCGCGGCGCTCCATTTCGTCGCGGATGAACTGAACGAGCCACTCCTCGGTGAGCGCCGGATCGATTGCCAACGGGCTTGGGGGAGTCAGCGCCGTGGCCGATACGCGCACGACGCGGATGCCGTCGTCGGTCGGCGAGGGATTCTCGTCCGACTCGGGGGAGCGTTTCGACGTGAGTGGCGCCGCGTCGTAGGCAAGCACTGGCGGCGTGCCCGCCATGACCTGATCGAGACTGGCCCGGAGATGCGGTACCATGACCTCGAGATCGGCGATCAGCGGCATGTCGGCGCGCGCGCGCGTGACGTCGGACAAGTCCACGGACACCGAGAGCACGGCGTCCTCCCAGAGCGGGGCTCGGCCGCGCACGTCGCCATGCGGCCCGGATACCAGCGACCCGCCGGGAAAGATCTTGCCGCCTTCACTCCCGACCAGCGTCGTCAGCGCGACGAACACGCCGTGCTCGTCCGCGATGTCGCGCACGAGGCGGTCCCACCGGCTGACGCTGGCGGGACCCGGCACGTCGTCGGCTTTGGGCCAGGCGCCGCGCGCCGGCGGCGCCGCGCCCACGAAGATGATCTGCGCGCCGTCCAGGGCGGCGATCGTCGCGCTCATGCTGTGCCACGCATCCTCGCACACGAGCATCGCGGCGCGGCCCCACGAAGTGTCGAACGCCCGAATCTCGCGTCCGCGCTCGACGAACCGTTCTTCGTCGAACAGGCCGTACGTCGGCAAGAAGACCTTGCGGTGGACGTGGGCGACGCGCGGCGCGCCCTCGCCGAGCGTCACGTACGCCGAGCTGTTGTACAACTTGCTATTCCAGATCTCGTAAAA
>DATJIZ010000024.1:0-11306 GCA_035492735.1 Gemmatimonadaceae bacterium | reverse complement strand
GAGGGCGCCGACATGGTGATGGTCAAGCCGGCGGGACCGTTCCTCGACATCGTGCAGCGCGTGAAGAGCCAAACGGGCTATCCCGTGGCCGCGTACCAGGTGAGCGGCGAGTTCGCTATGATACAGGCGGCGGCAGATCGCGGCTGGATCGATCGCGAGCGAGTGATGATGGACTCGCTGCTCGGCATTCGGCGCGCGGGCGCGGACGTGATCATTACGTATTTCGCGCGCGAAGCCGCCGCCCTGTTGCGCGCGGACCGTTAAACCCCCACGTCATGAAGTATCGCGTATTTCCCGGCACCTCGATCTCGGTGAGCGAGGTCGGCTTCGGCACCTGGACGATCTCCACCGGCTGGTGGGGTGAGAAATCGGACAGCGAGGCGGTCGGCATGCTGCGCCGCGCGCTCGACGACCACGGCGTCACCTTCTTCGATGCCGCCGACGCGTACGGCAACGGCCGCGCCGAGCGCCAACTGGCCGAGGCATTCCGCGGACGCCGCGACCAGGTCGTCATCGCGACGAAGGTCGGCTACGACATCTACGACGAGGCGGCGCGCGCGGCGCGGCGCGGGCAGTCGGAACTGCCGATGCGCACCGAGCCCGCGTTCATCCGCTTCGCGGTGGATCAGTGTCTGTCGCGACTCGAGACGGATTACATCGACGTGCTCCAGATTCACAACGCCAAGATGGAGCACGTGCGCGACGCGGAGCTGTGGGGCACGCTGCGCGATCTGCAGCGCGAAGGGAAGATCCGCGCTTGGGGCGCGGCGTTCGGACCGGCGATCGGCTGGTTGTACGAGGCCGTGGAGCTGGTCGAGCGCGAGCCCGACATCAACACGATCCAGATGATCTGGAACATCCTCGAGCAGCACCCGGGGACGGCGATGCTCGAGGCGGCCAAAGCGCATGCACCACATTGCTGCTTCAACATTCGCGTCACGCACGCATCCGGCATGCTCGAGGGAAAATACAGCGCGGACACGGTGTTTCCGGAGCACGATCATCGCCGCCATCGTCCGCGCTCGTGGCTCGTCAACGGCATCAAGAAAGTCACAACGCTCGACTTCCTGACGCGGCGCATGACGCTGGGCCAGGCGGCGCTCAAGTGGCTGCTCGCTGAACCGCGCGTCGTCACGACGCTGCCGAACATCTACGACGACGAGCAGCTTGCCGAGTTCGCGGCGGCAAGCGACGCGCCCGATCTCTCCGACGCCGATCTCGCCCGCGTCGCCGAGTTGTACGAGTCGAATTTCGGCGTCGACGAGCCGCCGATGGCGTTCAAGGGCACGATGACCCGCGCCGTGCCGGCATGATCCACTTCTGGCACGACCTCGCTCCGGGCCCGCATGCCCCGGAGGAAGTCACCGCCGTCATCGAGATCCCGTTCGGCAGCCGCAACAAGTACGAGCTCGATAAGAAGACCGGTATGATCAAGCTCGACCGCGTGCTCTATTCCGCGGTTCACTACCCGGGCGACTACGGTCTGATCCCGCGCACCCTGCACGAGGACGGCGACCCGCTCGACGTGCTCGTGCTCGTGAAGGAGGAGACGTTTCCCGGGTGCATGATCGACGTACGACCGTTGGGCGTGTTGCGGATGCTCGATCGCGGCGAGCCCGACGACAAGATTCTCGCGACCGCGCTGCGCGATCCGTACTACGAGGAAGTCTTCGACATCGCGGACGTGCCGCAGCACATGCTCAAGGAGATCGAGTACTTCTTTTCCACCTACAAGGATCTCGAAGGCAAGCGGGTGCAGATCGTGGGGTGGGAGAAGAGCGAGGTGGCGATGCGCGTGATCACCGAATCGATCGCGCGCTACGAGGCGGCGTATTTCCGCGTCGGACCCTGACGGTCAGCGATCGACACTAGTTCAGCGGCGCGCGCCTACTCGTCCTCGATCGGATCCTCGCGGCGGCGCACCAGGACTTTGACTTCGGCCATCAGCGCCGTACCGGTCAGGCGAATCACCGGTCCGCCGGTGGGCGCGACTCCGGGCGGATCCATCTCGTCGGCGTTGCTCGTCACGCTCGCCATGACCGCGTGCAACTCGTTGATCACGCGCATGCCGGGCGGAACGATCAGCCGGCAGGACGACCACATCGCGGTGAGATGAATCTCCGCGCTGCCGCTCTCCATGACGGCCTGCGTGAGATCGAGTCGCGTATCGGACATCAATGAGACGACGCGGAGCGCGCTCGGAACGAGCCAGCGGCCGGTGCGCCGCGATTCGCCCATGATCGCCAGGAACCGCCCGCGGCGCGCATCGGGCGTGAGCGCGCGGCGCCGCGCCGCGGCAGGGCCGACGTCAGGCGGCGCGACCTCGACGGGGACGGGTCGCAGATCCGCCGTGATCGCCTCGAGCTCGGCGACGGTCGCCACCTTGTAGACCAGCTCGATGCGTCGTTCCAGTTCGTCGATCGACAGATCGTCGTTCGCGAAGTGCTGCGTGAGCTCGTTGATCTTCTGCTCGCGCGCCCGGGTGAGCGACGGGACTGGCGGGTCGGCCATTCAGGGAAGATACCAGCGCGCCGCGCGAGTCACGGCGTCGGCTGCTCGGCGCCGTGGTCGAAGGGCTCGGGCTCGGCCGGCAGGAACAGCCGGTCGTAGAGCAGCGCCGCGACGATGCCGCCGATCAGCGGGCCGATCCAGTACGCCGACTGCCCCTCGAACTGCTGCATCACCAGCGCCGGCCCGAACGACCGTGCCGGGTTCATCGAGCCGCCGGTGAGTGGTCCGATGCCAAGGATGCCGGCCGTGACGGTCAGCCCGATCGCGAACCCGCCGACGCGCGGACCGCGCGGATCAACCGCTGTGCCGAACACCACGAATACCAGGAAGAAGGTCGCGATGGCCTCGAGCCCGATGGCTTGCAGCAGGTTGATGTCGTTCGAGATCGACTGCCCGCCGAGGCGCGTCGCTTCGACGATGTTCGCCGGATATAGCGCCTTGAGAAGGTACGCCGCCACGACGGCGCCGCTGAACTGGGCGATCCAGTACACCACCGCCATCATCGGTTCGATGCGGCGCGTGACGAGGAAGCCTGCCGTGACCGCGGGATTGAGGTGCCCCGAGATCCGCATCGTCGCCGACACCATGAGCGCGAGGATCAATCCGTGCGCGAAGGCGATGTTCACCACGGCGGCCTGCACCTGCAGCATCGGACTGGTGATGATCGCCCCACCACCGATGAACACGAGCGCGAACGTGCCGATGAATTCGGCGGCGAAGTGTCGCCAAGCGTCTTTCATGAGAAGGCCGGGAGGCTGGAGGGAAGACTCGATGGTTCGGGGAATCGAGGCTCGACGGATCAAGCACCGAATCTTCGAACGTCCGGTCGTCCCCGTCCAGCCCTCCGAACGTCCAACCTCGAGCGTTCGGGCCCTCGAGCCCTGACTTCAATCCGCCCGCTTCATCACGAGCGCCGCGTTGATGCCGCCGAAGCCGAACGAGTTGCTGAGCACATACTCGACCGAGGCGTCGCGTCCGACGCCGGGGATGTAGTCGAGATCGCACCCATCGTCCGGATTCTCGAGGTTGAGCGTCGGCGGCAGCCACCCGCGCTCGAGCGAGAGAGCGCAGATCGCCGCCTCCATGGCGCCCGAGGCGCCGAGCGCGTGCCCGTAGTACGCCTTGGTGCTGCTCACCTGCACCGTCGTGGCGTGGTCGCCGAACACTGACTTGATCGCCCGGGTCTCGGTCGGATCGTTGAGCGGCGTGCTGCTGCCGTGCGCATTGACGTAGGCGATTTCGCGCGGCGTGACGTGCGCGTCGGCCAGCGCGCCACGCATCGCGCGCGCGGCCTGCGAGCCGTCGGGACGCGGCGCGGTCATATGGTGCGCGTCGTTGCAGCACGCGTAGCCGCAGACTTCGGCGTAGATGTGCGCGCCGCGCGCCTTTGCGCGTTCGTACTCCTCGAGGACGAGGATGGCCGCCCCCTCACCCATGACGAAGCCGTCGCGCTCGCGGTCGAACGGGCGGGACGCGCGCTCCGGCGCGCCGTTGCGAGTCGACATCGCGCGAATGATGGCGAACGCGCCGAAGCACAATTGATTGAGGGGAGCCTCGACGCCGCCGCAGATCATCACGTCGGCATAGCCGTCGCGAACCTGGCGAAAGCCCTCGCCGATTCCCATCGTGCCCGAGGCGCAGCTCATCGCGTTGGTGCTGTTCGGTCCCTGCACGCCGAACTCGATCGCGATGTTGCAGCTCGCCGCGCCCGCGAAGACGTTCGTGGCGAGGGTCGGCGCCACGCTTCGAATGCCCTCGGTCTTGAACACGAGGAACTGCTCCTCGGCGAAGCCGACACCGCCCAATGCGGTCCCCATCGACGAGCCGATCCGCTCGCGATCTTCGGTCGCGAGGTCCAGCTCGGAGTCCTCGATCGCGAGCCGCGCGCAGGCGACGGTGAACTGCCCGAATCGGTCGAGCCGCCGGACGCGCCGTTCCTCGATGAAGTCGGACGGGTAAAAATCGATCTCCGCGGCAATCCGGCTGCGAAAGATCGACGCGTCGAAGCGCGTCACCGGGCGCACCGCCGATCGACGCGCGCGCAGCCCGTCCCACATGACATCGCGCGAGATTCCAATCGGTGTCACCGCGCCGATCCCGGTCACTGCAACGCGCCGTCGTCCATTCACGTTCCACCTCGTTTGCCTGAGCCATCGGCGGTCGTACGCTCGGCGACCTTCGCCAGTCCGGCGAGCGTGCGCGAGGCGATCCCGTGCACGAACACCGGTCCGATCACCATCCGCGCCGCCACTACACCAATTACGGGAACCGGCGGGCCGTTCCATACGTGCACGATCCGCGCAATCGTGCCGCCAGCTTCCTCATGGAAACTCCACTCCACGTCCATACCGCTCGTGACCCCGCGGACGTGTCGAAAGCGGATGGACGGCCGACGACCGCCGCCCGGTCGCGATACGGTCATCAACGAGGTCCACCACGTCGGCCAGTCGATCGGGCCGAACGGCCGATTGGCCGACATCTCGACGAGACCGCTCTCCACGCTGCCCTCGAGCATTCGCACGAACCGGTAATGCGCAAGATACCGCGGCCACCGCTCGACATCGGCCGCGAGCTCGAACAACACCTCGAGCGGCGCGCGCACGAGATGCTCGTCGACCGTGGTCACGAGACGGTCGTTGGGCATCGGGCCGAGCTCGGCCGGCGCAATCATGGCGCGGCTGGCCGCCACCGCGCCGTAAGCCTAAAGCCCAATCGACGCGTGACGGTCGGCGCTGCAGCAACCGCATCACCAACCAGCTCGTGCAACTCGCGCTGCGTGAAGCCGCGGAGCACCGAGACCACGCCGTCGTGGCGTGTCACGCGATGAAAGCGGAGGGGAAACGACGCGAGCCAGAATCCCGACGCCGCAATCCAGCTTCGCCGGAGATCGCTGACGATGACGGCATGGCGGGCCACGCGATCGAGCTCGCGCAGCAGTCGAGCAGCGTCGGATTCGCTGAAATGGTGGAGGAGTTGCGAACACAGCACGACGTCGATGCTGCCGTCGGCGAACGGCAGCGCGAGCGCGCTCGCGCAGACCACGAACGAGGTCCGCTGCCGGGCCTCGAGGAGCACCGCGGGCGCCCCGTCGAGACCGATCGTGGTGAGCCCGACGCCGAGCAGGCGAGCGGCGCGCGACGCCTCGTGTGGTATGTCGGCCAGTCCGGTGCCGACGTCGAGCAGCGTCAGCGGTACATCGCGCGGCGCCCGTCCCAGCACGTCGCGAAGCTCCTGGCTGGCTGCGCGCAGCCCGCCCAGCCAGCGGTTCGATCGCGCCACATCTCCCATCGACCGGAGACGCACCACGGGATCGACGCGCGGATCATCGAGGATCTCGATGCCGCGACGCCGGGCCGGCGTCAGCACGCACGCCTCGGGCCGATGCTCACCGCTCGAGCTGTGCGTAGCCGCCCCGATAGTACAGGAGCGGGTGCCCGTGCCGCGGCTCGGCGCGCTCGACCGACGCGACGAAGATCGTATGATCGCCGGCGTCGTGGTGCTCGAGGATCCGGCACTCCAGGTGGGCCAGCGCGTCGTCGAGCAGCACTACGCCGCTCTCGCCGCGGGTGTACGCGATGCCGTCGAACCGCTGCTCGTCGATGTCCGCGAAGCGGCGGGAATAGGCTTCCTGCGCCGATGACAGAATGCTGATGCCACAGCCGGGATGCGCGAGCAGGAGCTCGTACATCGAGGCCGCGTGGTCGACGCAGAACAGCACGAGCGGCGGCTCGAGACTGAGCGACGAGAACGCGCTGATCGTCATGCCGTGATCCGCTCCGGCGTCGTCCACGGTCGTGACGATCGTGACGCCCGAGGCGAACCGTCCGAGAACGCTACGAAAGGTGCCCGAGTCGATCATTGCGGCGTGCCGATGAAGACATTCCAAAGATACCCCGCGGTGATGATCTCGTGGGGTGGAACGAAGTTCCCCGTGACGCCGATCAACAGGTCGGCGAGGTCTTTGCGCGACGCGAGATTCCGCGCCGCGCGATTGATCAGAGCGGGCGATCCGACGGCGGCGGCGATCGCGCGCTCGACGATCCACTTGCCGCCGAACTCCCGTCGTCGGGCACGCTCGTACGACGCGAGCGCGGCGTCGGCGGCCCGCGTCGAGCGCGCCGACCGTGCCTCGAGCAGCGCCGCGGCGAGCAGCTCGCCGCCGCGCAACGCGGCGTAGATACCTTCGCCGGTGAATGGATCGAAGAAGTCCGCGGCGTCTCCGACGAGCGCGGCACCAGGCGCCCATGCGTGCCGCGCGCGCGATGCGAACGGACCCGTGGCGCGCACCGCCGCGACGCGCTGCGCGGCGGCGAAGCGCGGCGCCAGGTGCGGGCGCCGCGCGATCCACGATTCCAGGAACGTCGTCCGATCGCGCGCCAGCTCGCTGGCCCGCGAGGCCGGCACGACGAGCGACACCGTCGTGATGCCGCCGCCGACGTCGGCAATGCCGATGTAGCCGTCGGTCTCCCCGTGCATCTCCGCCTGCTCGCCCATGCCGGCGACGTCGCGATAGCGCGTCACGAGCGCGAGGCGCCGCGGCCGCCGCACCCGACGCGCCAACCCGAGCCGACTCGCCACCACGGAGCGCAGTCCGTCGGCCCCGACCACGAAGCGTGCTCTGAGCGCCGCCCTTCCGGTGTCCGAGAGCACGCGAACGCCGCACACGCGCTCGCCCGGCCCCCCGGGCCCCGCGTCGCGCACCACGTCGGTGACGCGCGCGCCTTCCATCACGCGAGCCCCCGCCATCCGCGCGCAATCGAGCAGAATTGCATCGAGCACTTCGCGCCGCACCGACAGGCCACGGTCGCGGTAGCCGCGGTATCCGTGCGCGGCGACGAAATCCCCGGCGATCACGGCGCCGTTCGGTGCGCGCACGCGCACGCCGGCCAGTGCCGCCGCGCCCGACTGCTCGACGCGCCGGAGCGCGCCCATGTCATCGAGAATGCGTGAGGCCTGCGGACTCAGATACTCGGCGCACGGCTTGCCGCGGGGAAAGCGCGCGCGGTCGGCGATCAGCACGTCGACGCCTTTGCGCGCGAGCGCGAATGCCAACGACGAGCCGGCTGGGCCGCCGCCGACGATCAGAACTTCCGCGTCGAACATTCGCGCTCGTCAGGCGACGAGGATCGCCGCCAGCACGCCACCGATAGCACCGCTCACAAAATTCACCATGTCGTTGTCGATCCAGCCAATGCCGCCCACGGGTCTCGTGAAGGCGCCACAATCGTGTATCGTGCGCTCCGTCTTCCGGTTGCACGCGTCGCACCAGCGGCGCGACTGCACTGTTGCGCCGAGCACGGAATCGGCCATCGCGCCGGCAACCCCGCCGATCGCCACCGCCAGTGCGATCGCCGCAAGCCAGCCGAACGCGAGCACTAGCAGAGCGACGAAGCCGCTTCCGGCCAATCCCGCCAGACTGCCAATCGCCGAGACACCACCGGAAGTTCCCACCGGCACGACTCGCCAGGTGAGTATCGACCGTGGCAATCCGCCATACAGTGTCCCGAGTTCGGTGGCCCAGGTATCGGCCGCGGAGGCGGCGAGAGAGCCCGCGCCGAGCGCGATCCAGCGCGAATCGGGATGAATGCGCATGGCGAGTGCGGCCAGGGCGAACACTCCGCCGTTTGCCGCGACCTGCCAGGCATCGCGCGGACCGTGTTTGGCGACGACCGAGGCAGTTCGGCGTTCCTTGGTGCTGCGCCCGAACCGCGAGAGTGCGGTCGAGCTCCCGAAGTACGCGATCAGAATCAGCGCCCAATCCCACCCGGCGACGACGGCCAGCGTTCCCGCGGTCGCGGCGGCAAGTGCGCCGCTCGACGTGAGCGCGCTGATGCGACGTGCTGTCAGGGAAACCAGCGCGGCGAGTACGACTCCCGCTAAGACGCGCTGAAGCATTGCGCCCCGTCTTGAAGGGACTTTCGCTGACGACTACCTTCGCATCTCGCCTTCCCGCTCCCGCCGACGCACATGCTTGCCACGATAGATGCCCTCGTTCCGCTAAGCCTGCTCGAGGCCGTTCGCAACGTCGATACGCCCAGTGACCAACTCGACACCGAGTACGTGGACGAGCTTCGGAACAAACGGCTGGGTCTGAGCGACACGGTGTACGCGCAGATCAAGCGGCACACCGAGGCGGTGCGGAAAGGGCAGCGCACGGGACAGGACGAGGTGATCGCGCTGGCAAAGCTGATCGGGCGTCGCCCCGATGCCGAAGCCGTGTTTCGTGCGGCGGGCCGAATCGTGGCGCGGCAGTCCTATCACACGATCTCGCCAATCAAGCGGCAAATGGTGCGCTTCCTGCCCACGAGCGTGGCCCGGCCGGTCGCGTTTCGGCACGCGCGGAAGATCGCGGCGCGATACCTCGGCGGCAACATGCGGCGCGTGGGTAGCTTTCTCGTGCTCGAGGTGCCGCGGTCGATCACCGTGGGAACAGCGCCAGGAAGCGTGGGGTGCACGTACTACGAAGCTTCACTGCGCGAGCTGCTGCTGCTGCTGATCGGGAGCATCGGTCCCGTCGAGCACGTGCGGTGCATCGGTCGGGCCGAAGGAAGTTGTGAATGGCGCGCCGATTGGCGCACCTTCGACCGGGCCGCGGGTCTGTAGGGGGAAAGGGGGAAGAGGGAAGGGGGAAGGGGGACGCGAACAGGATCTCATGCTGACACCTGAAACACTGCCGACCGTCCAGCGCGCGCTGGCCGACGCCGGCGTCGATGGTTGGCTGCTCTACGATTTTCGTGGCTTGAATCCGATTGCCGGCGGTCTGTTGCGGTTGGAGGGGATGACGACGCGCCGCGCGTTCGCGTTCGTGCCGACTCGCGGCACGCCGGTCGCGATGATGCATGCGATCGAACAGGGCCCATGGCGCCATTGGCCGCGCGAGTGGAGCTCGGAGATCTACGCGTCCTGGCGCAGCCTCGAGTCGTTGCTCACGAGACACCTCTCCGGCAAGCGCGTCGCGATGGAATACTCGGCGGGCGACGCGGTGCCGTACCTCGACCGCGTGCCGGCCGGCGTGATCGAAATGGTGCGCGAAGCTGGTGCCACGGTAGCGTCGTCCGGAGAGCTCGTGACGCGCTTTTACGCGACGTGGAATGCCGAGCACATCGCATCGCACGAGCGCGCGGCCGAGGAGATCGCGACGATCGCGGGCGACGCGATGACGACTGTTGGCGAGCGCGCACGCGGCGCCGAGCCGCTGGCGGAGCACGAGCTGATGTCGTGGATACGCGACCGATTCCGGCGCGCCGGGCTCACGACGGATCACGGCCCGAACGTGTCGGCGGGCGCGAACGCCGCGAATCCGCATTACGAGCCGTCGGCTGAATCCCCGCGCGTGATCCGGCCCGGCGACATCGTCCTGATCGACCTGTGGGCGCGCGAAGACCCGGACGGCGTCTGGGCGGACCAGACCTGGATGGCGTCGATCGGGAAGCCGTCGGCTGAGTCGAGCGCGATCTGGAACGCGGTGCGCGACGCGCGCGATGCGGCGATCGCGCTCGTTCGCGCCAAGGCGACGGCAGGCGAGCCACTGCGCGGCGCCGACGTGGACGATGCGGCGCGCGGCGTGATCGAGGAGCGCGGCTACGGCGAGTACTTCACGCACCGCACGGGGCACTCGATCGACTCGCGCGATCTCCACGGCTCAGGACCGCATCTCGACAATCTCGAGACGCGGGAGGAGCGCTTGCTCGTTCCCGGCGTGGCGTTCTCGATCGAGCCTGGTATCTACATCCCGGGCCAGATCGGCATGCGTAGCGAGGTCAACGTGTATCTCACGCCGGGCGAAGCGGTCGTGACGCCGCGTGAGTACCAGCACGACTTGTTGATCGTCTGACCGGCCGCTCGTCAGCGCGGCACCGACCATCGGGCGATGAGCGGCCACACGGCGGGGTCTTCCTGGCCGAGGCGCCAGAGCGCGATGCGCGTAACGCCAAGCGCCGCGACCTCGTCGCGCAGCGCGCGCAGCAGCTCGGCGTCACTGCTCCACAGTTCCCACGCGCCTGGCTGGACGGCATGCAGCGAGCCGGACGCCGGGTCGCGGGCGATTGCGACACTCGCCTCGGTGGCCGCGCGCCGCGCGTCGGCGTAGGTCAGAGGCTCCGCGGGCCGGTTGCCGCGCCACAAGTAGCCGTAGAGCGGCAGGGCTGCCACGATGTGGTCGGCGCCTACGTCGGCGATGCGCTGGCTCAGGGTGCGACGCACCCAATCTGGCGTCGCCACCGGACCAGGCGCCGAGGTGGACCAATGCTCGTCGTAGAGCATGACCAGCGCGAAGTCGGCGGCCGGGAAGAACTCGCGTGTCGGATATGCCGCCGTATCCGCTGCCGGGATGGCGACGGCGACCATCGATGCGCCGTGCCGCCGAACGCTGTCGGCGAACACGCGTACTACTCGCGCGGTGAGCGCGGTGTCGGCCACCGACTGCTCTTCCAGGTCGAGCACGATTCCCGTGTACCCGTGGTCCGATACGAGCCGCGCCAGCCGCGACGCGGCCGCGTCCAGTTCACCGGCGTTCGATCCGAGCCGCCGAATGACCGCTGGATGGAACGCGCGTCCGTGCCAGCTCGTGACGAGCGCCAGACGCCGCGCGGACCCCGGTGCCGCATCGTCGCGATAGAGCAGCCGCGGCCGGCCGGTGACGCTGTCGAGTTGACTCCATCCGGTGACGACCGCATCGAGCACCGACGCGTGTTTGCGCAGGCTCGAGTCGCTGCTCGAATCCCATGGCGCGGTGAAGCCCCAGAACCGCGCGGGCCGCAGGTCGGCGCCGGGCGGGACACCCGGTGCCGTCGGAG
>DATJIZ010000023.1:0-7068 GCA_035492735.1 Gemmatimonadaceae bacterium | reverse complement strand
CCCCGACACCGAACTCGTCGCCGAGTTGCGCAACAAGCGCCTCGGATTGAGCGACACCGTCTACGCCCAGATCCGTCGGTACTCCGACGCGGTGAAACGTAGTCAACGGACTGCTCGCGACGAAGCGGTGGCGCTGGCTCGCCTCATCGGGCGTCGTCCCGACGCCGAAGCGGTGTTTCGTGCTGCCGGTCGCTATCTCGCGAACGAGGCGTATCAGGGCATCTCGGCCATGACTCGCCGTGTCATGCTCACGTTGCCCTCCCTCGTGGCGCGACCGATAGCCCTGCGACACGCGAGCCGCATCGTCACCCGCTACTTCAACGGTACGGTCTCGCGGGTGGGATCGTCGGTGCTGCTCGAAGTCCCCGCGTCCGTCACGATCGACTCGGCGCCGCGCTCCATTGGGTGTGCGTACTACGAGGCGGGGCTCGCCGAGCTGCTACGACTTCTCATCAATGGCGGCGGCGCCGTCGATCACGTGCGATGCATAGCTCGCGGGGAAGGCACGTGTAGCTGGCGCGCCGAGTGGCGCCCTCTCAACTGAAACGATCCCTCCGATGCTGGACGAACGTTCGCTCTCGCGCGTGCAGCGCGCCCTCGCCGACGCCGGCATCGATGGTTGGCTGATCTACGACTTCCGCGGGCTCAACCCGGTCGCCAAGACGATGCTTGGGATCGAAGGCATGGCGACGCGGCGGATCTTCGGCTTCATCCCCGTGACCGGGTCGCCGACGGCGATCACGCACGCGATCGAGCAAGGGCCGTGGCGTCACTGGCCCGCTGCGTGGAGCAAGGAAGTGTATAGCTCCTGGCGGTCGCTGGAGTCACACCTCGCGGCACTCATCCGCGGAAAGCGCGTGGCGATGGAATACTCGCCCGGCGACGCCGTACCGTATCTCGATCGCGTGCCGGCGGGCGTCCTCGAGATGGTTCGCGCTGCCGGTGCGGAGGTGGTGACCTCCGCGGAGCTGGTGACGCAGTTCTACGCGACATGGACGGGCGATGAGCTCGAGACGCATCGCCGCACGGCCGAGAAAGTCGCCGAGATCGCGCGTCGCGCGCTCAAGTACGCGGGCGCGGAAGCCCGCGCCGGTCGGCCCACGACGGAGCATGCGCTGCAGCAGCACATCCTCGGTGAGTTCGGCAAGGCGGCGCTCGAGACGATCGACCCGCCAGTCGTGGCCGTTGGGCCTAACGCGGCGAATCCGCACTACGAGCCGCGCGCCGACAATCCCGTTCGCATCAACGTCGGTGACCTGGTATTGCTGGACCTCTGGGCGCGCGAGCCGGGTGGCATCTGGGCCGATCAGACGTGGATGGCATCGGTCGGTGAGCCGAGCGCGCGCGCGGTTCAGGTCTGGACGGCGGTGCGGGACGCGCGTGATGCCGCGATCGCGCTGCTCAGGGATCGCGTGGCGGGTCGCACGACGGTGCGCGGCGGTGAGGCGGACGATGCCGCGCGCAGCGTGATCACGACCGCGGGCTTCGGCGATCGGTTCACGCATCGCACCGGCCACTCGATCGACTCGCGCGATCTGCACGGGTCCGGCCCGCACATCGACAATCTCGAGACGCGCGAGGAGCGATTGCTGGTTCCGGGAGTGGCGTTCTCGATCGAACCGGGCGTCTATATTCCGGGCGAGATCGGCGTGCGCTCGGAGGTGAACGCCTACGTCGGCGACGGCGAGCTCGTGGTGACGCCGGCCGAGTATCAGCGCGACATGATGGTGGTGTGAGCGTAACTCCAAACGGCCAGGCGCCAGGAGTTAACCACTCGCCGAGTCCCCAGCCCCCAGTCCCTAGTCCTCAGCCATCGTCGCTGCGCCGAGAGCTCGGGCTCTTCTCGGCGGCGCTGCTCGTCGTGGGCGGGATCATTGGGAGCGGGATCTTCTTCACCCCGACGGAAACCGCGCGGGCTCTGCCGACGGCAGGCCTCGTCTTTCTCGTGTGGGCGGTGGGCGGCGTCGTGGCGCTCGCGGGCGCGCTGACCTACGCGGAGCTCGGCGCCATGATGCCAGACGCCGGCGGCGCGTACGTGTACATCCGCGAAGCGTTCGGGAAGCTGCCGGCGTTTCTTTACGGGTGGATGGCGCTCCTCAGCATCGGCACCGGAGCGCTCGCGGCAGTCGCGTTAGGCTTCGCCGGCTATGCCGGGCGGTTCGTGGACCTGATGCCGTTGGGTGGCCCGATCGCCGTGGCGGCGGCGACCATCGCCGTGCTCACGGCGACGAACTATTTCGGCATCAAGCCAGGCGCGCTCGTGCAGAACGTGCTTGCCGTCGCGAAGATCGCCGCGCTGGCGGCGTTGATTCTTGGTGGGTTCGCCCTGTGGGCGAAGATCGGCGCGCCTCCACCTGTCGCGGACGCGCCCACGCCACGCGGGTCGCTCGCGAGCGGTCTCGCCGCCGCCTTCGTTGCCGTGCTGTTCACGATCGGCGGCTGGCAGCAGATGAACATGGTGGCGGGCGAGATCCGGGATCCGGCGCGGACGATCCCGCGCGCGCTCGCGCTTGGCATCGTGATCGTCATCGCCTGCTACCTCGGCGCCAACGCGGTGTATCTCCACGCGTTAGGCCGTGACGGGCTCGCGGCGAGCAGCGCAGTCGCCGCCGATACGGCAACCCGGCTCGTCGGGTCGATGGGCGCCACGCTCATCTCGGTCGCGGCGATGCTGTCGATTCTCGGGTTCGTGAACGTGGTGATCCTCGCGACGCCTCGGATCTTCTTCGCCATGGCGAAGGATGGTGTGTTCCTGCAGGCGGCGGCGCGCGTCCATCCGCGATTTGGATCGCCGCACGTGTCCGTGGTGATCATGGGCGTCTGGGCGATCGCGCTGCTCGTCATCACGCGCGGCCGGATCGGCGACTTGCTGAGTGGCGTCGTGTTCGCCGACTGGATCTTCTTCGGCCTCGGCGCCGCGAGCGTGTTCGTGCTCCGTCGCACGCGGCCGGAGGCGCCGCGTCCCTACCGCGCGTGGGGCTACCCGATCGTTCCCGGCTTCTTCGTGGTCGCGGCGATGTTCGGGATCGTCAGTGCGTACGTCGCGTCGTTGAGGACGTCACTGTTAGGCACCGCCATCCTGCTCGTTGGGGTCGTGGTGTTCTACGCGGCGCAGCAGCGCCACCGCGTTCCCCGGGCCAGCCCGAGCGAAGGTTGAAGGTATTGCAGCTCAGCAGGCACGCGCGCCCCGTGGCGATCGGATTGGCGATCGTGGTGGGGGCCGTGGGGTGTGACCGCGGGACGTCCGGCCGTGCCGGATCCGACTCGAGCGGGAGCACAGACGGCGATGCGATGGCGGCGACCGCCAGGTCGGCCACACAAGCTCCCTCATACACGCCGCGGCCGCTCGAGACATTCGGAAGGGTCTCGGGTTTCGTCGAGCTCGAAGGACCGCCGCCGCCAGACACGGTCTTTCAACCGACGGTGGATCAGCCGGTCTGCGGCACCACGTTTACTCGCCGCGGCATCGAGCGGGCCGGGGAGAGGGCGATCGGCGTCGTCGTGTGGATCGATGGCCTACGCGCGGGCAAGCCGCTGCCGCCAGATCGGCGGTTCGAGGTGGTGAACCAGAACTGCCTGATGTTTCCCGAAGTGCAGGCGGCGATTGCCGGCGGCACGCTGAACGTTGGCAGCCTCGATGCCGTGGAGCATCGGACGCGCGTAACGCGAAGTGGTACCGGCGAGGTGCTGGCGACGATTCGTGAGACGGACGAAGGCCAGGTGGTGCCCAACGAGCACGTGCTCGCGAAGCCCGGTGTCCTGCGCCTGAGTTGCGATGTCCACTCCTGGACGCACGCGTGGATCGTGGCGTTCGACCACCCGTATTTCACGACGACTGGCGGAGACGGTTCGTTCTCGATCGACTCGATCCCGCCGGGCCGCTATCGCCTCCGTCTATGGCATCCGAGGCTCGAGGAGGCCGAGGAGACCGTGACGATCGAGCCAGGCAAGACGGCGGCAGTTACGCTGCGGGTGAAGAGCGCTCGCTGAGTGCGCGCGTAAGGCGCAACGGAACCAGCGTTCTTCAGACTCTCCGGTCGATGACCATCGCGACGAACAACAGCGCGAGGTATAGCAGGGAGAACTTGTAGAGCTTCCAGGCCGCCTTGTTCCACTGCGGGAGCGAACGCACCCGCAGGATCCCCGCGAGGAGGATCGCGCCTAACGCGAACGCACTGGCGAAATAGAACCACCCGAACGCGCCGAACGCCACCGGCAGCAGCGTGAGCGGCACGAGAATCAGCGTGTACCAGAGCATCTGGTCCTTCGTCTCGCGCTCGCCCCATACGAGCGGCGCCATCGGAACGCCCGCATTCCCATAGTCGCGCTGCTTGAGGAGTGCGAGCGCCCAGAAGTGCGGTGGCGTCCAGTAGAAGATGATCAGGAACAGGTACAGCGCCGCGAGGTCGATGCGGTTCGTCACCGCTGCCCAACCCACGAGTGGCGGAAATGCGCCGGCCGCGCCGCCGATCACGATGTTGTGCGGTGTGGACCGCTTGAGCCACCGCGTGTAGATGAACACGTAGAAGTAGAAGCCGGCCAGGGCGAGCGCCGCCGTCAGGACGTTCACGAACCGCGCGAGCATCCACGTGGCCGCGCACGACAGCGCGACGCCGAACGCCAGCACCGCCGACGGCGTCATGCGACCGCTCGGAATCGGGCGCAGGCGCGTGCGCGCCATCCGGTCGTCGATGTCGCGGTCGAGATACATGTTCACCGCGTTCGCGCCGCCAGCCATGAGGTAGCCGCCGACCGCCACGAGCAGCACCAGGCTCACCGACGGCGTCCCGGCGACGAACATCGGCGCGATCGTCGTCACGAGCAGTAGTGAGATGATGCGCGGCTTCGTCAGCGCGACGAGGTCTCGCGTTAGGCTCGCCTGACGCGTCTGCTCGATCGTGGTGTGCGTCACGTCGCGACCTCCGCCGCCCGCAGCGTTGGGCGCGGGGACGGGACACGCGCCGGTACGCCGACGCCAAATGCCCCGCGACGGCTCAGCATCGCGAGAATGACCACCGCCACCCACACGAGCGTCCCCACCGCCTGATGCAGCGAGCGGATCAGCGCCGGCAATTGCATTTCCACCAACGCCGCTGCGACCACGAGCTGCACCAACACCAGGCCGAACGCGGTGAGCGCTGCCCGAATGATCAACGGCGCTTCGCGGCGCCGCACCACACCAATGGCGACGCCCATCAGATGGAAGAACAGAAGAAACGCGAGGACGCGGTGGGTCAGCTGGATGTGCTGAGTGCCGCTTGGCATCAGCGAGCCGCGGCAGAGCGGGAAGCCAACGCACGACGCGTTCGCCCCGGGCACATGCGCGGTGAACGCGCCCATCACGAGCACCACGAAGGTCATCGCGAGGGCCGCCCGCGCGCCGCGCCACGTTCTTGCCGATGCCGTTCCGATCTCGGCGCTTGCCGCGCCAAGGCCTCCCGCTCGCATGACCGCGGACACCAGCACCGCGAGCAGCGTCATTGCGATCGCCAGGTGCGTCACGATCACGGGCTTGTTCCCGAGCTCGAGCTTTACGGTCACGGCACCGAACAGCGCCGCGACGACAACGAGGGTGGCAGCGAGCGCTGCGGCGCGAAGCACGCCGCCTCGCCCGCCAACGCCCGGTGTGCTCCGTTTGCGGAGAGCCACAGCGAGCAGCGCGACGATCGCAACTGACAGCGTGGCCGCGATGTAGCGGTGAGATACCTCGATGATCAGGTCCGGTCGGTCGAGCGGCGGGAACCAGTGGCCCTCGCACTTCGGCCAGTGATCGCCACAGCCGAGGCCAGAGCCGGTAATCCGCACGATGGCACCGAACACGACCTGCCCAACACCGAGGATCAGCGACAGAATCGAAAGACGCCGCAAGGCGTTCATCTCATGCTCCGATGGTCGCGCTGGCGCGACCGATGTCCAATGGCAGCGTCGATGGTCGCTCGACCGCTCGCCACGTCAGGTACAAAACGAGGAGAAGACCAACCGCCGGCAGCAGTGCCCACGCCACCTCGACTGGCCGGCTGCTTCGCCCAACGACCGCGCCACTCTCGTTCTGCCGTTCGGCCTTTCTCGCGCGCCCAAAGAGCAGGGAACGAAGAATGGCGAGCTCGGCGATGACGCAGCAGGCGGCGGCTATCCAGAACAGCGCGGCTCGAATCGTCATTCAGGAACCCGGTCGCATGTGCAGCCGTGTCCGACCGCGCGAAATGGCCATGTTGGGCATGAAGTCACGCCGAAAAGTGTACGCTCCCACCGCTCGATTCAACCGCCCCGGACGCTGCAACCTTCCTGACTTCTGCACGGCTCGCGCCGAGGTGCGTCCCGGTTTACCATAGGCACATGCCAGCCACTTCAACCGGAAACGAGAGTCTCCCGCGACGCCTGGGCTTGTTCGGCGCGATCACCGTCGTCGTCGGCATCACGATCGGATCGGGGATCTTCCGATCACCGGCGGGGATCGCCAACAGACTGCCGGGGCCCGGAGCCATGCTGGCGGTCTGGATCGTCGGCGGGCTACTCGCAATGTGCGGCGCGCTCGCACTCGCGGAGGTCGCCAGCACGTTCCCGAAAACGGGCGGCATCTACGTCTTCCTGCGCGAAGGATGGGGAAGGCTCCCGGCGTTCCTGTTCGGATGGGCGGAGCTCGTCATCATTCGCGCCGCGGCTATCGGTGCGCTCGCCATCACGTTCGCCGAGTACTTCCTCCGGGTCCTCGGCCACAATCCGCTCGTGGCGCCGTACGACACGTACGCGAGGTACACGGCGGCCGGGGCGATCATCCTGACGTCGGCGTTCAACATCGTCGGGGTCAGGTGGAGCGCGCTCGTGACGGGCGCAACGACACTCGCGAAATACGGCGGACTCCTGTTTGTCATTTTCCTGGCGTTCGCCGTTGGGCTTCCGAAAACGGGCGGACATTTCACGCCGTTGTTCCCTCCCGGGACGTTTTCCGTCGCACCGTTCGGCCTCGCCCTCGTCTCGGTTCTGTGGGCATTCGATGGTTGGGCGGATCTCACGTTCGCCGGTGGCGAGGTGAAAGACGGCGAACGGAACCTGCCGCGCGCGATCATC
>DATJIZ010000022.1:0-9860 GCA_035492735.1 Gemmatimonadaceae bacterium | reverse complement strand
GCTGGTCACGTCGCTCGACAGCTCGGCGTAGCCGGCGACGTTGTTGCGCGAATGGCTGCCCGCGTCCTCCGGACGAAAGCCCGGGTACACCTGTGAGCCGACGGCGCCCGGCGTCTTGGTGGGATTTCCGTTCGCGTCGAGCACGAACTGGCCGCCGTTCTCGTACGAAGCCTGGTCGCCCTGCGTGATCTTGTACTGATCGACGCGGAACTCGCCGCCCCACGCCGCGTGAATCGGCGAATGCATCCCCACGTCGAAGTCGCGGTTCAGATCCAGATTGCTCGTCCATTGGCCGAACGCGAGCTGGCCGGCATAGAAGTTGGTCGGCGACGAGGCGCCCATCGACACGTTGACGCTGTGCACGACGTGCATGTCGAACTGGTCGCGGCCGTACCCGGTGCTCAGGTCGTAGTCCCAGCCGAGCGCGCGTCCCTTGCCGCCCGCGAAGCCCGAGCCGTCGACGATCGTCGGCTGCTCTTCGGGCAGATATCCGTTGGGGTAGATCGCGCGCACGTTGTTCGCGTCCTGCGGACGCCGCCAGAAGCCGAACGAATCGCCGAAGCGATGGCTCGCGCCGCCGAACGCGTAGAGCTGCACGCCGTTCGCCAGCGTCGTGCCGGCGTTGATGAAGCCCTGCACGTCGTGGTTGTACGAGTCGCCGATCTTGAACGTCACCTTCTCCGGCACCGGCAGGTTGGGATCGCTGTTCCGCGGATCGCCCGTGAAGTACTGCTGGCGCAGGTCGGGCGCGGCGCGATTGGTCAGGCCGCGATCGCGGATCTCGCCGCCGACGTACACGTAGCCGTTCTGCCCGAAGCTCCAGCCGCGGTCGGCGTTCAGGTCGAACAGCTTGCCGTCGTGGTGCGTCACGTCCGAGGTCCAGTTGCCGGCCGCGGGCTGCCGCGTGTCGTACTCGCCCAGCTGCGTCGTGATGTCACCGGGCGCATTCGACTTGAGCACGATGTTGATCACCCCGGCGATCGCATCGGAGCCGTACTGCGCCGCCGCGCCGTCGCGCAGGATCTCGATGTGATCGATCATGCTCGCCGGAATGGCGTTCAGATCGACCGCCTCGGAGCCGCGGCCGACGAAGCCGTTGATGTTGACCACCGCGCTCAGATGGCGCCGCTTGCCGTTGATGAGCACCAGCGACTGATCGGGCGACATGCCGCGCAGGGTGGCGGGCCGCACATTGTCAGTCGCGTCGCCGAGCGTAGTGCGCGGGAAGTTGAACGACGGCGCGACGGCCTGAATCATCTGCGCCGTCTCGGTGCGGCCCGTCGAGTGCAGGTCCGCCGCGGGGAGCACGTCGATCGGCACCGGGGCGTCGAGCACGGTGCGCTGCTCGCCGCGCGTGCCGAGCGTCGTGACCGCCTCGAGCGTCGTCGCCGCCTTGCCGAGGCTGAAGTTGACCGTCGCGGTTCCACCGGCGGTGATGGTGACCGAGTCGGTGCGGCTCGAGTACCCGATGAGCCGGGCGGTGATGGCGTAGCGGCCGGCCGGCGCGGTGAGTCGATAGCTGCCGTCGCTTCGAACCTGAGCGCCGTACTGCGTGCCCATGAGCAGTACGCTGGCCCCTTGCGCGGGACCTCCGGCTTCATCGGTGACGCGTCCGGTCACGTTCCCGGTGGGCGCCTGCGCATGCAAAGCGACTGGATGAGCAACCGAGCTCGCGATGAATGACCACCCGAGTGCCACTCGGATGAATCGTGCGGAATGAAGCATAGCCGATTCTTCCTGGTCAGGATGAGATTGTTTTCGCAACCTGGGGGTGGGGCCAGGGTGCGACAAGTTCAAGAAAAGTTTGTGCGGTGTGGGAAGGCCCTGTTGCGTGGCGAGTCGGCAATTGCCCGACAATACGTCAGCGCGCAGCGGCCTCGGCGCGCCGCAACAACAGCGCGCGTTCCTTCGCGTTGCGCGTCATGCTCGCCGCGCGCTCGAATTCGGCGCGCGCTTCGTCGAGCCGGCCGAGCTTCTCGAGCAAGTCGCCGCGCACGCTCGGCAGCAGATGGTACGACTCGAGCGTCTTCTCGGCGGCGAGTGCGTCGACGATCTCCAGTCCAGCGGCGGGCCCGAAGGCCATCGCCACGGCGACCGCGCGATTGAGCTCGACGATCGGCGACGGCGCGATCGCCGCGAGGCCGCCGTAGAGCGCGGCGATGCGGCGCCAGTCGGTGTCCTCGGCCCGGCGCGCGCGAGCGTGACAGGCGGCGATCGCCGCCTGCAGCGTGTAGTAGCCGAGTCGCTCGCTGAGCTGCTCGGCGCGGTCCAGCGCGGCGAGTCCGTGCCGCACGAGGACCCAGTCCCAGCGCGCACGGTCCTGGTCGAGCAGCAGCACCGGCTCGCCCGACGGTCCCACGCGCGCGCGCAGCCGCGACGCCTGGATCTCCATGAGCGCCACGAGCCCGTGCGTCTCGGGCTCCGCCGGCACGAGCCCCGTGAGCACGCGGCCGAGTCGCAGCGCATCCTCGCACAGCGACGGTCGCGCCCAATCGTCGCCCGCCGTCGCCGCGTAGCCTTCGTTGAAGATGAGGTAGATCACCTCGAGCACCGACGCGAGCCGCGCCGCGAGCTCCTCGGGGCGCGGCACCTCGAACGGAACCTTCTTTTCGTTGAGCGTGCGTTTGGCGCGCACGATGCGCTGCGCGATCGTCGGCTCCGAGACGAGAAAGGCGCGCGCGATCTCGTCGGTCGTGAGGCCGCCGAGCAGTCGGAGCGTCAGCGCGGCGCGGGCTTCGGTCGACAGCACCGGGTGGCAGGTCATGAAGATGAGCCGCAGCAGATCGTCGCCGATGTGGTCGTCGATCGCCGCATCGAGGTCGGGGGCGGCGCGCTCGAGCTGGGCCTCCATCTCCACGCCGATCTCCGGATGCTTGCGCTCCTGCATCTTGGAGCGGCGCAGCGTGTCGATGGCCCGGCGCTTGGCGGTCGTCATGAGCCACGCCCCGGGATTGTCGGGGACACCGGAGCTGGGCCACTGCTCGAGCGCCGCCACGAGCGCGTCCTGCGCCAGGTCCTCGGCCAGACCGACGTCGCGGACCATCCGCGTGAGACCGGCGATCAGCTTGGGCGACTCGATGCGCCAAACCGCTTCGACGGCGCGATGCGCATCGTGGCTGGGCGTGGACACGCGATCCGATCGCCGCGGGTGGGCCGCCGCCCCCTACCGCGGAATCCCCTTCGTGATCTTCTCAGCGTTCTCATAATAGACTTTCTTCAACACCGGGTCGGGCAGCCCGATCCCGTACAGCTTCCAGAACGCGTGGTACGGCCGGTAGTAGTCGAAGTAGTCGTCGTTCGTCTCGAACACGCGCCAGTAGTACGGGTACTCCTCTGGCTGGAACGAATCCTTGCCGAACAGGATCCGGTCCTGATACTTGATGAAGAAGTCGTGCGCCGCGCGCGGCTGCCGGCCGATGTCGTAGAGCACCGCGCCGACTTCGGTGTACACGTTCGGCATCTCGTCGAGCATCTTGGCGAGACTCGGCAGATCGTTCGCGTGCCAGCCCATGTGCGCCGCGACGAACGTCGTCCTGGGATGCTTGCGGAACAGGTTGTCGCGTTCCGTCATCAGCTCCTCGAAGCTCGGGAAGCGATCCTGCGGATAGCGGCGATCGGAGAACAGCGACAGCTCGAGCCAGCGCTCGTTCGTGTAGTCGATCGGCTGAAAGAACTCCTGCGGGTCGGCCGTGTGGATGAACACGGGAATGCCGAGTCGCGCGCATTCGTCCCAGATCGGGTCGAGCTCGGGATCGTCGATCCGGAGCCGCGAGCCGTCGGGCTTCTTGATCGACAAACCCAGGCTCTTGGGGATCTCGCCGACGCCGACCGCACCGGCGGCGATGTCGTCGTCGAGCTGCTTCACCGCCTGCGCGGCCCAGCCGGGACCGACGTTCCGGAAATTGATTCCGGCGAGCATGCGCACGCGGTCCTTCATCTTGTCCGAGGCGCGAATGTTCGCGAGCATCGTCTTGAGCCGCTCGCCGGACGAATTGTCCGCCGAGATCATGATGCGCACGTTGAGACTGTCCATCGCGGCGCCCAGCCGCGCGAGGCCGTCGGCGCTGCTCAACAAGCCTTGCGGATGGCCGTGGAAATCAATCGCCGGATACTTCGCGCGCGGCACCATGTGCACCGCGGTGACCAGGGTCGAGCGCGGGCGATAGTCGAGGATGCTCGGCGCGGGGAATTCCGGCGCCATGCAGCTCCGCGGGCGAATCTCGGTCATGCCCGGCGGACACGATTCACCTTGACCGATCGGCGTCCCGCGCCCGCCGCCGCGCTGCGCCTGGAGAGAGACGGGAAGCGCGAGACAGGCGGAGACGGCGAGGATCGTCAGACGGGGCATGGGGCTCTCGGAGTGGCGGGACGAACGATGGAGTCCCGTAAGCTGCCATCATCCGCCGGCGAACGGCAAGCGCATAGCGCGCGAGAGCGACGCTACTCGCTTACCGTTCGAGCGCCATGCGCTTGCCCCTTCGTGTTTCCCCCGCTCACTCCGCCCGCAACGCCACCGCCGGATCCACCCTCGCCGCCCTCACCGCGGGCACCCAGCACGCCGCGACTCCCACCAATCCGATCAGTGCTGCCACCGCCGCGAGCGTGGCCGGATCATGCGGCGCCACGCCGAACAAGAGCCCTTGCATCAAGCGCGACGCCACCCACGCGCCGACGACGCCCGTCGCGAGCCCGCCGATGAGCAGCACGCCGCCTTCGCCGAGCACCATGCGCTGCACGCGACCCGCATCGGCGCCGAGGCTCATGCGGATTCCGATCTCCGCCGTGCGCGAGCTGACGGAGAACGCCAGCACGCCGGCGATGCCCACCATCGCGATGATCATCGCGAGTCCGCCAAAGCAGGCGATGAACAGCGCGTTGAGCCGCCGCGGCGCGACCGTCGCGTCGCGCACCTGCTCGAGCGTCGCCACGTTCTCGATGATCTGCCGAGGATACAGCTCGCGGATCGCGCGCGTGACGGCCGGCTGCAGCGATTGCGGATCGGAATTCGTGCGGATCACCAGCGATCCGGCGAAGATTTCTTCCTGCGCGAACGGCTGGAAGATCGTCGGCGTCGGATCGGCGTCGAGACCCGCGTCACGCGTGTCACCCACCACGCCCACGACCGTGCGCCACTCGCCGGTTATCGGAATGAACTTGAGCACTTCGCCCGTCCATGCGACGCGCTGGCCGATCGGATTGCGATCGCCGAACAGCCGCTTGGCGAACGACTGGTTGAGGATCACGACCTTGGGCGACTCGCGCCGATCGGTGGTCGTGAACGCGCGGCCGGCGAGCAGCGGAATGCCCGCGGCGCGGAAGTAGCCCGGATCCGCCGTCTTGTACGTCGCGCGCGGCGTGGCTTCACCCGACGCGAGCGGCCGGCCGTCGGCCTTCACCTCGAGCACGAAGTACGTGGATTTGAGCGGCACGTTCGAGCCGAGCGATGCAACCTCGACGCCGGGGAGCGCCGCGACCTTGTCCCGCATGCGCTCGTACATCGCCAGCTTCTCGGGCTGCTGGATGGTGTTGGTCTCGATCGGCGCGTCGAGCGTCAGCACATTGCGCGCGTTCACGCCGGTTTCGACCGACTGGAGGTTGGCCAGCGTGCGCACGAGCAGCCCGGCCGCCGTGAGCAGTACCATGCAGACGGCGAGCTGCGCGACGACGAGGCCGTTCTGCAGGCGATTGCGCGCGCGTCCGCCGGTGGTGCGACGGCCCGCCGCGGCGAGTGGCGCCGCGAGATCGCGCGTCGACCCGATGTGCGGCACGAACGAGAGGACAATCGCGGCGAGTACGCTCGTCGCGAGGCTCAACGCCAGCACGACGCCATCGACGCGGATCTCGTCGGCGCGGGTCGTGAGCTGGGCGGCGAAGGCGATCAGCATCTTGAGCCCGGCGAAGGCCACCAGCACGCCGAGCACGCCGCCGATCACCGCGAGCGTCAGGTTCTCGATCAGCAACAGCGCGCGCAGTCGCCACGTGCCGGCGCCGAGCGCGGCCCGCACGAGCATCTCGCGCTGGCGGCCGACGCCGCGCATCAGCGTGAGATTGGCGACGTTCGCGCAGGCAATCAGGAGCACGTAGCTCGCGGCGCCCATCAGGAGCCACATCGTGAGCGACGCGCGCTCGTTGAGCGCCGCGCGGAGCGGCGACACGGTGATCGAGTAGCGGCTCGCCTGCTCGTATGCCTCCGGATGATCGCGGAAGACGTTGGCCGAGAGCCGCGCGATCTCGGCGCGCGCCTGGTCGACCGTCGCGCCGGCCGCAAGTCGCCCGAACACTTCGGTCATGCGGTGCGTGCGACCGGTGACCATCGTCGCGCTCAGATGGTGCGGGCTCGTCACCATGTTGACGTACACGTCGGTCTTGGTGGGATACTGCGGCGCGCGCTGCACCACGCCGACGATGGTCGACACCATGTCATTGATGCGCACGGTGTGCCCGATGACTTTGGGATCGCCGCCGAAGTGGTCCATCCAGAACGGGTACGACAGCACCGCGACCGGCGCGGCCGACGGCCCGTCGTCTCGCGCATTCGTCACGCGCCCGATCGCCGGCGCGAGCCCCATCACGTGAAAGAAGTTCCCGCTGACCACGCCGGCCTGCATGTGCACCGGCTCGGCGTCGCCGTCGACGAGCGTGAAGGTCATCTGCGAGAACTCCGCGAGGCCCTCGAGGCTCTTGGATCCGGCGCGATAGTCCCGGATCTCGGGGACGGAGAACAGCACGTTCTGCTGGCCCGCGCCCGGCGCCGACTGCCGCAGGTACACGAGGCGATCGCCGTCCTGGTTGGGCAGCGGGCGGAGCAGCGTACCGCGGAGGAGCGTGAACATCGCCGTATTCGCGCCGATGCCGAGGGCCAGCGTCGCGATCACTGCGATCGCGAACCCGCGAGCCCGGGCGAGGCTGCGCAACGCGCGTCGGAAGTCGGAGAGCATGGAAGGCCGGGGTGGATGATGGTTGAAGGCTCGAAGGCTCGAAGGCTCGAAGACGTGCGTGGTGTCTAGTTGAGAGGTTTCGGCTATGTGGAACTTTGTCTCACTTTCGGAGGCACGCGACGGGCTGACTTATCGCCGCGGATTCGTGGTTTGACTTCACCAACTCGTCGAATCGCCACTTCACCGAAGTCACACATTGTCTCACTTAGCCGGAGGTGCCGATAGGGACACCATCACTCCGCGAGCGAGAAATCGACCTCGAGCTGAGGGACTCGATGGGGCTCGACTCACCGCTGCGCGTTCGCCGCGATCTGCTCGGCCAGCCTTCGCTCCTGCTCGCGCAGCTCCGGCGTGAACTCGTCGCCGAAATCCTCGGACTCGAACACTTGCCGGATTTCGATCTCCGACGGCCCCGACATCGGGTTCGGGCAGCGCTTGACCCACTCGATCGCCTCGTCCAGCGATTTGCACTGCCAGAGCCAGTAGCCAGCGATCAGCTCCTTGGTCTCGGAGAAGGGGCCGTCGATCACCGTGCGCTTGGGCCCGTCGAACGCGACCCGCACGCCCTTCGAGCTCGGTTGCAGGCCTTCGCCGGCCAGCATCACGCCCGCCTTCACCAGCTCCTCGTTGTACTTGCCCATCGCGGTGAGCAGCTCCTGGCCCGGCATCACGCCGGCCTCGGATTCTTTCGTCGCTTTGACGATCACCATGAATCGCATCGTGGTCTCCCGTTGGGTTACATAGCTACGTCGAACGAGGCGTTCGGAAATCGACAGGGGGGAAGGGGGAAGAGGGAAGGGGGAAGAGGGAAGGGGAAGGGGAAGGGGGGTGGGGGCTCAATCTGCGGAGGCGAGGCCCTACGACGCGAGGCCCTAGGGCGCCATGCCTGCGGACGCGAGACGCGGGCCTGAATTGCATGTGCGGATCCCTGGGCGCACATTTTGGAGTCCGCTCTTCAGGAAACCACATGTCCCTGCTCAACCGGCCGCGTCGCTGGCTCGCCGCTACGGCACCGCTCGCTGCGATCGCGATGATCGGTGCGAACCCCGGCGCCAACCCCGTGACACCGGCTGCTCCGGCGCCCAAGCTGGTGGTGGTAATCACCGTCGACCAGATGCGCGCCGACTACCTCGATCGATACGCCAGCCAGTACAAGTACGGCCTGGCTCGGCTCATCAAGGGCGGGGCGGTCTACACGCAGGCGTTCCAGGATCACGCCAACGCCGAGACGGCACCCGGCCACGCGACGATCGGGTCGGGGAGGGAGCCGTACAGCACCGGCATCGTCCTCAACGCGATCGGCGTACCGGATGCCAAGGCGCCGCTCATCGGCGGCGGCGGACCGGGGGCATCGCCATTCCGCTTCCAGGGCACAACGCTCTTCGACTGGATGAAGGCCAAGGACTCGCGATCGCGCGCGCTCTCCGTGTCGCGGAAGGATCGCGGCGCCATCCTGCCGATCGGCAAGGCGAAGGAAAGCGTCTACTGGTATGCGGCAAACGGGAACTTCACGACGAGCACCTATTACACCGACTCGCTTCCGTCGTGGGTGCAGGCCTTCAACGCTCTGCACATTCCCCAGCGGTACGCCGGCAAGGCCTGGGAGCCGCTGCTGCCCGTCTCGTCGTACCCGGAGCCCGATAGCGTCTGGGTCGAAGACCTGGGTCGCGAGCCGGCGTTCCCGCACCGCATGCCTGCCGACTCGGTGCAGGCGGCGCGCGACATCATCGCCTTCCCATGGATGGACGACATCACGGTCCAATTCGCCCTCGCGGGCGTGAATGCGCTCAAGCTCGGCGCGGGACCGGCGCCCGATCTGCTGGCGGTCTCGCTCTCGTCGACCGACGCCGTGGGCCACCGGTTCGGCATGGGCTCACGCGAGATCCACGACCAGATGCTGCGCGTCGATCGCGCGATCGGCACGCTGCTCGATTCACTGTACAAGCTGCGCGATTCGTCGACGATCGTCGTGGCGCTCACGGCGGACCACGGCGTGACGATGGCGCCGGAGCTCGTCGCGGAATCCAAAGGGAACGCGATGGGCGGCCCGTTGCGCGGCGATCTCTCGGGCCTCGACAAGGAGTTCGTGAGCCGGCTCGTCGCCAAAGGCGTCGACTCGAGCGCGTTCGACTTCGAAGACGCGATGCTCTTCCTCGACAAGGCTTCGCTCACCAAGTCTCACCTCAGCGTCGACTCGGTCGCGCGATCGTTCGCCGCCGAGGCCAAGAAGCAGCCCGGCGTCGCGCGGGCGGACCTCTTCACCGACATCCTGCGCGCCGACACGACGCACGATGTCATCGCACGCCGCTGGCGGCACGCGGTCCCGGCCAACTGGCCGGTCGCGGTGGTGGTGACGCTCAAGCAGGGGAGCGTGTGGGGGGATTACGCGACGGGAATCCACGGCTCGCCGTACGACGACGACACGCATGTGCCGCTCGTCTTCTACGGGGCGGGGATTGCCGCCGGAAAGCACGACGAGCCGGCGCGGGTCGTGGATTTGGCGCCCACGCTGGCGAGCCTGGTCGGGGCCAAGCCGCTCGAGACGATCGATGGGCATGTCCTTACTGCGGTCAGGCCTTGAGGTGAAGTCCGGAACCGTGTGATGAAGGACGGCACTCGATCGGGAGAGGGGATCTAGGTTTTCGGCGAACCGGTAACCGGTTCTCGGTGGCCGGTTGCGCGGCGGTCTGGGACAGGTCGCGACCGCGCCAGCCGTGCCGCCGCCGCGCGTCGACGAGTTTGGGCTGCCGAGCCGCGGCGCCCAGAATCTCCGCGGTAGAGTGCTGTCCCGTCGCCGCGCAAAACCGGCCACCGAAAACCGGTTACCGGATAACCGATAGCCTAGATCCCCCAAACCGAAATTGGGGCCAGCCCCCTGAAGGACTGACCCCAACTCGCCGCTGCCGCCTGCTCAGCAGCCCG
>DATJIZ010000021.1:0-13664 GCA_035492735.1 Gemmatimonadaceae bacterium | reverse complement strand
CCCACCGCGTGCCGGGCGTCGCCGGCACGGGCGCGGACCCTTCGATGCCGGGCGCACCACGGACGCAGGCCGCGGCGAGGAGCGTTGGTCCAACGAACAGCCTGACGAGTGACGGATTCACCCGGAATGTCACGGTTTCTGTGCCTGTCGTGCCTTGCTCGGAGCAGCGGGTTGTGATTTCGTCTTGGCGCCCGATCCGGCTGCGGGCGTCACCGGTTCGCCGGCTTGCACTGACTGCGCGCCCGACGCCGGACGCCGCATATTCGCGGCGATTTGCAGATTGGGCAGGCTGGTCGGCCGGCCAGTCATGATCGCGCCAAGCATCACGACGCGATCGCCCTCCTTTACACCGTCGAGCACCTGCGCGACGCGCAGATCGCTCGGCCCCGTCTTGATCAGTCGCATCTCGTAGCTGCTGTCGGGCAGGGCCACCACTGCGTACCGCGCCGGAACGCCCGTCGTGCCCCCATCCGTCGGCACGAGCTCCTTCCGCAACTGACTGATCAGCGAGTCGACCGAGACGCCGAACATGCGAGCGACCGGCGCCAGCTCGCTGGTCGAGCGGGTCGCGTCGATCGGGATCTGTGCCACGTTCGAGAGATCCGCCGCCCGGATCGTCACCTCGCCGTTCATGCCGGGCAGCAGCAAGCCATCCTTGTTGTCGATGTTCACCATCACGGGAAAGAACGTCACACCCTGCGTCACGACCGCCTGCGGCTCGATCTTCTCGATCACGCCCTCGAACGTCCGGTCCCGGAACGCATCGACCGCAACACTGGCCGGCTCACCGACCCGAATGTTGCCCATCTCGACTTCGTCGATGGTCACGCGCATGCGCACGCGGCCAAGATCGGCGACCGTCATCAGCGTCGTGCCGCCGTTGGCTGACATGGCGGACGTGATGATCTGCCCCTGCGTGACGGGCCGGCTCACGATCGTTCCGCTGATCGGCGCGCGGACGGTCGCGTCCTCGAGCTTTTGCCGGGCCAGGTCCAGGCTCGCTCGCTTCTCCGTCAGATCGGCTTTCGCCGAGGCGAGCGTGGCTTTGGTGCTGTCGTGCGCCGAGGCAGCGATGACGCGTTGAGCAAAGAGTGAATCCAGTCTCGCCTGGTTGCGGACAACTGTGGCGAGCGATGCTGCCGAGACCACGTCGTCGGCGGCCGCCTGGTCGTACTGGTTGCGAACGTCGCGCGGATCGACCTGAGCCAGCAGGTCGCCGCGCTTGACCACCGAGCCAACCTCGACCGGCATTTGAATGACCATGCCGTTCGCCTTCGACTTGATATCGACGGGATCGATCGGCTCGACGGTCCCGGTCGCCTGCACGCGTACGGCGATGTTGCCGCGACTGATGGTCGCGGTTGGCAGGGAGACCACCCGGTTCTGCTTGCGCGAACACGCCGCGACTGCCACGACCGCCACGACTGCGAGGACTGGATATACCAACCGGATCGACATGGGCGCAGAATTATGTAAGGCGCAGGCGCCAGGCGCGCGCGAGGTATGGCTCTGAAGAAAGGCGGCGCTCCCGAACGGAAGCGCCGCCACGTTCATTCTCCAAAACTACGCGCCGGGATCGGGGGATGTTGAATCGCGCCCGCCTGGCTCCCAACGTATCGCGCTAAGGCTTCTTGCCCCCGGGGGTCGTCGGCTTGTGGGAAGTGCCAGGGTTGGCACCGCGGCCGCCGTTCGCCGGTACGCCCGCCGGCGGGCCGCCCGCGGACGAGCCGTTCGCTGCGCCGGGCGCACTGCCCGGGCGTTTGGTCTCCGCGAGCGCCTGACCGGTTTCCGCCGGCCTCTGTCCCTTGCCAGCCTGCGCCGGCAGCTGCTCGAGATCGGTGTCGGAGGCCCGCGCCGCGAGCCGATCCTTGACCTTCTGCAGTGCTGCATCCGAGGGAAGGCCGCGGTCGAGCAGGCTGCCTAACACGTAAAGTGGAACGACGAGCGACCTGCCCGACGGGGCGCTCTTGGCCAGCGCGCTGATCTGTGAGCCGTCCAGCCCTTTGCGCATCGCGTCCGCCGCTGCGTCCACTTCGTCGCCGCTCGGCTGCTTGCCGCGCGCGCTGCGGAGGGAGTCCCGCGCCACTTCCATTCGATTCAACTGCTGATCGATGGACTGCTCGATGTCCTTGGGATCCACACCCTTCGCGGCGAATTTGAGCGCGCGATTTTCGAGTGCCTGCGCCGGCAGATCGTGGGCCCGCGCCTCGGCGATCTTCTCCAACACCCGCGTCGCGACGTCGCTCGGGAGCACCTCCCTGAGCCGCGCCGACGGATCGTTGGCGGGCGTCTGGGCGCCCGCGACGCGAAGTGCCAGCATCGCGCCCGCCGCCAGTACGCTCATCGTTGAAATCTGTCGCATTGCCAAACCTCTCATTCAGATGACCACATGCAAGAGCCGGCCATGCCACTCGGACGGTCTTGCTTGCCACGTGTTCGACTGCCTGGTTCGCCGAGCGCGTCACCGGCAGCCGATGTTTTTTGTGTGATCGACATCACGGGAGAACCAGCAATCCGAACGACCCACCAAATTCATCGGTCACAACAGGCAAGCCCGGTGGTACGGCCCAGGTCCCGCCATCGACTCGAAGATTGAGTTGATGGGCGCCGCTGCCCGCCGGTAAGATCAGATACCAGCTTCCGTCGCCGGCCGGGCGCATGGCGACTGGCCGCCAGGCGGTCAAATCGCCCATCACGTCCACCGCGTGTGCGCCGGGCGCGCGAACGTGGACGGTCACCGCGCTCGACCCCGGCTGAACCGAGAACGACGCCACACCCTTGGTGCGCGGCGGGTCGGCGGAGACCGCAAGATCTCGATCGCGCTGCGGGGGCGTGCGCAGTCGCACGCTGAGCGTCACGAACCGTCCGCCCGGGAAGCCTTGCGTGAGGTCGACCGGATACGTCCCCGCGTTGAACACCAGCCCGATCTGCGGAACGAGCCAGGCGACGATCGCCAGGCTGCCCCAGTCATTCCCGGTTCCGCCGATTGCGGGAACGTGCGCGCCGCCGCGCACGCCGACCGACGCGCCAAGCTCAAGCTTCGCCGAGGTCCATCGCGACGACAGCTCGGTGTCGATGTACCTGATGGTATCGTCGACCCGCATCGGTGCGACCGTCCCGACGAGACTGAGCCCATTGCTGTTTACCCAGGCGCCAGCCTCCGACGCCACGACATTTCGCCAGAACGAGCCGTCCCACGTCCGGCCTGCACCAAGGCCGACCCACGCCCCGTGCTGAGTGGCCATCGCGTGAAGTCGGCCCATGGCCAGCACTTGACCGGTCCGCGAGTCGTCGGCGTGAACGCTGCCGCCAGCCGAGCCCCCAAGCTCGCCCACCAGCAGACCCGCCGACGGCGTAAAGACGGAGCCGCTCACCGCGCCCTGCGAGCTCCAGCCTCCGCTGAAATGCGAGTACGTCCCTGACGCCGCCACCGAGCTGCGAGCCCAATCGAGGCCAACGCTCGGACTGAGCGACGGCCCGTTCGAGGAGATCGAGTCGGCGTAGCGCATGCTCGACCCGCCGATGTCGATGCTCGACGAGACGCGCTGCGCGGCAGTCCAGCCTGGGACGAAGAGCGATGCGAGTACGAGCCGCGTGGCGACTCGCGTCGCGCGACTCATGATGCGTCGTTGCTCGACGCGAGCATCAATACGGAGCTTTCCGTCCCGAACTCGTCGCGATTGCCCGGCGAGAGCGGATCGGCGACCCAGCGATGCCCGTTCACGATGAAGGCGTACTCGTGCCGTCCGGGCGTGAGCGGAATCGACACCGACCACACGCCGGCCCGAGCCGTTGCGTGCAGCGGAGTCCGACCGCGCGCCCACTCGTTGAAATCACCGACCAGCGAAACGCTGCGCGCCGAGGAGTCGGCGAACACGAACCGCACGAGCTGCACGGTGTCGTGGACCGCGGCAACCCTCGGAGCCTCCGGGGCAGCGCGCCGGCCGAGTGCGAGCGTCGAGGTAGCGGCAATGATGGCGATGCCTGCCGCCAGCGCCAATCCCGCCAATGGCGACATGGTGTACATCCGCCGCGTCGTCCACCAGTTCTTTCGCCGCGTCACGACATGCTGACGAGCGATCTCGGCGCGTGCCTGCGCCATCAATCGTGCCTCGAAATCGGCCGCCAGGATCTCCGGCGCGCGAAGCGGTCGAGCGATTCGCTCAGCGAATGCGTCGTCGCGCGGGTCGTTCTCGTCGTTACGCATGGTTCACTCCTTCGAGCAGCACGCGGAGCCGTTCGCAGGCGCGGCTCACCCGCATCTTGAGGGCCGACACCCCCACGCCCGTCAACTCCGCCATCGTTTCGTAATCCATCTCTTCCACGTACTTGAGCACGAACGCCTCGCGCTGTTCCGCCGGCAAACAGTCCAGCGCCCGCTGAATCTCCGCCTGCGTTTCTTCGCGCATGGCCAGATCGGGCTGCTCCGCTGCCGGAATGGAGTCGACGATGAACTCGTCGTCGATGAACCGGCTGTCGCGTTGATGCCGTCGCTTCGTGTAGGTCCGCGATTCGTTGATGACAATCTGATACAACCACGCGCCGAATCGGTCCGGATTCTTGCAGCTCCGGATGTTACGGAGCGCACGCATCCACACGCTCTGCATGACGTCGTCCGCATCCAGCGCGCTGCCGGTCATGCGAACCGCGAAGCGTGTGCACGCGTCACGATACCGCTCGACCAGAGCTGCGAATGCGTCGAGGTCGCCCTCGCTGAGCGCGCGGATCAGTTCGGCGTCCGACTTGGTTCCACGCTCCACGATCATGTGACTGCCGACACCGGGTGTCTGGTCACAGCAAGATTTCCCTGCGTCCCGCGGCGAGCAACGTAGGGGCTCGATGGGCAACTGACAATCGAGCAACGCGTTAGCACGCTCACGGGCTTTGCTCGTTTGCGTTTCGAGCTCGCGGCCGGTACCCTCGTGCGTGGCCGTCACTCCCGAGCTGCCCGTCGAGGCCCCTGTGGCACGGAGCGAGCCGTGGTTCCGCTCGCTCACCGCCAGCCAGCGCCGCGCGCTCATCGCCGCCATGCTCGGCTGGATGTTCGACTCGATGGACTTCCTCATCTACGTCCTCGCGATCGGGCACCTCAAGCGGTACTTCGGGTTCGGCGACTCGACCGCCGGATTGCTCGGCACCCTTACACTCGTGAGCGCCGCCGTCGGCGGCCTCGCGTTTGGCCTGATCGCCGATCGGATCGGCCGGGTGCGAACCCTGAACATCACCATCGCGATTTTCTCGATCGCCTCGCTGGGCGCAGCCACCGCCCAGAACGTCGTGCAGCTCGCCGCGTGGCGCACCCTGCTCGGCATCGGGATGGGTGGCGAGTGGGCGTCGGGCGCGGTGCTCGTTGCCGAATCGCTCCCTCCGGAAGCGCGCAACAAGGCGACGAGTGTGATGCAATCGACCTGGGCCATCGGCGCCATTCTCGCCGTGCTGCTCGCTGGGCTCGTGCTCGACGTGTTGCCATTGGGCCCATCGGCTTGGCGCGTATTGTTCGCGTTCGGCGCTTTGCCGGCGCTCCTCACGCTCTGGGTGCGGCAGCGTGTCGACGAGCCGGCGTTGTGGACGGAGAACAAGCGACGCGGCGCCGCGACCGCGAACCCCTATCGACTGCTGTTCAGCCGCGCGCTGCGGCGTCGAACTCTCCTCGCCTGTCTGCTCGCGTCGCTGCTCCAGTTCGCCTACTGGGGTCTTTTTTTCTGGCTACCCAATCTGCTCGCGAGTCCCGTCGAGCAGGGCGGTGCCGGCATGACCGTCGTGAAATCGACAGCCTGGTTGGTCCCTGTGCAGTTGGGCGCGTTCATAGGATATCTGTCCTTTGGCCCGCTGGGCGACCGTTTCGGGCGACAACGCGTGTTCGCAAGCTTTCTTGTCGCCGCCGCGGTGATGGTTCCGGTGTACGGTCGGATGGTCCACAACCCTGTCCTGCTGTTCGTGCTCAGCCCGATTCTCGGCTGCGTCGGCCACGCGTACTGGAGCATGTTCGCTCCGTTCCTCGCCGAGTTGTTCCCCACGGCGGCGCGCGCCACCGGCCAGGGGCTCGGCTACAACTCGGGCCGGCTGCTCGGTGCGCTCGCACCCTTCGTGATCGGCGTGCTCGCGACCTTGCCGCACGTCGGAATTGCGTCGGCCCTCGGTGTCACCTCGGCGTTCTACATAGCCGCCGCCGCACTCGTGTTCGCGTTTCCCGACCGGAGCCGAATGGCGCTCGAGTAGTAGCGCTCGCGTAGGCGGGCCCGGCGCTTCACTTCGCTTTCACTGCCGCGACGCACGCGATTTCCACCCGCGCGGCGGGGCTCACCAACGCCGCGACCACCACGGTCGATCGCGCCGGTGGCTCCGACGGGAACGCCTCGCGGTACGCGGAGTTCATTCCGGCGAAGTCTTTGACGTCGATGAGAAACACCGTGCATTGGAGCACGGTGGCCATCGACCCGCCGCCGGCTTCGACGACGCGCTGCACGTTCTCGAGCGCGCGCTTCGTCTGCCCTTCGATCGTGCTGTCGGGCGCTGCGCGCGAGACGCCGAGCTGACCCGACACGTAGATCACGTCGCCGGACCGGATGCCCGGCGTCAGCGTGGCACTCGGCGTTTGGCCGGTCGGAACAACGGGCTGCTTCTGAGCGTGCACGATCGCGGGCGCGAGCATCGCGGCGGCGGTCCCGATGAGCGGTCGAAGCATTCGCACGAGAGCCTCTCTGATAGTTGGGGGTGGAGCGGGATCCAGACTCGCCAGCGTGAATTCTCGCACGTGGGGCCGGGCACGGCGAGAGGCGGCGGGCAACCGGCAGCGGCGCTCGACTCATGACAGCGGCATCGGTCACTCCACTCGCTCCTATTGACATTCGATACGTCGCCCGCGAACCTTTTGCCCATATCGCTTGTCTATAGGTCAGCCATGGCACACAACCTTCTGCAGGGCACGCTCGACCTGCTCGTGCTCAAGTCGCTCGCGCTGGGCGAGATGCACGGGCTCGGCATCTCGCGCCGGATCGAGCAGATCACGAAAGGCGCCTTCAAACCCCAACCGGGCTCGCTCTTTCCCGCCCTGCATCGACTCGAAGAGCAGGGGTGGCTCACGTCGAGCTGGGGTGAGTCGGAGGCGAAGCGGCGCGCGAAGTACTACCGCCTGACCCGGACCGGCCGACGCCAGCTCGAGCAAGAGGTGAATGAGTGGAATCGGATATCGGCCGCGATCGGGCTCGCGCTTCGAACGTCTTGAGCGAATCGTGGAGATCGCATGATCTGGCCACCACGCGCGTCCTATCTCTTCCGGAACATTCTGTACCGCGGCAGCGTCGAGCGTGAGCTCGACGCCGAGTTGCGCGCCTACGTGGACCTGCTGACGGCGGACGGGATCCGCGCCGGCCTCTCGCCGCAGGAGGCTCGGCGTGCCGCGCTCCTCGAGACGGGTGGCGCCGACCAGGTGAAGGAGGAGGTACGCGACGCGCGCACGGGCGCATCCGTCGATTTGGTTGGCCGCGACATCAAGTACGGCTGGCGCTCGCTGCGGCGAAATCCCGGCTTCACCTTCGCCGCGGTGCTCGCGCTGGCCTTGGGCATCGGGGCGACCACCGCCATCGTCAGCGTCGTTGATTCAGTGCTGCTCCGCCCGCTCGCGTACGCGGACCCCGATCGACTGGTCGTCCTCTCGCACGGTGGTGGTGGATCGGTTGCGCCGGCGAATTTCGCCGATTGGCGCGCACAATCCCGTGCGTTCTCCGATGTAGCTGCGGCCGAGTATTGGACGCCCACGGTGAGCGGCTCCGATGTCCCGGAGAGCGTCACGGCGCTGCACCTGACCTCGCGCATGCTGCCGATGCTCGGCGTGCGACCACTGCTCGGTCGTTTCTTCACCGATGACGAGGACCAGCCCGGGCACGACGCCGTCGTCCTCCTCGGCTATGGCCTCTGGCAGCGGCGATTCGCCGGAGACGCCAACGTCGTCGGCCGTCAGCTATCGCTCGACGGTCGCGAATACACGATCGTCGGCGTAATGCCGCGCGAGTTCCAGTTCGCGCCATTCTGGACGACACACGCCGAGTTGTGGGCACCACTCGCGCTCGGACCGAGGCTCGCCGATCGCCGCGGCTCGAGCCTGCGGATTTTTGCGCGGCTCCGTCCGGGCATTTCGATCGCGCAGGCTCGAGTCGACATCCGCGCGGTTGCGGCGCGGCTCGAGCGACAGTTCCCGGGCTCGAACCGCAACGTCACCGTGGTGCCACTCATGGATCTCGTCGTTGGCGACGTGCGCACCCCGCTCGTGACGCTGCTGATCGCCGTCGGGTTGGTCCTGTTGATCTCGTGCGCCAATGTCGCGCATATGCTGCTCGCGCGCGCCGCTGCACGCTATCGCGAGATCGCGGTACGCTGTGCGCTCGGCGCGTCGCGCGGCCGTGTAATCCGGCAGTTGCTCATCGAAAGCTTGATTCTCGCCATCATCGGCGGCGCCGCGGGGCTTGTGCTTGCGTATTGGGGCGTGCGCGCGTTGGTCGCCAGGAGTCCGGCGTTTCTGCCGCGCGTGACCACCGTCAGTCTCGACGGCCGCGTACTGGTCGTCACCGCGCTGCTGACCTGCCTGACGGCCGTCGTCTTTGGGCTGCTGCCCGCCATTCGTGCATCGGCCATCGACCTCGCGCAGGCATTCAAGCAGGGTGATCGCGGCTCGGCCGGCGCGCGCGGTCGATTGCGCAGCATTCTGGTCGGATCGGAGGTCACCCTCGCACTCGTGCTGCTCGTGGCAGCAGGGCTACTCGCACGCAGCTTCGTAGCATTGCGCCGCGTCGACGCCGGCTTCGAGCCGCGTGGTGTGATGACCATGACCCTGTCGCTCGCGGGAACCGGGGTCGCCGAGCCTGGTCTGCGAACGCCGTTTTATCGCGAAGTACTCGAGCGTGTGCGGAGCCTGCCGAACGTGTCGGCCGCGGGGATGATCAACCACGTTCCGATCGTTGGCGACAACTGGGGAATTCCGTTCTCGGTCCAGGGTCGCCCCAAGCCGCGTCCCGGCGAGTCGCCCTCCGCGTTGTACCGGGTCGTGTTCCCCGGATACTTCGCCGCAATGGGCATCCCGCTCCGCCGTGGACGCGATTTCACCGACGCCGACAACGAGAACGCGCCCAGAGTGGTGGTCGTCAACGAGCAGATGGCGAGGACGATCTGGCCCGGCGTCGATCCGATTGGCCAGCGCATCGCGTTCGACGACTCGACCTGGGTGACGGTTGTCGGCGTGTCGAAGAATGTGGTGGGCCCGGCCGTCGCCGCGCCGCCCGAGAACGAGCTCTACCTGCCGTATTACCAGGATGCAGGCTACCGGCGCGACGCAAAGAAGCATCGCACCTACTTCTCGCTGGTCGCGCGCGCGCGATGCAGTGTCGGGCAGGCGTGCGACGCAACGACGCTCCTCGCGCCGATCACCGGGATCGTGCACTCGATCGATCGAAACGTTGCCATCGCGGATCCGGTCGCAATGACGCAGGCGCTGGACTCCTCCACCGCCGATACCCGACTCTATGTGATCCTGCTGGGTGTGTTCGCCGCAATCGCGCTCACCCTGGCGGCTGTTGGGATCTTTGGCCTGATGCACTACCTGGTAGCACAGCGCATGCGTGAGATCGGCATCCGAATGGCGCTCGGCGCAGACCCCGGACGAGTCGTACGGCTCGTCGTGGGCGAAGGAATGCGACTGGCGGTCGCCGGTGCGGCCGCCGGTATCGCGGGGGCGCTGCTTTTGACGCGCTTCATCTCGCGCCTGTTGTATGGCGTCGGCGCGACCGATCTGACGACGTTTGCCGCCACGGCAGGCCTGCTGCTCGGCGTGGCCGCGCTCGCGAGCTGGATCCCGGCACGCCGCGCAACGCGCATCGATCCGCTCCGCGCGCTGCGGTCGGATTGACGCCACGATCGCCGCGCCCGGCGGCGAATCAGGATTCGGCTGACGCTCCCGTCAGCTGTGAGAAGAGTCCGTCGAATATCGCCGCGCCGCGGTCGAGTCGGCGCGCATCATCCGGCTCGGCGCTCACCAGTCCGCGCAGCACCAACTCGACGCCGGCTGCTTCGGGCCGCGCGAACTTGTCATCCTTGCAATCGATGTCGTGCACGATCTCGGCGATCGACCGCAGCGCCGGTTCGTCGAGTCGGAATCGGTCCAGCAAGGTTTCGAACGTACAGTGCTGCCCGTCGTGGGTGTATTCCGCCTGATACATGTCGAACCGGAGCTCGCCCCGCAGCGGCGAGTATGACGTGGCGGTCGTGAACTTGAAGACGCCTCGAGGATCGATGAATCGGCGAATCAGCCAGGCGCTGGCGATGCGGTCGACGAACACGCCGGCGCGCGTCACCCATGTTTGCCCCTCCAATGCCGGCGCGGTCGGGGAGGCATCCTGGGCCGGGCCTGGCCGGTTGCTCGCCGCGGCAAGGTCCTCCAGAACGCGTCGCGCGTCCTGCTGCGCCGACGACCCGAAGAAGTCCAGCTTGACGATTTCCTCGAATCGGCGACGAAGCCGGGCCAGCTCGCGCGCCGTTTCGTCGCCGTGAACCATCGAGCGGAGCGCACGCGCCGCGTCGATGATCTCACGGTATTCCGTGGCGCGCAGATCATCAAAGCGCGCTTCCAGCGCGGCGTCGGTAATGCCCACGACGGTCCGCGCCGAGCAAACGATGGCGTCACCACCGTCGGCGATCAGTTCTCCGCGTAGCCAAACGAGGTCCTCGAGGGTGTCCGCCCGGTTCGGCAGCACGTACACGGCGCCCTTCAGCGAGAGCGCGCCCACACGCTGAATCCGGCGACGAAGCTTGACCCGCAGGTAATCGGGCTTGGCCGGGAGCTGGACGATCAGTACCAGCCATCGACCAGCGAACGCCTCGATCTCTTGCGGGAATGATTCGCTCGTATTACCCATGATACGAACGTATCTCTCGCCGGACCTCTGCGTCAACAGGGGAGCGCAACGAGCCGAATGACTCTCGTGCTGAAGCGGACGGACGTGTTCGCGTGTCTCGGGATGACCGACTGCATCACGGCGGTCGAACGTGCCTTTTGTGCCGAAGCGCTTGGACATACGCTGCCTGCCGGAGTGCTCGGCACGCATGCGGAGCACGGCGGATTCCACGTGAAGACGGCCGGGATCGCCGACCACCCGCGGTACTACGCGGCAAAGATCAACGCGAACTTTCCGCAGAATCCCGCGCGCCACGGCCGACCGACGATCCAGGGCGTGATCAGTTTGCACGACGCCGGAACCGGCGAAGTTCTCGCCTTGCTCGATTCGGCTTCGATCACCGCGCTTCGAACGGGCGCGGCAACCGCCGTCGCGGCCAAATACCTCGCGCGCTCGGATGCGGCCAGCGTTGGGATCGTGGGTTGTGGCGTTCAGGCACGGAGCCAGGTTCGCGCATTGAGCCGGGTGCGTTCGATCACGAGTGTTCACGCGTACGACGTTGATCGTGCCGCGGCCGAGCGTTTCAGCGCGGAGATGCGCGATGAGCTGGCGTGCGCTGTTGTCATCGTCGATGCACTGCCGAAGGCAACGGAGGGCGCCGACATCGTCGTCACCTGTACCACCGCCCGCGAGCCGATCCTGTCGTCACACGATGTCCGGCCGGGCGCGTTCGTCGCCGCCGTGGGCGCCGACAGTGCCGACAAGCAGGAGCTCGACGGCGCTCTGCTCTCGGGCAACAAGATCGTGGTCGATTCGCTCGAGCAGTGCGCCGAATTCGGCGAGCTGCACCAGGCCATTCGCGACGGACTGATGTCTCGCCAGGACGTTCATGCAACATTGGCCGATGTGGTCGTCGGTCGACGCGCCGGCCGCGAGGGCGACGACGAGATCACGATCTTCGACAGCACCGGCACCGGGCTGGAGGACGTCGCAGCCGCCGCTGTCGCGTACGAGCGCGCGATCACGCTCGGCGTCGGCGACGTCATTCGCCTCGACGCCTGAGGGCGGCGGCATCGCGCAGGTCATCTCTACTCTTCAGGAGGAACGGTGCGCTGGATTACCAGGGAAAATCCCAAAATCGATCGCGTGGCCTGCCCGTGGCTCATCAGCAGGTTCATCGACCGCGAGCCCGAGTTCGTATTCGTTCCGGCCTCGCGGGTCATTGAGCAGGCTGAATTGCTCGCCGCGATTCCGTTCGACGTCGAGGGTGTGGAGCTCACGCACGATGGTCCGCTCTGCAGCTTCGACGCGTTTCTGGAGAAGTACCAAATCGCCGACCCTGCACTGCACACGATCGCCACGATCGTTCGAGGCGCCGACACCGCGCGATTGGATCTCGCGCCGCAGTGCGCCGGCCTCCTCGCCGTGTCACTCGGCCTTTCGCGTCTGTTCTCGGACGACCACGAACGGATCGAGCGCGGATTCGTCGTCTACGACGCGCTCTACGCCTGGTGCCGCGAAGCGGCTGACGAGACGCACGCCTGGAATCCGCAACGGGTGGCCGCGGCGCATTGAGGGGTGCGACCACCGGGACCAGGCCGGGCCGGCCGATGAACGGAAGAACTTCGCACGTTCGCTTCTCGTGGTTCACGGCGTAGCTTCTCGCTTGTCGACATGGAGAGGCTCGAGACTCGTGAACCGCATCGCGCTAGCGTTCCTCACGTTGCTTGCCGGCGTCGCACGCGCCCAATCGGTACCGACGGCGGGCGCCACTGACATCGTCGTCACCGGCGGCTGGTTGTTCACGTCCACCGGCAACGATCGCATCCACAATCCGGGCTTGCTGATCCGGGCGGGCAAGATCCTGAGTGTCGGCGGCGATCTTTCCGTCGCCGCGGCCGACGCGCAGCGGATCGCGCTGGCCGACACCGAGACCGTGATTCCGGGATTGTTCGATCTGCACGCGCACTACGCGATGGAGCTGTTCAACGCCGGGCGCAAGGATGAAACGGTCGCGTATCCATCGCTCTTTCTCGCCAACGGCGTGACGTCGACCTTTCCGGCCGGCGAGATGGATCCTGAAGCGATGCGCGCGCTGCGCATCCGGATCGATGATGGCCAGCAACCCGGTCCCCGCCTCCTGAACTCGGGACCGTACTTCGGCACCGCGCGGCCTGGTTGGAATCGGCAAATCACCACGCAACAGATCGACTCCGAAGTCGATTATTGGGCCGAAGCCGGCGTACGCGGGTTCAAGGCGAAGGGCATCACCCCCGACCAGCTACGCGCGCTGATCGACCGCGCGCATTTGCACGGGCTCACGGTCACCGGCCACCTCGACTCGGGCATTCGCAACAGCGTGAATCCGCGCGACGCTATCCTCATGGGCATCGATCGCATCGAGCACTTCATGGGCGGTGACGCTTTCACGCCGGACAGCACCGCGTATGCATCCTACGAGCACATGACCTTCGACACCCCGGCCTTTCGGCGCATCGCCGCGATGTACAAGGCTCACCACGTCTACTTCGACGCGACGCTGAGCGCCTACGGGTACTACGGAAAGAAGGACCCTGAGGTGTTCACGTATTTCACCGATGAGAAGCGCTTTCTCACACCGTATTTTCGAGCAATCGTCGACGCCCGGCCTCCGCGGCCGGTGAACCAGCAGTTCGAGAACATCTACTGGACCAAGCGCAAGGAAGTGAAGGCATTCTACGATGCCGGCGGCGGCGATCTCATCACGCTCGGCACCGACCACCCGAGCTGGGGCGAGTATCT
>DATJIZ010000020.1:0-5111 GCA_035492735.1 Gemmatimonadaceae bacterium | reverse complement strand
GAGCGATGTGTCACGCCTGTTCAACGCCTACGATCACGGAACCATCTCACGCCGTCAGCTCCTGCAGGCACTCGGCCTTGCGGCCGTCGGCATGCCGCTCGCCCGTGCGTTCGGGCAGGGTCAGTGCGCGGGTCGCGATCGCGATACGACCGCGGCGTGCAATCACACGCCCATGAAGCCGCCGTTCGAGCCGACCGGCTGGCGGACCGTGCTCCTCGATCACTTCGACATGCAGGTCACCGAACCGGAGCGTGAAGCCGCGTTCTACGCCGCGTTGCTCGGGTGGAAAGTCCGCAGCAACGACGACAAGGGCATCTACATGGATATCGGGGACTGGGGCGGCGTGCAGATTCGTGGCGGCTACGTGGGTCGCGGCGGCGGACGTGGCGGCTTCGGCGGCGGCAGAGGCCGAGCGGGCGGTGACAGTCTCGGTGGCGGTCGAGGCGGCGGCGCGGGCACGCGCGGCGACAGCACGGGACGCGGCCGGGGTGCGGGGGGAGGGACTCGCGAAGACTTCAGCCACATGGCGCCGTGCACGACCCCACGAACGCCGCCCATCCAGAACGCCGGCGTCGTGTGGGACGGCTTCTGCTGGGGAATCGAGCCGTGGGACACGAAGAAGGTCGAGGCGATGCTCAAGGCGCGCGGCCTCAGTCCCGTGGCGGATCACAGCGGCGACGATTTCCGCAGCTTCCACGTGAAGGATCCCGACGGCATGGACGTGCAGATCAGCAATGGCAACAAAAAGAATCGCCGTCGCACGCCGGCCAACGGAAAGCTCAACGTCGAACTGCCGTTCGAGCCGACGGGGTGGAAGACGATGTACCTCGATCACATCTCGTATCGCTGCACGAGCTACAAGGAGACGGTCGCGTTCTACGAGGCGCTGCTCGGCTGGAAAGGCCTTGGCGACGAAGGCAGCCAGAACGAGACGCAGATCTCGCCCGAGATCGGCGGATTGCTCATTCGCGGTGGCAACGCCATGTCACCGACGTTCACCATGCCGCCGGTGCGGAACGCGACGATGGATCACATCTCCTTCGGCGTTACGCCGTTCGATCCCGACGTCGTATCGGCGGAGTTGTGCAAGCGCGGACTGCAGGCGCAGGTCGACACGGGCGCGATCGCGTCGTCGCCCGATGTCGAGAAGAACATTCATACGTCGACGTATAAGAGCTTCCACACGCGGACGCCGAACAACTTCAATCTCCAGTTCAGCTCGAAGATCTCGGCGGATATGAGGACCGGTCCCGGTTGATCGGCGTCAGGTTCATGTGCGCCGCGCCATGCGCGTGAATCCGGCGACCGCGATGCGACAGAACGCCTAGAGCAATCCTCACTCGCGGTCAGCGGTCGCCGCCCGACCACCAGCCGTTCTGAAGCTCACTGCGGAGTCGCCACGGTGCGGCGAGCTGCTTTCCCCCGTCGGTGATCGAAAGCGCTGCGAGGTCGACGACATCGCTGCGCACGTCCTGCACGATGGCCTCGGACGCTGCGCCGCCCGAGGCGCGCGCGTAGACCCGGTTGGTGAGCACGATGACGAACAGATCGCGCTCGGGATCGATCCAGATCGACGTCCCGGTGAACCCGGTGTGCCCGAACGCGCGCGACGACAGATACTGGCCGCAGCTCCCGTCGCCCGGACACGTCTGCCATCCGAGGCCGCGCCAGTCCGGACCGGGCTGCGTGAACACGCGGGCGACGCTGTCGGCGAAAAGCCTCGTGCTCCCCTCGGTGCCACCGTCGAGCATGACCTGCGCGAACACGGCAAGGTCGCTCGCGGTGGAGAACAGGCCCGCGTGGCCAGCCACACCGCCCAACGCGCGTGCGTTGCCGTCGTGCACGACGCCGCGTGCGACGTTTTCCGTTGTCGGAGCGATGCGCGCGCGGAGCGCCGCCGGGGGCCGAAACATCGTCGAGCGCATGCCGAGTGGCCCGTACACCGCTCGCTCGACGAACTGGTCGAGCGGCTCATGGGTGATGTGCTCGATCACGAAACCCATCACGTCGAGCCCGAGGTCGGAGTACTCGGTCACCGTGCCTGGCGCCCGTACGAGGCGCGTGGCCAGCACCGCCCGCCGCGCTTCCCCCGATGCAGCTCCCCGTCCAGGCAGGTCGCGGCCTGCCGGAAGGCCGGATCGATGCATGAGCAGATCGCGGATCGTGACTGCGTCTTTGTCCCCTCCGGTGAACTCCGGCAGGTAGTGCGTCACGCGCTCGTCGAGCTGCAGCTTTCTCTGATCAACGAGGACCATCGCTGCAGCAGTAGTCGCGACGACCTTGGTGAGCGACGCCAGGTCATACATCGTTCGCTCGGCGTCGACGGTCACGCCCGAATCCCAGTCCAGCGTGCCGTATCCATGCTCCCAAACGATCGCGCCGTGTCTTCCAACCACGACCGCAGCGCCCGGAAAGCCACCCGCGCTGATTCCCCGGCGCACGACGTCGTCGATGCCGACCAATCGCGTCGATGCCATGCCGACCGATTCGGGCACGACATGAGGAAGCCGCGCCTGGCCATGAGCAGGCGCATGCCGCCGCTCGGTGACGGGAGCGGCGGCAGGTGCGATTACGGCTGAGCCGAAGAGGAGAGTACCGAGGGCGAGTGACCGCAACATCGAATGGTAGACGACTACGTGCGTCGCTCGTTGCGTCGACTCCGGGGCTGAGGCGTGCGACACTCTGAGAGAACCGGGCCCGACCGCACGAAGCTACGCCGGTTCCTCGACGGTCAGTGCCGGCGGCCGCAGCAGTGACGCGAGAACGCCGGCCAGACTGACCGCCGCCGCGAGCGCCAGCCACACCGCTGGGGACGCCTTGTTGCCCGTCCGCTCGATCAACCACGTGGCGATCGCCGGCGTGAAGCCGCCGAACAGCGCGGTCGCCAGGCTGTAGGCGAGCGAAAAGCCCGCGGTGCGCACCGCCGTCGGCATGATCTCCGTCAGAAACGGAACCATCGCGCCGTTGTACATCCCGAAGAAGAACGAGAACAGCAGCTCCACGGCCAGCAGCCGCTCGAAGCTCGGCGCCGCGACCAGCCACTGCATCGCCGGGTACGCCAGCAGAATGGCCAGGGCCGGGATGAGCACGAGGAGCGGGCGTCGTCCGATCCGATCCGAGATCGATCCGGCGAGGGGAAGCCACACGAAATTCGAGAGACCGACGCACAGCGTCACGATGAACGTCGACGACGGCGCCAGGTGCAGCGTCTGCCGCCCGAACGTCGGCGTGTACGTGGTGATCAGGTAGAAGCTCGCCGTCGTGAACGCGACGAGCATCATCCCCGTGAGCACGAGCAGCCAGTTGGCGAGCAGCACGCGCGAGACTTCGGCGAGCCGCCGAGGATGGTGCGCCATCACCTTGAACGCGCGCGTCTCCTCGAGCGACCTCCGCAGCCAGAAGATGATCGGAATGATCAAGCACCCGACGACGAGCGGAATCCGCCACCCGAAGGCCGACATCTGGTCGCCGGTGAGATTGATCGTCAGCCCCAGGCCGAGCAGCGCCGTGAAGACGACCGCGAGCTGCTGGCTCGCCGACTGCCAGGAGCAGTAGAAGCCGCGGTGCCCGGGCGTCGCGATCTCGGCGAGGTACACTGAGACGCCGCCCAATTCGACACCCGCTGACAAGCCCTGAATGAGCCGGCCGGCGACGATGATGAGCGGCGCGGCGAGTCCGATCGTCGCGTAGCCGGGTGTCGCGGCGATCGTGAGCGTACCGATCGCCATCAGTCCCAGCGTCACGATGAGGCCGCGCCGGCGACCGACGCGGTCGATGTACGCGCCCAGCACGATCGCCCCGATCGGACGCATCAGATAACCCACGCCGAACGTCATCAAGGACAACATCAGCGAGGCGAAGTCGCTGCCGGCGGGGAAGAACGTCTTCGCGATGTACGTGGCGTAGTACCCGTACACGATGAAGTCGTACATCTCGAGGAAGTTGCCGCTGGCGACGCGCAGCACCGCGCCGACTTTCTCGCGGCGCGAGGCTTCGCGCGGCAGTGACATCGCGGCCGAGTCCGCGGTAACATCGACTGAGACGGTCGGGCTCACCGCGACCTCGCTGGCGCGATCGGCAGAACGATGTGTGACGGATGAGCGGCGTCGTGATACACCGTGTTGTCCGCGGTCACCGAGCGGCGATTCCTGCCGAGTGGCTCGCCGGTGTTCGGGTTGGCATCGAACCGCGGAAAGTTGCTGCTCGAGATGTCGACGCGAATGCGATGCCCTTTCTTGAACACGTTGGCGGTGGGGAAGGGCTCGATCGTGAAGCGATACACGTTGCCCGGCGTCAGCAGTACGGCATGATCGCGCGTCGCGCGATAGCGCGCGCGGACGATAGCGTCGGTGAGGTTGAGGTCGAAGCCGCCGGGCCAGTCGATGCTTGGCGGGTATACGTCGACGAGCTTGGCGGTGAAGTCCGTATCCGTCCGATTGGATGACGCATACAGCACGACGGAGATCGGGCCGGTGACTTCGACGTCCTCGGCCAGCGGCGCCGTCTCGAACACAACCACGTCCTGGCGACTCCGCAGCGGAAGGTAGGGCGGCCGCGACGGCGGAAAGCGCGGGTCCTCGCGCTGGTCGTACGCGCCGTCCTTGAGCCGGGCCGATGATCCGCCACCGATCGTCGGCACCGGATGCGCCGGATCGTACGTGTACGTCGTCGACGACTTGGTCTCGGTGGGCGCGGAGGTGGACAGCGATCCATCGCCGTGAAAGTAGTACGGCACGAAGCGCGTGCCCGGAATCGGCCACGCCGTTTCGTCGCGCCAGTAGCCGCCGTGAAAGAGGCGTCCGTCGGCGTCCTTGTGGCCGTCGCCGGTCCCCATGATGAAGAGGCGGATCGGCGCCTCGGTCTCGACACCGGTCGGCTGGTGCTTTAGAAAATGGTCGAACCAGCGTAGATGGAACGTCGTGTCGAAGTCGGCGATCGCCGCGTCGCGGCCGAACGACACGTCGCCGGCGTATGGCCTCGTATTCCCGTGATGCGTCCACGGCCCCACGAGCAGGCGCTGCGGCGATCGCTCGAGCTTCGAGAGCGAGACGTAGTTCTGAAACGTGCCGGCGAGGAAGATGTCGTACCAGCCGCCGATCTGGAGCATCGGA
>DATJIZ010000019.1:0-16492 GCA_035492735.1 Gemmatimonadaceae bacterium | reverse complement strand
TCGGGCACGCCGGCGTTCGCGCCGCCCGAGCAATTGCTCGGCGAGCCGCAGGACGCGGCGGCTGATTGTTTCTCGCTCGCCGCGATCGTCGCCTTCGTGCTGAGCGGCACACCGCCGTTCGGCGAGCGCGACAGCGCGGCGATCCTCGCGCGACAACTGAGCGGCGAGCTCGATTTCTCGGCGTATCAGCCAGAGCTGGCGGAATGGCTGACCCGCGGGTTGTCGCCCGATCTCCAGGTCCGGTTCGAGGACGCGTCGGCGATGCAGGCCGCGTGGCGCTCGGCAGTGCAAGCGATCTATGAGCGCGAGCGGCAGCTTCCGTGGTGGCGCCGCTGGCTCGGCGCCGATGGCGCGGGAGTCGCATGGACCGGAGACTCCCTCTACACCGCGTAAGACTCTCCAAGACTTCCGATGGCGATCGAGACCGTCAATCCAGCGACCGGTGAACGCATTCGGACCTTCGCCGAGCTGACGCCGCGCGAGATCAACGACAAGCTCGACTTCGCGAGCCGCGCCGCGCGTGCGTGGCGCCGTACGCCGATCGAGCAGCGGGCGGCCGTCGTGGATCGGGCCGGACAGATTCTCGAGGCGCGAAAGGAGGAGTACGGGCGCCTGATGACGCTCGAGATGGGCAAGCCGATCCAGGCGGCGATCGACGAGGCGGCCAAGTGCGCGACGGCCTGCCGCTTCTACGCCCGGCACGCGGCGCACTTCCTCGCCGACCGTCCGGTCGAAGCCGACGGCGAGCGGAGCTTCGTGGCGTTCGAGCCGTTGGGCGTGGTGCTCGCGGTCATGCCATGGAATTTCCCGTTCTGGCAGGTCATTCGCTTCGCGGCCCCCGCGATCGCGGCGGGAAACGTGGGGCTGCTCAAGCACGCGTCCAACGTCCCGCAGTGCGCGCTGGCCCTCGAACAGCTATTTGTGGACGCGGACGCGCCGGGTGGCGTGTTTCAGACTTTGCTCATCGGCTCACCGGCGGTCGCCGGCCTGCTGTCCGACGATCGCGTGGCGGCGGCGACACTCACCGGCAGTGAGCGGGCCGGCTCCAGCGTGGCAATGGCCGCCGGTGAGCACATCAAGAAGACGGTGCTGGAGCTCGGGGGCAGCGACGCATTTATCGTGATGCCGAGCGCCGATCTCGACGCGGCGGTGCGGACTGCGGTCACCGCGCGGACGATCAACAACGGCCAATCGTGCATCGCGGCCAAGCGGTTCATCGTCGCCGAGCCGATCGCCGACACATTCATCGAGCGCTTCGTGGATCGGATGCGCGGCCTCGTCGTGGGCGATCCGATGGACGCGAACACGAACATCGGTCCGCTCGCCACCGAGTCGATTCGCGCCGATCTGGACGATCAGGTGCAGCGCGCGGTGGCCGCCGGCGCGCGCGTGCTGCTCGGAGGGCGCGCCCGGCCGGGACGAGGCTTCTTCTACGAACCGACCGTGCTGACGGACCTCGGGTCGGCGTCACCGGCGATGTGCGAGGAGACGTTCGGTCCGGTGGCCGCCATCGCCCGCGCACGCGACATCGACGACGCGATCGCGATCGCCAACGACTCGCGGTTCGGGCTGGGCGCCGCCGCGTGGACCAGCGAGCCCGCGGAGATGGAGCGGTTCGCCCGCGGGCTCGAGGCGGGGAGCGTATTCATCAACGGCATGGTCGCCTCGGACCCACGGTTCCCCTTCGGCGGCGTGAAGAAGTCCGGCTACGGTCGCGAGCTGAGCGACTTCGGCATTCACGAATTCGTGAATATAAAAACCGTGCGGATGATGCACGGCGGTAGCATCGGGCAGCCGCACACGGAGTAACGCCGGATCACGCGTCGCTCGACGGTGCGCGCAGCGCGAGCGTGACCACGGTCCCCTGCCCCGCCGTGCTCTCCACGTCCATGGTGCCGCCCCAGCCTTCGACGAGCTGCCGGCTGATCGCGAGACCGAGTCCGCTGCCGCTCGTGCGCGTCGAGAAGTGCGGCTCGAAGATGCGCGGCAGGATGTTCGCGGGAATCCCGTGACCGTCGTCGCGAACGGCGATGTTGACCGGCGTGGCGCCGTCGCCGGTCGGCGACACCTCGATCGACACGTGGGTGGCGTGTGCGTGGCGAGCGTTCTCCAGCACGTTCAGCAGCACTTCCTTGAGCTCGTCCGTCCGCGCCATGGCGAGCACCGGCGCGTCGACGCCGATCTCGGACCACGCGACGCCCGTGTCCTGGCCCATCTGCTCGAGCGAGACCACCTCGCGCACTACCGCCGCGACGTCGATCGGCGCGGCGCGCTGCCGCTCGTCGGGCGCCGCGCCGTAGCGGCTGAATGCGCGCGCGATCTCGTCGAGGCGATCGATCTCGGTGAGGATCTGATTGACGTTCTGGTCGAGCACGCGGTCGAAATCGACCCGGCTGTCGGCGCGCGCGCGGCGAAGGTGCTGAACGCCGAGTCGGATCGGGGTGAGCGGATTCTTGATCTCGTGGGCGACCTGGCGGGCCATCTCGCCCCAGGCGAGGACGCGTTGCGCGCGGGCGATCTCGGTGACGTCGTCGAGCGTGAGCACCGCGCCGCCGCGGGCGAGGCGCGTGAGCGTGCCGCGAAGCTGCTGCTGGTCGAGCGAGAGCTCGAACTCTTCTTCATCGCGAGCCGATGCGAGGAACCGATCGACCAGCGGCACGACGGCCGGCGGCGCGACGGCGTCGAGCGGCGTTCCGGGAGCCAGCTTTCCGCCGAGCAGCGACTCGGCGCGCGGATTGGCCAGCGACACGCGGCGGTCGAGATCGACGGCGACGACGCCGCTCGCCACGTTGCGGAGCACCGCCGCCGTGCGGCGCTGCGCCTCCTCGAGCGCGGTGCGGCTGGCGTTGAGATCCTCGGCCATCCGCCGGAACGCCGTGAACACCGGCGTGAACTCGACTGTCGGCTCACCCTCGAGCGGCGGGGTGCGCGTGCCCGCGGCGAGCGACAGCGCGGCCTGGCGCAGGGTGCCGATCGGCTGCGCGAGCTGGCGGGCCGCGACTCCACTCAGCCAGAGCGCCGCCAGCCCGCCCACGGCCGTGGCGAGCAACACGAGAATGCCCAGGTCCCGCCGCCGCCGGCCCAGCGGCACGTCGGCCGCTCGCGCCGGCGCGGCCACGACGAGCGCCGGTGACTCGGCGCTGGTCAGCATGCGATAGCCGAACAATGATCGAGTGCCGTCGACCTGCTCGCCTTCGGTCACACCGTCTTCGCCACGCACGGCGAGCGTCACCTCGACCGGCGGGGGCAGGAATCGGCCGATTGGGGCGAGATCTTCGTAGAGCGGATCGCTGGCTTCGTGAAGTTCGCCGCCGCGGTACAGCAGGAGCGGCGTGTCGATGCGATCGCTCTCTTTCGCGAGGGCGAGCGGCACTTCGGGCGACGTGGGAAGCGCGCGCAGCGCCTCGCTCACCACGAGCGCGCGTGATTGCGTCGCGTCGCTGGCAAGCTGTCGATAGGACGAAATCGCGAACGCGAGCGCCGGGATCACGAAGAACGCGAAGAGGGCCACCGTCAGACGGACGCGAAAGCTCCTGCGCCACGTGCGGCCGCGCACCCGGAACCAGCGACCGGCGCCGCCATCGGCGACCACGCTCGCCAGCCAGAGCAATCCGACGATGGCCAGATCGAGCAGGACGATCAGCGCGCCGCGCTGAATGAGCGCGTCGAGCGAGCGGAGCTCCACCTCGACGTGTGCCGACGCCGCCGCACGGCCGGTGGGCACGATCCAATCGCCGTGCAGCTCGGTGCCTTCGCGGCGCCATTTGATCGCGCTCGTATCGGACGCGGGGAGGATGCCGCCGCGCAGCCGCACGGTGTAGGGCGGTTCGACGTCGGGATCCGTCTCGAGGCCAAGCAGCCGCGCGAAGGGATCAGTCTGAAAGAGCCGGCTCTTGGGCGCGAGCACCACGGCGGTCACGCCTCCGTCCGCACCCGGTGCCGCCATCACCAGCTCGACGCAGGTGTCAGTCGGCACGGGCTCGATGATCGCCATGCCGGTCTGCCGCGCGTGCGCCACGATCCGCGCAATGTCACCGCGAGGCCGCGGAATGTCGGCCGTTCGAAATTCGGCAGCCGGACCCGAATCGCTCGGCCAGGCCGAGAGCGCAATAGGATTGCCGGCGGCCGCGACGTCGGACGCCACGTAATGCTGGAGCAGCGACTGCCGTGTCGTCGGCGCCTCGTCGTTCGCGAGCGCCAGCCCGAAGCGCTGCAACAGGGTGACGGCGACGGAGTCCGGCTGACTGAGGCTCGCGAGGTCGCGTTCCGCCGCCTCGACGCGCCCACGCGCCGTGCGTCCCCACACGAGCGTCGTCGCGCCGAGCGCGGCGACCGCCGCCGCGCTGAGGATCACGAATCGAGTTCGCCGGCTCAGGGCGAGCAACGCGATCGCGACGATCCAGAGGATCGTGTACCACCACGGCCAGCGTCCCGGGGCCTCCCAGACGGCCGGTGCCAAAACAGACGCCGCCGCGGCAACGGCTGGCGCCATCCAGGGGCCAGCGCCGCGTCGCGGGCCGAGCACCGCCACACCCGCCGCCGACCCGGCGAGCAGGACCGCCGCAGCAGCGAGGAAGAGCGGAATCTCCCAAATGAGCCAGAGTCCCGCGTCCACGCCGTGGACCGGCGGCTGGATCCCCCGCGCCAAATCACGCAGCAGAAACGGCCCCAGACCGGCGACGAGCACGATCACCAGCGCGGCCGTCCACGGCGAGATCCGGTTCACGTGGCGCCGGTACACCGCCAGGACGCCAAGCAGCACGAGCGCGCTCGTCGCGGCGAGCGCGCCCGCATTGCCGGTCAGCGGTCCGCCCTCCGCCGTGAAGTAGACCGCGGGATCGAACAGCCGGGTGAGGTTCGAGTACTGGCTCAGTGGCACCAGCGCAGTGCACGCCAAACCGACGGCGAGCGCCGCCGCGCGCTGCGACATGGTCCTGGTGCCGCGCCATACACCGATGATGAAGCAGGCGAGTGCGAGCACAAAGGCGAGCCCCGCGCGCCCGCGCACGGTTTCCGTGATGTGCTGAACCACTTCGCCCTGGAGGAGCGGCACGGCGCGCACGTCGAACACGCGACGGCCGGCGATGGTGTACCGAAGCACGTCGGGGCTCGTGCCGGAGTCGGCCGGCGGAGCGAACGCGAAGCGTGCCAGATTCGCCGCGGTGGCAATCGGCATGGCGAGCGTGCCGGCGAGCCGGTCGCCGGGCGGCGCGGCGTCGATCAGCGTTACGGCTACCGAGCCGGTGTCGGCCCGTCGGGCCGCCACCTGGAGCGCGAGATAGAATGCCGTCGCGGTGACACTCGTGCCGGCTCGGATCGGATCGACTGGGGCGTGCAGCGCCCCGGCCCAGGCGAACGCGCTGTCACCGACGTAAACCACGACCCCCTGGTCGGCGCGCTGGCCGGTCAGCTCGTCGAGCCGGTCGAACGCGTGTGGTCGGTCCCGCCCGGTCCGGAGGGCCTCCGTTCCGAGTCTCGTAGCGCTCGCGGTCGCCAGGTCGAGGCGATTGCGCAGCGCGTCGAGTCCTCCAACGACGGCGGAACGCCGCCAGGATTCCCAATCGTGCTGCACACGCCAGAGCTGCTTCTGAGCGCCAATCGAAAGTGCCGCAGCCGCGAGGAGTCCCAACGAGCAACCCCACGCCCACCAGCGCTGGACGCCCGCCACGAACGCGCTCGCCGCGAGCGCCGCAGCGGTGGCGACGAGTACCGGGACCAGATACTCTACGCTTGGGGCGTGCAGCCACTGGCTGACCGCGAGCAACGCGGCGCCGGCGAGTACGGCCCACCAGGTCCAACGTCGTGGCGCCGCACGCGTATGTTCCTGCAATGGCGCGGTTTGCCCCGCTCGAGCCAATTGCCCGTCCGTAATGTCTCAGCCTCCCGTCGGCGCGCCGTCGCCGCACCGTCTGAAAGAGATGCGTCCAGCAGACGTCGCCGCGCTCGTCCGCCGGGATCCGCGGCTCATCGTCCCGGTCGGCACCTGCGAGCAGCATGGCCCGCATCTCCCGCTGGGCTCGGACACGATCATCATCGAGCGGTTCGCCAGCGATTTGTCGGCTGGCTCGGGTGTGTTGCTCGCGCCCACGGTGGAGTACGGTGTGAACGTGGAAACCGAGCGCGGCTTCGCCGGGAACGCGTCGCTGCGCAAGAAGACGCTCCACCGGATGCTCAACGATCTCATCGACACCTGGGAATCGACGGGCATTTGCGAGTTCATCCTCCTGACGGCGCACGAACACGATCCGCACCTGGAGGCGCTCTCGACCGTCATCACGTCGGGAGCGCGGGTGCGAGTCGTCGACATCTTCAGCGTGGACTTCGGCGATCTCCTCGAGGGCCAGGCGGAGCCAATGCACGGCGACGAGGTGGACACCTCGCTATTGCTGTACATTGCGCCGTCGCTGGTTCGTCTGGATCTCGCGCAGGACTATATGATGTCTCGCGACGAGCTTCGACGATACCGCCGTGGCTGGTTGCGCGTTCCACGGGCCAGTCCGGGATCGATCGGACGCCCTTCGCTGGCAACGGCCGAAAAAGGTCGAGCGATTTACGATCGTATCCTCTCCCGCGTCCGGGAACGGGTGTTCGTCGCCCCCCCGACCGAAACGTGAACTGACCAGGCTGGCCCGGGTACACCATTCTACCATGCGCCTTCGTTCGCTCACCTCCACGACCATCGCAGGCCTCTTGAGTGCGTCGACCGCGCTCGCGCAGGGCGGCCAGGTCATCGACGAGGGCGCGTTCACCGTGACCAAGCCCGGTGGACAGACCCAGACGGAAACCTTCAAGATCGTCCGGCTGGATGCAGACGTGCTGCAGGCCACCGGGCAGATTCTCGCGGGCACCCAGCGGATCACGTCCCGTCTGCGAACGGACGCGTCCGGCAGCCCGATCGAGTACGCGCGAACGGTGTGGGATGGCCGCACGAAAATCAGCGAGGTCACGGCGGCCGCGGCGACCGGCCGACTCTCGGTGCTGACGAAGAACCAGCGAGGGGACGAGTCGATGCGCGAGTATCCGCTCGCCGGCACTCGGAGCGTGATTCTGGACGACGATCTTCTGCACGAGACGTACTTCGTGGGCCTCACCAAAGCAGCGAACGTGAGCGCGCAGGTGATCGATCTGCGTAGCCCGCGTCCGGTGTCGTATACAGTGACTGCCCGCGGCTTCGAGCCGATCCAGGTCGGCGGCCGCACGGTCACGGCGACCCACTACTCGATGGAGGGTGGTGCGCTTCGCCGCGATTTCTGGGTGGACTCGGCGGGCCGGCTGCTTCGGGTCGAGGCGTCGTCGGGCCTGAAAGCCACGCGCGAGGACCTCCCGGGCTAGTTCGCCCCGCAGAGTCAGCAGCGGGAACAGTTCGACCCACGGCTCGAGGCCGCCGGCGCTCGAGCCGCAGCTTCGCGAAAGAGGGTGAAACCCGGTTCGCCGGCCTCCCGTACGCCCCCACGAGACCCCATCCACAGGAACTGCCCACATGCGTCCGTTGAGCTTCATCGCGGCACTGGTGATCCCCGCGCAGGTTGCGCTTGCCCAGCAGACACCCGGCACAGCACAGGGGGGCGGTGCGCCATTGACGCTCGAGGAAGCCATCGCCACCGCGCACCAGAACAACCCGGTGTTCCTCCAGATCCAGAATGGAGTACGAACCGCCGAGACGACCGTGCGCCAGACACTGGCCGCGCTGCTTCCGAGCTCCAACGTCAATTTCACGACACGCTACCAGCAGGGCGGCACCCAATTCTTCCAGGGTGCGGCGCTGAGCAGTGGCTCTGCCGATTCTCGGCAGTCGTCGTACAGCCTGGGGCTCAACTACAACATCAGTCCGTCGATCGCCTTCGCGCCCCGCTCCGCCCACGCCACCAAGCTGGCAGCTGAAGCGGACGTGACCAGTCAAGCCGAGGCGCTTCGCGCGCAAGTGACGACGCAGTACATCGCCACCCTGCAGGCTCAGGCGCAGGCGTCGTTGCAGGACACCCTGGTCCAGACGGCCCAGGGACAGCTCGACCTGGCCAACGCCAAGATGGAGGTCGGCGCCGGCACGATCCTCGACGTGCGCACGGCCGAAGTGGCCGTCGGACAGGCGCAGGTCAACGCGCTCACCGCCCACAATACGGCGCGAGTGGAGAAGCTCAAGCTGTTCCAGTTGATGGGCGTGCCGGCGGACACCGGCGCCGTGCTGAGCACGCAGTTCAGCGTTGCGCAGCCGACGTTCACGCTCGATTCCCTGCTCGGACTGGCGCGGCGTGTCAACCCTGACGTCGCCGCGAAGAAGTCGCGCGAGTACGCCGCCGACCTGAACGTCCACTCCGCGCGAACGTTGTATCTGCCGACGTTGTCGATCGGCACCGGCTGGGGAGGCAACTCGTTCGAGTACGTGAATCCGGATCTGCTCGTCGCGCAGCAGCAGTCGGCCGCCGTGTCGCAATTCAACTCCTGCGTGTCGCAGGATTCGATTCGCACCCGCGTCGGGTTGGCACCCCTTCCGCAGAGCCGATGCGGTACCGGCAGTCTCAGCTCGGACCAGATTGCGGCGATTCGTTCATCGAACAATCAGTTCCCGTTCAAGTTCAACCGGAATCCGGTGGGCATCAGCGCATCGTTGTCGCTGCCGATCTTCAACGGCTACCAGCGAGAAGCGCAGATCGAGCAGGCGAAGATCGCGCGCGACAACGCCGCGTACGATCTGCGGTCGCGCAACCTGCAGCTCACGACCGATGTGACGCAGGCGTACCTGAATCTCGTGACGGCCGCGAAGACGGTCGAGCTGCAAGCGCAGGTCGCACAGAAGGCCGCGGAAGAGCTGGCGTTCGCGGAAGAGAGCTACAAGGTCGGGGCGAAGACATTCCTCGACGTGACCACGGCACGCGGCACCTTCGAGAAGGCACAGAGCGACCGCGTCGATGCCGTTTACAATTATCATAAGGCGTTCGCCGCGCTCGAGAACGCGGTCGGCCGTCCCCTCCGCTGAGGCTGAGCAATCATGGGCAAGCGCGCAAAGTGGGCCATCGGGATCATCGCAGTGGCGGGCATCGCGTCCGTGCTCGGTATGAGCGCGGCGCGACGCGGCAACAAGGCGGTGGAAGTCCGCATGGAGAAGGTCCAGAAGCGTGACCTCGTCGCCTCGGTCACGGCGAGCGGCCAGGTGCGCCCGCAGACCAAAGTCGACGTGGCATCCGACGTGAGCGGCAAGATCACCAAGCTTTCCGTGAAGGAAGGCCAGATGGTCTCGGCTGGGCAGTTCCTGCTGCAGATCGACCAGTCGCAGCCAAAGGCGAACGTCGATCGCGCGGCGGCGGCCGTGGCCTCCACGCGGGCTCAGCTCGCGCAAGCCGTGGCCAATCTCGACCAGGCAAAGAAGAGCTACGATCGCTCGGCGCAGATCAAGAAGCAGAACCCGCAGCTGATCTCCGAAGAGCAGGTCGAGCAGCTGCACACCGCGGTCGACGTGAACAGCGCACTCGTCGAAGCGGCCAAGCACGCCGTCGACCAGGCCGAGGCCTCGCTGAGCGACGCCAAGAGCGCGCTCGAGAAGACCACGATCTACGCACCGATGCCGGGTCGCGTGACGCGGCTGGCGGTCGAGCAGGGTGAGACCGCCGTGCCGGGCACGTTCAACAAGGACGCCGCCACACTGCTCACGATAAGCGACATGTCGGTGCTCGAGACGCGCGTGAAGGTCGACGAGACCGACGTCGCGCGCATCAAGGTCGGCGATTCGGCGCAGGTGCAGATCGACGCGTTCCCCGACACGACGTTCGTCGGCCGCGTCACGAAGATCTCGAACAGCTCCGTCAAGTCGACGACTACGACGTCGTCGACCGACCAGGCCGTCGACTACGAGGTCACGGTGCAGCTGCTGAACGCGCCGTCCGACACCCGTCCCGATTTCTCGGCCACCGCCAAGATCATCACCGACAAGCGGAGCGGCGTGCTGTCGGTGCCGATCATCGCGCTGACGGTCAGGGAGAATCAGACGCTGCAGCAGGGCGACACGGCGGTCGGACTCGGCCGGCCCAAGCCCGCCAAGGATATCGGCAAGAAGGACGTGGAAGGGGTCTTCGTGGTGGGAACCGACAACAAAGTGACCTTCCGGCCCGTAAAAGTAGGGATCGCTGGTGAGAAACACTTCGAGATCATCAGCGGTCTCAACGACGGCGAGAAGATCGTTGCCGGAACCTACCAGGCGATTCGCGAGCTCAAGGACGGCGCGCTGGTGCGCGAAGCCAAGGCCGACGCGAAGAAGCCGACCCCGGGGACCAAGACGTGAGTCAACACACGGTAGAAGCGCCGCTCGGCGAGACCGCCGAGCGGCAGATCGTGGTCGGACAGGCTGGCGCGCCTCCCGATCCCAAATGGATCATCGTGACGCGCGGCATCAAGCGCGAGTACGACATGGGCGGCGAGATCGTGCGGGCGCTTCGCGGGATCGATCTGGCGATTGGCCGCAATGAGTACGTGGCGATCATGGGCCCGTCAGGCTCCGGCAAGTCGACCCTGATGAACATCATCGGCTGCCTTGATACACCGAACGGCGGCGAGTACTGGCTCAACGGCCAGCTCGTGTCGACGATGAGCGACGACGCGCTCGCCCGAGTGCGCAACAAGGAGATCGGGTTCGTCTTCCAGACGTTCAACCTGCTGCCACGGGCGACCGCGCTGCACAACGTCGAACTACCGCTGGTGTACGCCGGCGTCAGCGCCGACGAGCGGCGGCGCCGCGCGATGGAAGCGCTCGAGAAGGTGCAGCTCAAGGATCGCATGGACCACCGGCCCAATGAGCTCTCGGGCGGCCAGCGGCAGCGCGTGGCGATTGCACGGGCGCTCGTCAACAACCCGTCGATCCTGCTCGCCGACGAGCCGACCGGCAACCTCGACTCGCAGACCTCCGAAGAGATCATGCGCGTCTTCGAGAACCTGGCGAACACGGGGCAGACGGTCGTGATGGTGACGCACGAGCCGGACATCGCGGCCCACGCGCGGCGCGTCGTGGTGCTTCGCGACGGCCTCATCTCGACCGACGAGCGCCGCGAGACATTCACGTCCCGGCTCGCGCTGTAACTTCGCCGGCCATTCCATCGTAGAGACGGGGGACCGGAGTCGAGAGCGCTGTGCTCCGCTCCGGCCCCCGTTCGCCTACCCGCCATGCACTTTTTGCAAGCCGTTCGCCTCGCCTTCGAAACGATCCGCGTGCAGAAGCTCAAGAGCTTCTTCACGGTGATCGGTGTGACGATCGGCGTGACGTTCCTCATCGCCGTCGTCTCGATCGTGGGCGGCATGAGCCGGTACATGCAGGACGACCTGATCGGAAAGCTGATCGCCGTGAACGCGTTCAACCTGCGGCGCACGCCCGACATCCAGATGGGCGACGTGACGGAGGCCGAGCGGCGCGAATGGCGCCGCCGTCCGAGCATCTACGACTCCGATGTGCCCGCCGTGGCGGCGTCGCTCGCGCCGGACGTCTTGTGGGCCACCGAGAGCGGCAGCACGCTCAACGTGGAATCCGTCTACGCCTCGCCGCGTCCGGTGCAGTGCTCGACCGTGTCGAACGACTGGTTCACGATCAAGAAGATGGGCGCCTCGAAAGGCCGGCTGATCGCGCCACAGGAGTACTCACTGGGTGCGCCGGTGGTCGTGATCGGTCAGGACGTGGCCGACCACTTCTTTCCGAGTCTCGATCCGATCGGGCGCCAGCTGCGCATTCAGAGCATTCCCTACACCGTCATCGGCGTCGCCGACAAGCAAGGCAGCGCGTTCGGCATCTCGCTCGACAAGTTTCTCATCGCCCCTGAAAAATCGCCGCTCAACCGCTGGGTGAACCCGCACGGCGTGATCGACCAGATGATCATCCAGTCGCCGACGGAAGACGGCATGCGCGAGGCGATGGAGGACGCGCGCGCCGTGATGCGCGGGCGGCATCATCTGCATCCGGCGCAGCCGGACAATTTCGCGCTCGAGACGGCCGACTCGGCGCTCGAGTTCTGGAACAAGCTCAAGAGCTATCTCGTCATCGCCGGCATCGCGCTGCCGACCGTCGGGCTGGTGGTGGGCGCGATCGTGATCATGAACATCATGCTGGTCGCGGTGTCGGAGCGGACGCGCGAGATCGGCATTCGCAAGTCGCTCGGCGCACGGCGGCGCGACATCCTGAACCAGTTCCTCGTCGAGTCGGCGACGCTGGCGACGTTCGGCGCCGCGCTCGGCATCCTGCTCGGGATCGGCTTCGCGAAAGCGATCGCGGCGCTGTCGCCGCTGCCCGCCGCGGTGGAAGTGTGGTCGATCTTCGTCGGCGTCGGCGTGGGCGCGGGGGTAGGACTGGTGGCCGGCGTCTACCCGGCGAGTCGCGCCGCGATGCTCGATCCGATCGCCGCCATGCGGCAGGAGACCTGATGGCGGGCACCGGCGTTCGGCTCCTGACGATGTTCGAGGGCGTGGCCATCGCGCTCGAATCGCTGCGATCGAACAAGGTGCGCGCCGCGCTGACGATCCTCGGCGTCGCCGTTGGCGTGTTCGTGGTCGTCGTGATCTCGGCGGCGATTCACGGCATCAACGCCAGTGTGGCGCGCGACTTCGAGAAGGCGGGGCCGAAGACGTTTTTCCTGAGCCGCTTCCCGATCACGTTCGAGGCGTGCGACGGCACCGACGACACGTGCAAGTGGCGGCACAATCCGCGGCTCTCGTACGCCGACGCCAAGGCGATCGGCGCGCTACCGTCGATTCGCGCCGCCGCCGCGCAACTCGGGATGAACAAGGAAGTCCGGTACAAGGACCGCGTGCTGAGCAGCACGACCGTAATCGGCGAGACCGCGAACTGGACGACCGTCGACAACGCCGGCGACCTGTACCCCGGGCGCAGCTTCACCGAGTCCGAAGAGAACAACGGCGAGAAGGTCGTGATCGTGAACGACGAGATGGCCAAGCGCTTGTTCGGCGACTCGGACCCGCTGGACAAGGTGGTCACGATCAGCGGCGTGCCGTTCACGGTGATCGGGATCTATCACTACGAGGCGAGCTTCCTGGCCGGCGGTAACCGGCCGCGGGCGATCGTCCCGTTCGAGACGGCGTATCGCTCGCTCCAGGGTGGCATGGGCGGCATGGGGATCGCCGTCGTGCCGCGTGAGGAGGTGACGCGCGACGACGCACAGGACGACGTGATCGCGACCATGCGAGCGCGGCGCGGGCTCCGGCCCGGCACGGACAACAACTTCGCGATCATCACCCAGGACAAGCTGTTCGAGACCTACAACAAGATTTTCGGGATGTTCTTCCTGGTGATGATCGTGCTGTCGGCGATCGGTCTGCTCGTCGGCGGCGTGGGCGTGATCGCGATCATGATGATCTCGGTCACCGAGCGCACACGGGAGATCGGAGTCCGCAAGGCACTCGGTGCGACGCGCAAGACAATCTTGTGGCAGTTCCTGGTCGAGGCCGTGACGCTGACCGCCATCGGCGCGGTGATCGGATTGCTCTTCGGCGGCGCTGTGGCGGTGATCATTCGAAACGCGACGCCGATCAAGGCATCGATTCCCCCACTCGCCATCGCTGCCGCACTCGGCGCGAGCGCGGTGACGGGCGTTCTGTTCGGCATGCTGCCGGCGATGCGTGCGGCACGGCTGGATCCGGTGGACGCGTTGCGGTACGAGTAGAGCGGGCGGCGGGCGGCGGGCGGCGGGCGGCGGGCGAACGATAACGGCATAGAGTGCCAGCCGTGAGCGATTAGCCCCGCTCTCGAGGTGGCCCGTACGCGCCGCGAGTTCCGCAAACGGCGCAGGAACCGCTAGCCCGGGAGCTACGCTCATCGCTCGTCAGCTAGTCGATCGCGCGCCAGGCGTTTTCAGTTCGCGGTTCGCGGTTCGCGGTTCGCAGTTGGCAGTTGGCAGTTGGCAGTTGGCAGTTGGCCGTTCGCGGTTCGCAGTTTGCCCGTCGCCCGTCGCCCGTCGCCCGTCGCCCGTCGCCCAAGCAACCGCCCGTCGACCACATGCCGATCCTCGACGCCATCCGACTCGCTCTCGCCCAGCTCCGCGTGCAGAAGCTCAAGAGCTTTTTCACGCTGCTCGGTGTGATGATCGGCGTGATGTTTCTGATCGCCGTGGTGTCGATCGTCGAGGGCATGGGTCGGTACATGGAGGATGACTTCGCCGGTCGGCTGCTCGGGGCCAACACGTTCACGCTCCGGCGGTATCCGTGGTTCGGGAACAACACCACGCGCGAAGAATGGCTCGAGTGGCAGCGCCGGCCCCGCATTTACGCCGCCGACGTGGCGTTCGTGCGATCGGTGCTTCCGCCCGCCGCGCGCTGGGCGATCGAAAGTCAGGGCGGCCCGATGGCGTCGTCGCCCTATGCGCGCCCGCGTACCGTCGAGGCGCACGCCGTCGACGGCGAGTACTTCACGATCAAGAAGTACGACCTCGCGTCGGGCCGCACGATCGCGCCGCAGGAGTACGAGCTCGGCGCGCCGGTGCTCGTGATCGGAGACGAGGTCGCGAAGTACTTCTTCCCCAACCTGAATCCGGTCGGCCGTGAGCTGCGCATCGGCGGGATACCGTACCAGGTGATCGGGGTGATCGAGCATCAGGGAACGCTGTTCGGCCAGTCACTCGATCGGCTGGCCGTGGGGCCGTTCAATTCCCCGCTGCACCGACTCACCAATCCGCGCGGCGACGTGAGCGGGCTGCTCGTGCAATCATCGAGCTCGATGATGATGAACGATGTGATGGAGAGCGTGCGCGAGGCGCTGCGAGCCCACCGGCATCTGCACCCCAGCGTGCCTGACAATTTCGTGATGGAGACGTCGGCCTCGGCGCTCGCGTTCTTCGAGAAGGTCAAGCGTACGATGACGATCATCGGCGCCGCGCTGCCGGCACTCAGTCTCGTGGTGGGCGGCATGGTGATCATGAACATCATGCTCGTCTCGGTGAGCGAGCGCACGCACGAGATCGGGATTCGCAAATCGCTCGGCGCGCGCCGCCGCGACATCCTGAGCCAGTTTCTGGTCGAGGCGGCGACGCTCAGCACGATCGGCGCGATCATCGGAATCGCGCTCGGCATCGCAGCGGCAAAGATCGTCGCCTGGAAGACGCCCTTGCCGGCCGCGGTCGCGCCCTGGTCGATCGTCGTGGCCACACTGCTGGGAACGGTCGTCGGGATCGTTTCGGGCGTGTATCCCGCGCGTCGCGCGTCGCGGCTCGACCCCATCGAGGCGCTGAGGCAGGAGACGTGAGGCCGTTCGCGACGTTGCTCAACGCCACCGAAGGCGTCGGGATCGCGCTGGACTCGATCCGCGCCAACAAAGGGCGCGCCGCCCTCACGATCATGGGCGTCGCCGTCGGCGTGTTCGTCGTGGTGGCGCTGTCGTCGGTGGTGCGCGGCGTGAACGAGTCGTTCGCGCGCGATGTCGCCGCCGCCGGTCCAACCTCCTTCTTCGTGTATCGCCGGCCGATCAACGGTTTTCAGAGTTGCGACCCCTCGGACCCCGACTCGTGCCCCGACCGCCGCAACCCGCCGATCACCAACGACGAGGCACTCGGCATCGCGGGGCTGCCGAACATTTACGCCGTGACGCAGCACGTCGCCGGCGGAGCGCAGTTCAAGTATCACGATCGCGCGCTCAACGCGGGAATCGAGTTCTACACGCCCAATTGGACGGACGTGGACGGTGGTGACATCTACCCCGGCCGCAGCTTTACGAACGCCGAGAATGTGACGGCGGCGAGCGTCGTGATCATCAACGACAAGTTGTCGCAGACGTTGTTCGGCGACTCGGATCCGATCGACAAAGCGATCAGCGTCAATGGCCGACCGTTCACGGTGATCGGCCTGTACCACTACACGGCGAGCCCGATGGGCACGCCGACGTCGGCGGGCGGCGGCGACTCGCCCAAAGCGATCATCCCGCTCGAGACGGGGCGCCGGCACATGCAGATCTGGGTGCCCGGCAACAATCTCATCGTGAAGCCGCGCTCCGGCGTGACCGCCGACGAGGCCGTCGATGACGTGACTGCGTACCTGCGCGGGCATCGCGGTCTTCGGCCGCGCGATCGCACCAACTTCGCCGTCGTCACTCAGGACAAGCTGATGGATATCTACAACAGCTTGTTCGGGACGTTTTTCATCGTGGGGATCGCGCTCTCGTCGGTCGGGCTGCTCGTCGGCGGCATCGGCGTGATCGCGATCATGATGATTTCGGTCACCGAGCGCACACGGGAGATCGGCGTGCGCAAGGCACTCGGCGCGACGCGTGGGACGATCCTCTGGCAGTTCCTCGTCGAGGCGGTGACGCTCACGGGCTGCGGAGCGGCCGTTGGTCTCGCGCTCGGTTTTCTGACGACGGTGCTCGTGCGCACGGCTTGGCCGTCGATCCCGGCATCGACGCCACTCTCGTCGATCATCTCGGCGCTCGCGGCGAGCGCGATAACGGGCGTGCTGTTCGGCATGGTCCCGGCGGTGCGGGCGGCGCGGCTGGATCCGGTAGAGGCGTTGCGGTACGAGT
>DATJIZ010000018.1:0-4866 GCA_035492735.1 Gemmatimonadaceae bacterium | reverse complement strand
CGATCATATCCTGAGCGGCGATCTGGTTGGCAGCGCGCTCCTGATGCTCGTCGTCCTCAAGTTCGTGTCGTGGTCGGTGTACCTGGGCAGCGGCACGTCGGGTGGAACGCTGGCGCCGTTGTTCACGGTCGGGGGCGGACTAGGCGCGATGCTCGGCGGCCTGGTGGCCGGGATCGCGCCTGGCCTGGGCGTCGACCCGCACGTGGCGGCGCTGGTCGGGATGGCGGCGATCTTCGCCGGCGCGTCGCACGCCCTCCTCGCGTCCGTCGTGTTCGCGTTCGAGACGACGCGTCAGCCGATGGGACTCCTCCCACTCCTCGCCGGGTGCAGCGCGGCGTACCTCGTCGCGCTGCTGCTGCAGCGCAGCTCGATCATGACGGAGAAGCTGGTGCGCCGCGGCACGCAGGTGCGGACCGAGTACACGGCTGATTTCCTCGACCGCGTGCTGGTGAAGGATGTCGCGTCACGCGACGTGGCGACGATCGCCGCCGACAAGTCGGTTGGCGAAGTGCGCGCCTGGTTCCTGACGCGCGCGCCCGAGACGACGCACCAGGGTTTCCCCATCGTCGCCGGCGACGGAACGCTGCTCGGCGTGCTGACGCGACGCGACCTGCTCGATCCCAATCTCGACGAGCGCGCGCGAGTCCGCGACCGGCTCACCCGACCGCCGGCGGTGGTGTTCGAGGAGAACACGCTTCGCGAGGCGGCCGATCACATGGTGCGCGAGCGGGTGGGCCGTCTGCCCGTGGTCACGCGCCAGGCGCCGCGCCGAGTGGTGGGGATCATCTCGCGCAGCGATCTGTTGTCGGCGCACCAGGATCGGCTGGATGCGGCGATGGTGACGGAACGGCCGCCGATCGCGCGAGGGTGGATCAAGCGGCAGGCAAAGCGGAGGCGCGCGAAGGCGTCGTAGGGCGGCGTTGACTCAGTCGCACGCCGCGCGGTCTCGATGCTTTATGCTCGCACCTGTCGCGGATCTATCATGAGAGCCCAGCGACGAGCTCCTCGGTCGTCCGCACTCGCCCGATCGTTGGAAAGAACTTCCCCACGCTCACCGCGTGCAGCTCGCCGTCACGCGCGGCCATCGCGTCGCTGGCGAAGACCAGGTTGAATCCGTGCTCGAAGCCGGTGCGCGCCGTGGCCTCGACGCCGACGTTGGTCGAGATGCCGCAGAGCACGATCGTTTGAATGCCGCGTCTCCGGAGCTGGATCTCGAGGTCCGTGCCGAAAAACGCGCTCGGCTGATGCTTGGTCACCACCACGTCGCCGTGCTCGGGTCCGAGCGCCGCCACGATCGTCGACCACTCGGGCGCGCTGGGCAGACGCGGACGCTCGACGTCGGTGATGGGCCGCGGGAACAGCTCGCCCGCCGGACCGGGATCGACGTGCACCAGCACGACGAGGCCGCGCCGCTCACGAAAGCGCCGAGCCAGCCGCACGGCGCGCTCGATCACCTCGGCCGGTGAGTGCGGGAACGTCTGGCCGCTCGTGATGCCGTTCTGCAGATCGATGACGACGAGCGCGGTCGTTGCCGGATCGAGGGTGATGGCTGCCATGAGAGTTCCCGAATTGGGGTCAGACACCATTTTCTAATTGGGGTCAGACACCATTTAGCGTACGCTAAATGGTGTCTGACCCCAATTAGCCCCAATTACCCCAATTACGGTTTAGTGAAGAATGAGCTCGCGGCCGATGTCGGACACGGTCCGGCAGCCGGCCAGGGCCATCGCCAGGTCGATCTCCACGCGAAGGTGCTGCAGCACCGCCCGCACGCCGTCGGCCCCGTCGAGCGTGAGGCCCCACAGCACCGGACGGCCCACCAGCACGGCACGCGCCCCGAGGGCCAGCGCCTTGAGCACGTCGGTCCCGCGCCGAATGCCGCCGTCGACGAGCACCTCGGCGCGGCCGCCAACCGCATCGGCGACCGCCGGCAGCATCGTCGCGCCGGCCGGGGCCGTGTCGAGTTGGCGGCCGCCATGGTTGGAGACGATCACCGCCGCCGCGCCGTGCTCGATCGCCAGCACGGCGTCGTCGGGGGCGAGCACGCCCTTGACCACCACCGGGAGCGGCGACACCGAGCGGAGCCACGACACGTCGTCCCAGGTGAGACCCGCGTCCCAGCGCGCGGCGATGTACTGCGCGAGCGCCGATCCCGCACCCTGGCCGTGGTGGTGCTCGGCCGTGTGCGCCGCGGGGAAGTTGCCGAGCGCCAGATGCGCCGGCATGCGCAGCGAGTTGCGCCGGTCGCGCTCGCGCGCACCGGCAAGCGGTGTGTCCACCGTGAGACAGAGCGCCGAGTAGCCAGCCGCGACGGCGCGGTCGACGAGCCCCCGCGTGATCTCCTTGTCGCGATAGACGTACAGTTGAAACCACCGCGGGCCGCCGCACGCCTCGGCGATCGACTCGAGGCTCTCGTTCGAGACCGTGCTCGCGCAGAAGATCGTCCCCTCCGCCGCCGTGGCACGCGCCGTCGCCAGCTCGGCTTCGGCATGGCAGAGGCCCTGGAATCCCATCGGCGGCACGAGCACCGGGAGCGATACGGTCTGTCCGAGGACCGACGTCTCGAGCGATCGGTCGCTCACGCCCCGCAGCATGCGCGGCAGCAGTTGGTAGCGCGACCAGGCGGTGCGGCTCTCGGCGAGCGTCCATTCGTCGCCGGCGCCCCCGGCGATGTAATCGTAGAGCATGGGATCGAGGCGCTCGCGCGCGATCGCCTCGAGGCTGTCGAGATTCAGGATGTCGATCATCGATCGGCGTGAAGAGGTGGTCTAAGCTTCGTACCGGAGCGCGCGACATGGAAGCCCGCCGCTTGTGGGGCGCGCGCGATCCGTCGAGCTTTCGCGTTCCGTCAGCCATCCCGTCTACCCGCCCGTTCTCCCGTCCCGATGCTGGATGTCGTCAGCCAGTGGGTCGCCCACTATGGCTACGCGCTCGTCGCCGTGTTTCTGCTCGTCGAGGGTATGGGGGTTCCCATCCCGGGCGAGACGGCGCTCGTCACGGCCGCGGCGATCGCCGGCCGCGGCACGATGTCGATCGTTGGCGTGATCATCGCCGGGTGCATCGGCACGATCGCGGGCGGCCAAGCCGGCTACTGGATCGGACTCCGGGGCGGGACGCGCGTCGTCGCCAAGTACGGGCGCTGGTTCCGGTTGAACGACGCCCGCCTCGATCGGACGCATCGCTTCTTCGCCCAGCACGGCGGCAAAACCGTGCTGCTCGGCCGCTTCGTCGCCTTTCTCCGGAGCTTCGTCGGCATTTTCGCCGGCGTCTCGGAGATGCCCGCGCGCACCTTCGCGACGTACAACGCGCTCGGCGGCGCGGTCTGGGTCGCGACGTTCAGCCTCCTCGGTTACCTCTTCGGACGCAATCTGCCGAGGCTCGTGCACTATCTCGGCCGCGTGAGCCTGCTGCTGGCGATCCTGATCGCCGTCGTCGCCGGCGTCGTGCTGCTCTGGCGATGGTTCGAGCGCAACCGCACACAGGTCGCGGCGTCGATCGACGAGAGCTGGAACCGCGCGACGGAGTCGCACCGCATCAGCGCGATGGGCGTGCGCCATCCGCTCGTGCGGCGCGTGATGGCGCGGCGCTTCGCACGCGGTGAATACCTCGCGCTGCATCTGGCGGCCGGATTCTTCGTCAGCCTCGCACTGATCGCCGTCTTTGCGTCGATCACGGAGGGACTGGTCGAGAGCTCGCCCCTGACCCGCTTCGACGTGATCCTGGCGGCGAGGCTGCAGGCGTCGGCCGCCGTTTCCGCACTTCGACTATTCGCCGTGATCAGCAGCCTGGGCGGCCGCGGCGCGATGACGGTGCTGCTCTTTGCCGGCGCCGTCGTGTACGCGGCGCGACGCTCGTGGCTCGAGCTCGTGGGATGGTGCGCGGCGTTCATTGGCGGCTCGCTGCTCGATGCAACACTGCGCTTCGTGGTGCGACGCTCGGAGCTGCCGTTCGCCGACGTGGTGTTGATCGACTGGGGGACCGGACTCGCCAGCGGTCACGCCCTGGGCGTGGTGCTCGGCTACGGAATGCTCGCGTACCTGATCGGCACGTGGATTCGGCGGCGGTGGCTGCGGGCGATAGTGGTGGCGCTGTCGATCGTGATGATCGCGGGCATCACGGTCAGCCGGCTGTTTCTAGGCCAGCACTACTTCAGCGACGCGAGCGCCGGGGTGGCGGCTGGGATCGTGTGGCTGGCGACGTGCACTACAGGAATAGAGTTGGCGCGGGCGAGACGGGCTGTCGGCGCGGGGTAGGCTCCGGGGTCGGGCTGGCGGGATCTGGGTTTTCGGCGGACCGGTAACCGGTCGTCGGTGACCGGTGGGCGCGGCGGTCGGGACAGATCACGACCGTGCCGGCGGTTGCCGCCGCGCGTGAAGGGCGCCTGCGGACGCCTTAGCGATTGGCGCCGAGGACGCGCCGGCGCAGCACGATGACTTGTGCGCGGATGCTGCAGACGTCGGCGTTCAGAGCGCGCCAGCGTTGCCGCGTGATCAAGCCGTTGTCGCGAGCGTCGAGCAAATGGTATTCGGTTTCCGACGCAGACTTGATGGCCATTTGCAGGAACCGCGCAAACTCTTTGGCCGAGTCCGCGCCACAACCTTCCGTGATGGTGCCCGAAATCGAGCTTGCCGACCGAACCAGTTGCGACTTGAGCGATTCGAGCGCTCGTGGGCACCGGCGTGTTGCTCCACGAACGTTCAAGCTGAACGCATGCGCCTGCGCCCACACCCGCAATTTCTTGAAATCCTGCATGCGCCCACGGTAACCGCGGCGCGACACCAAGCCACCATCGCCGAATTGCAACAATCACCGATAACACGCGCCCTTCACGCGCGGCGGCAACCGCCGGCACGGTCGTGATCTGTC
>DATJIZ010000017.1:0-12397 GCA_035492735.1 Gemmatimonadaceae bacterium | reverse complement strand
CGGCCCGACGGGCCATTCACGGATTACCTTGGCCATCCGCTGATCGACAAGTTCCACAACGGCGCGCAGCCGATCGACCAGATGGTATTCAAGGATCGTGATGGGACGTACTACATCGTCTACGGCGGTTGGCGCCATTGCAACATCGCCAGGCTCAACGCCGACTTCACCGGCCTCGTCCCCTTCCCCGACGGCAGCACGTTCAAGGAGATCACGCCGGCGGGGTACGTCGAAGGCGCGTTCATGCTGATCAAGGACGGGAAATACTATTTCATGTGGTCGGAGGGCGGGTGGACCGGCCCGAACTACGCGGTCGCCTACGCCATCGGGTCATCGCCGCTCGGGCCGTTCGAGCGCGTGGGGAAGATTCTGCAGCAGGACTCGTCGGTCGCCACCGGCGCGGGCCACCACTCGGTGCTCCAGTCGCCGGCGTCGGGCAAATGGTACATCGTGTATCACCGGCGGCCATTGGGCGAGACCGATCCGAATCACCGCGCCGTGAGCATCGACGAGTTGCACTTCGACGAGCGCGGATTCATTCAGCCGGTCAGGATCACCAAGACCGGCGTGGCGGCCGATCCGATCGGCGCGCCGGCTCACGACCACGACATGGCGGGCATGCCGGTCATGGCCGGCATGCACGCGGCGGCCGTCTCCCCGATCGCTCAGCGCCAAATCGACAGCGTTGCACGCGCGATCACGCCGCTCGGCGCGCCCGGTGCCGCGGCATCGTCGGGCTTCCGGCCCGTGTTCGGCTGGATTCCCACCATGGGCGTGCACTGGATCGATCGCGCGCTGATGACCAAGGACAAGCAGCTCGATCGCAAGTCGCCGTCGAACCTGATGTTCTCCAGGATCGCCGGCAAGGACTCGCTCGTCGGCGCCGCTTACGCGTACTTCACGCCGGAGAGTGACAGCACTCCGCCGGCGCTGTTCGACGGCGCACCGATGTGGCACGAGCATCCCAATCTTGCGCCGCCCGGTCAGCGGCTGGTGATGCTCCATGTCTGGTTCGTCCCGTCGCCCGACGGGCCGTTCGCCGGCACCAACCCCAACCTGCCGTTCTGGGCCGCCGGTTTGCAGGCGCCGGATTCCGCACGAATGCGCGACGCCGAGTTCAACTCGCGCGTGCGGCGCGCGAGCCTGGCGCTCGCCGAGGCAATCGACACGACGTCGATCTTTCCAAATCTCGAAAACCGGCCCATGGTGAAGCCCGTGCTCGTCGCGCGGCGCGACACGATCCGCGCGCTGATTCCGGAGTTCCGCGCCGCCGAGCGGGCCAGGGACGCCGCACGCTGGGATCGCGCCGCAACGAAAGCCGCGGCGCAATGGGATTCGATCTACGCCGCCTATTTGTCGAGCTCACCGACGCCGGCGGGCAGGCAGCGCATCGAGCGATTCATCGATATGCTGCTCGGGCATCATCACGAGTAAGCGCCGCGCCCGGGCGAATCAGCTCGGCACTGCCGCTCGGCACTGCCGCTCGGCACTGCCGCTTGGCGTTGCCGTTCGGACGCGGCATCACTTCGAGCCGAACGCCTCCGAGATGAACCGAACGATTCGCTGCCGCGCGTCGAAGCCGTGCCACGGCTCCGGGCTCGGGCTGCCGTTGATGCCCGCCGAGAGTGGCCCGTGATTCTCGCGCGGGTACGTCACGAGCTGCACGGGAACTCCTTCCTGGCGGAGCGCCCGGTACATCTCCAGCGATTGGCCGAGTGGATCGGTGGCGTCGACCTGGCCCTGGAGTAGCAGGAACGGTGTCTTGGCGTGCGCCGCGCCCGCGAGCGGGCTCTGGCGCCACGCATCGCTCATGCGCTCCCACGGCTTGCCGAAATACCAGCGGTCGTACCACGAGCCGTTCTCCGTGCCATACTCGCTGAATTGATCGATCACCGGCGCGCCCGACACGATCGCCTTGAACCGGTCGGTCTTGCCTTCGACGAAGCCGGCCATCTCGCCGCCATAGCTGTAGCCGATGAGCGCCAGCGTCGATGCATCGATCGAATCGCTCGCGATGACGGCATTCACGCCCGCCATGATGTCGCGATAGTCACCGCCGCCGAGGTCGTTCTTGTTGGCCGCGACGAACGACGTGCCGTAGCCCGTGCTGCCGCGTGGATTGGGCTCGAGCACCGCCCACCCCAACCCGGCGAAAAGCTGCGTGAGCGGCTGATAGCTGTTGCGCCAACCGCCCGCGGGACCACCGTGCACGTTGACCACCAGCGGCACACGCCGCGACGCTGCGTCGGGCGGCAAGTAGAGCAGCCCTTCGATCGTGAGGCCGTCGCTCTTCCAGTGGACCACTCGCGCCTTGACGGCGCGCCAGTCGCCCGCCGACGCCGGCAACGACAGCCTCGTCGCTGCCTTGCCGAGCGACGGCGTGTAGTAGATTGCCGCCGGCCCGTCGCTCGAGGTGCGTGAGTACACCCAGCCGGTCCGACGCGCGTTCGTGGCGAGCTGCGTCACCGTGCCGGCGCCGAGCTCGAGCGGTGTGAGCGCGCCGGTCACAGGATCGACGCGCATGTAGCCCGCCTCGGTCCCACGCGTGGCCGCCGCGATCACCGATGCTCCTACGTCGAACGCCGCCGGGCCGATCGACCCGCGAAAGCTCTTCGAGAGATTCCTCATCGGCCCGCCGGCGAGCGGCAGCACGTACAAGTCCGAGTAGCCCGGCGGCGCGTCGGCCTCGGCCTGCGCGGTGAAGAAGAGTCGCGAATCGTCGGCCGACCACACCACCCTCTCGATGGTCGGCGGCGCCTCGGTCAATCGCATTGGGCGCGTCGGTTCGGTCACCTTCACGATCCACGCGGTGTCGGCGGGCCCGAGATCGCTGGCGTTGTTCATCGGGCCGCTGATCGCGACGAGCCGATCCGACGCGTGCGACCACACCGCTTCTCCCACGTTCGGCGGCACGGTCGTGGTCACGAGGCCGCCCGTGCGGAGGTCGAGCAGGTAGAGGCGCTCGCCGTGCAGATCATGATCGACCCACTCGGCGTCCGCCTTGTCGGTCTGCTGCTTCTTCTCGCCGGGCGTGACGGGATCGCGTGCGATGATTGCGGCATACGCGTCGTTGGGCGAGAGCGAATAGCTCGCCACGTCGATGGCGACCGGTTTCGAGGCGGTCGTGTCGCGCGAGCCATCGACCGCGCCGGGCTCGCGCGATGCATCGACCGGCGGAACGATCTCGAGATCGAACGGCTTCGCCTCACCGCCGTCGATCGGGAGCTTGAAGAGCTGCGTCGCGTCGCCCCGGTGTGCCGTGAAGAACACGAACTTGCCGTCCGCCGACCAGCGCCCTCGCGACTCGCCGCGGTTCGTTTTCGTCGGCGAGAACGTGAGCTGCCGGCTCGTCCCGCCGGCGACATCAACGATCCAGAGGTGACGCTGCGCGCCGTCGACGGTCGGCTCGACCACCGTGGCCAGCACGAGTCGGCCGTCGGGCGAGAGCTGCGGATCGTCGAGGCCGCGAGTGTGGCGGAGATCTTCGTTGTTCGGAAAGCGGGTGGTCTGAGCAAACGACCGGCCTGCGGCTGATATCGTCGCGCCAACGAAGAGGGCGACGATGACGCGAGCGTGCGTGGTGCCACTGGAATGGAACGAGAGCATTCGGAGTGAGTTCGGAATGAGTGTTGATTGACGCCTCGGAAGATGGCGCCGCTCGCCGAGCATCGCGAATGCCCTCGACGGCGCGACGGCCGGGCAGTCGCCTTGCTCCGCGCGTCGCCCCGGGCATATACTCACTAAGGCGCGTCGGCCGGACGCGTCCAGTCCGCGGACAGGGCCGCGCCCACCCGGAACCCACCATGCAATTTCTCCTCGTCGCCGGCGGGATCGTCGCCGCCTACGTGTTGTCGAGCATCCGCGTCCTTACGCAGTACGAGCGCGGGGTGGTGTTCTTCCTCGGCCGCTACACCGGAACGCGCGGTCCAGGCCTGACCTTCGTGCCGTCGATCCTCGCCCGCATGAAGCGCGTGTCGATGCGGGTGTTCGTGCTCGACATCCCGCCGCAGGACGTCATCACGCGCGACAACATCTCGGTCAAGGTCAACGCGGTTCTCTACTTTCGCGTCATGGATCCGTCGCTCGCCGTGATCGAAGTGCAGGACTACCTGTACGCCACGACGCAGCTCGCGCAAACGACGCTGCTGTCGGTCCTTGGGCAGGTCGAGCTGGACGAGCTGCTCGCCGATCGGCGCAAGGTGAACGACATTCTGAAGCGGATCATCGACGAGCGGACGGATTTCTGGGGTCTCGAGGTTTCCGCCGTGGAGATCAAGGACGTGCTTCTGCCCGACAGCATGCGGCGTGCGATCGCGCGGCAGGCGGAGGCGGAGCGCGAGCGACGGGCCAAGGTGATCAGCGCCCAGGGCGAGCTGCAGGCGTCGGAGACACTGGCCCAGGCCGCGCGGATGCTCCAGAGCCAGCCGGCGTCGCTGCAGCTTCGCTATCTACAAACGCTCACCGAGATCGCCGCCGAAAACAATTCGACGACCATCTTCCCCATTCCGATCGATCTGCTCAAGCCGTTCATGCAGCGGGCCGACGATTCCATCGCGGCCGTGACGCCGGCCGGCGCCGGCCTGCCACCCGTGCGAGAGGCGAGCAAGCTCGAGGCGCCCGGAGCCGCGCCGCCACCCGCGGCGGAGGCGCTGCCGGCATTCGTCGATCACACGGCCAAGCCGTGATCCGACGCCGGCGCCTCCTCCACCGCCGGACGCTTCGCCAGCTGATTACGGTTTTTTGACGGCCGCCTTGGCGTCCTTGCCCGCTTTCGTCAGTGAATCGTGGGTCACGCTGGCCGCGTGCTTCACGGTATGTTTGGCCTTGGCACCGGCCTTCTTGCTGGTGTGGCTCACGGCCTTCGCCGCCTTGCCCACGTCACCGCCGGTTTTGTGAATCCCGGTGACCTCGCCCGCCTCGTCCTTGGTCGCATTCCCCGCCTTCTTGAGCTCGTGATGCGTCGCGCTGCCGGCGTCCTTCGCCGTCTGCTTCACCGCCTTGCCGGTCTGCTTGAGTACGTGATGCGCTTCGTCGGCGGCCTTCTTGACGGTCGATTGCGCGTGGACCGGCGCGGCAAGCAGCGCGCTCAATCCGACGATCGCAAGCGCGTAATGAATTCGCATGGTGTCGTTTCTCGTCTGTTTACCCGTTCCACCAGTCATCGCGCACCCCCGGGCATTCAGGTGCGAGACGGGCTCGTCTGAGCCAGGCATGGGGCTCACAAATGCAAGAGGCAGGCGAGACTTTGGGCCAACGAGCGGTCGCGACGTTAAGGTATGCTAACGTCGGCCGCGGATCCGCTCGAGCTCGGATGCGCGGCGCACGCACACGGTACGGCCCGGCGGGTTTAGACTGCGACGGTCGGTTCGCTCACTCGTACCGTAGCGCCTGCACCGGATCCACCCGCGATGCGCGTCGCGCGGGAATCGATCCGGCCGCCAGCGCCACGAGCGCCAGCACCACGGCCGCCGACACCATCACCAGCGGATCGCGCGCGGTGATCCCGAACAGCAACGACTGCGCGCCCTTTCCGATCGCATAGGCGCCCACCGCGCCGATCGTGGCGCCCACGACCGTCATCAGCGCGACGTGCCGCAGCACCATGGATACAATGCTCGACGAATCAGCGCCGAGCGCCATCCGCACACCGATCTCCTTGGTGCGCTGCACCACCGAATAGGCAAGCACGCCGTACAGACCGATCGCCGCCAGGAGCGTGGCCAGCGCCGCGAACGCCGCCGACAGCGTGGTGATCATGCGGTCGAGGTACACGGTCTCGCGGATCTGCTGCGGCATCGTCTTGAACGCCGTGAGCGGAAGGTCGCGATCGATGCGCGCAATGGTCGATCGGATCTCTGGCATCAGTGTCTTGGGCGGCACGCTGCTGCGCACGTAGAAGGTCAGTGAACCGACCGTGGTATCCTGCTTGTACGGCATGTAGAAGATCGGCCGGTCTTCCTGCTTCACACCGCTGTACTTCGCGTCCTTCACCACGCCGATGATGACGTGGGTAAGACTGTCGCGGCTCTGGCCCATCAGCTTGCCCACGGCGCTCTGCCCGAGCTTGAACTTCTTGACGAACGCCTCGTTGACGATGACGACGCGCGGCGCGCCGAGCACGTCCGACTGCGTGAACTCGCGGCCGGTCACGAGCGGGATGCCCATGATTCCGAAGAAGCTCGGGCCCACGGCGTTGTAGTACGCGTCCACGTCGGTATCGAGTGTGGTCGGGAAGCCTTGCACGTTCACATCGTTGTCCCAGTTGCTCCCGGCCAGGACCGGCACTCGCGCCGCGGCCACGCCGTGCACCCCCGGAATCGCGCCGACCTCGCGCTCGATCTGCGCGAAGATCTGCTGCGATCGCGGGCCCGAGTAGCCGTTGAGCGCCGGCGGCACACGGAACGTCACGAGCGAATCGACGTCGAGACCCAGACTCACGCGACTCACCTTGTCCAGGCTCTTGATGAACAGCCCCGCCGAGACGAGGAGCGCCATCGACAGCGCGATCTGCGCCGTCACCAGCGACGTGCGGAAGCGCGCCGCACCGCGCGTCGCCGAGGTCTTGCCCGATCCGTCGCGCAGCGCCGAGACGAGATCCGGGCGCGTGCTGTGCAGCGCGGGAAAGAGTCCGAACAGGAGGCCTGTCGCCACCGACAGCATTCCAGCGAAAGCCAGCGCCGCCCCGCTCAACGAAAATGAGAGCGTCGACGACACATCGGCCGGCAGCAGCGCGACGATCGCGCGCAGCGTCGCCCACGCCACGCCGAGTCCCGCCAGTCCGCCGAGCGCGGCCAGCAGCACCGACTCGGTGAGGAGCTGGGCCAGCAGCTGCCGGCGTGTCGCGCCGAGGGACAATCGAACCGCCATCTCCAGCGAGCGATTGGCCGCACGCGCCAGCAACAGGTTCGCGACGTTGGCGCAGGCGATGGTCAGCACGAACAGGGTGATCCCGAAGAGCAGCACGAGCGGCATTTGCGTCTGCTGGTGAAGATTGCTCAACCCGCGACGACCATCGCTGAGCTCGAGCCGCTTGACCTTGAACCGCGCGAGGACGTTCTCGCTCACCGCTTTCTGGAGCGGCACCTCGACGTCGTTGATGATTCGATGATAGAGCACGTTCTCCTGCGTGCTCGCCTGCGCCATCGTCACGCTGGGTTTGAGCCGCGCGAAGAGATAGATCCAGTATTGGCGGCGGTCCTCGAACGCGTTCGACCCCATGCCCATCGCGGCGCGCATCGCGAGAGGCACGAACAGATCGGGCTTCATGCCGAGCGTCGTTCCCTCGAAGCCTGGCGCCGACACGCCGATGATCGTCAGCTGCTTCCCATTGACCGTGATGATCTGCCCGACCACCGACGGGTCGCCGCCGAGCTGGTTCGTCCAGTATCGGTGGCTGAGGACGACGATCGGGTGCGCACCGATCGTCTTGTCATCCTCGACGCCGAGCACCCGGCCGAGCGCGGGCTTGACGCCGAGCACCGGAAAGTACGAGCCGGACACCAGCTCGGCGGCGGTGTTCACCGTGTTCCCGCGGAACGCGACGTTCGGATAGAACGCCACGTGGCCCGCGACGCCGCTGAACGGCCCCGGCTGCGCTTCGAGGTCGCGGAACATGCGGTAGCTGAACACCCACTGGCAGTTCCCGGCCAGGCCGCACTGGTGCGAGCCGGGGCTCGGGTTGTTGCCGCCCAGGTTGACGAGTCGCTCGGGGTGCGACACCGGCAGCGGAGCGCGCAGCAGCTCGTCGAACAGCGAGTAGATCGCCGCGTTGGCGCCGATGCCGAGCGCGAGGGAGAGGATCGCGACGACCGTGACGAACGGCGTCCTGAACAGCGTCCGGAACGCGAGGCGGAGGTTGCGCATGCCCCGTTGGACACTGCCCGAGCACCATTGGTTTGATGCTCGGGATCAACGGCCGTCGCGCGTCTTGTTACTCCTTGACCTGCGCCATGTACGCCACCTTCCCCCCCACGATCGTGTACATCGCCTTCGCGCCGAGAATCGAATCGGGCGACACCGTCATGATGTCACGCGACAGCACCGTGACGTCCGCCCACTTGCCCGGCGTCAGCGAACCGTTCTCCCGTTCCTGGAACGCCACGAACGCGCCGTTGGTCGTGTACGTCTCGAGCGCCTGTTGCCGGCTGAGTTTCTGGTCGGGGAAGAATGCCGAATCGGTACCGACTCGATACCGCGTCACGCTGCAATGGAACGATGCGATCGGACTGATGTCCTCCACCGGCACGTCGGTGCCGTTGGTCACCACGGCGCCCGTCTTCCACAGCTTCTGCCACACGTACGCGCCCTCTTCGGCGCGCTTCATCCCGAGGCGCGGCAGCACGTACGGCGCATCGGAGCATTGATGAATGCCTTGCATGCTCGCCACCACACCCATCTTGCCGAAGCGCGGAATGTCGGACGGATTCAGGTGCTGCGCATGCTCGATCCGCCAACGAAGTGTATCGCTCTTTACATGATGTTCGTTGAACACCTGCTCGAACACGTCCAGCGTCTCGCGGTTCGCGCGGTCGCCGATCGCGTGGACCGAGATCTGATAGCCGTGCGCGATCCCCAACTCGGCGATCTCCTTGATGCGCGACATCTTCGTCACGTTGAGACCGGTGTTCGTCGTGTCGTCATCGTAGGGCTTGAGCATCCACGCGCTGCGTGAGCCGAGCGCGCCGTCGGAGGTGATCTCGCCGATCGCGCGCACCGTGAGGTGGCCCTTGTCGTAGTCGATCATCCGGTGCGACACGAGCGCGTTGACGTTGTCGGGCCGCACTTCACCCTGGCTCACGAGGATGTAGAGGCGGAGCGGCATGTCGCCCTCGTCCACCATCTTCTTGATGGCGTCGATCGTGGCGAACGACTCGCCCATGTCCTGAAACTCCGTGACGCCGTTCATGAGCGCGTTCTGCACGGCGAGGTGGACTTCGTTCCGGAAATCCGCCTCCTGCTCCTGGGGCGTGCGCTGTGCCAGGCTCTTCGCCAACGCGCGCCGCAGAAGACCCTGCGCGCCGTCGACCAGCACGCCCGTCGGCTTGCCACTTTCGTCCTTGATGATCTCGCCCCCCGACGGATTCGGGGTATTCGGACCGATGCCCGCCAGCTCCAGCGCCTTGGCGTTGGCGATCAACGCGTGTCCGCTCGCGTGGCCGAGGACCACCGGATTGTTCGGCGCCGCCTGGTTGATCAGATCGTTGGTTTGGAAACCCTTGACGACGCGGCCCGGCGAGCGATTCCATTTTTCCTGATGCCAGCCGCGCCCCTGGATCCATGCGCCAGGCTTGGCCTTCTTCGCCGCATCGCCGACCATTTGCGCGATGTCCTGCCAGCTCGGGACGCCCATCAGCTTGAGCTGCGTGAGCGACTCGCCGAGCCCCATGAAGTGACCGTGCGATTCATTGAAGCCGGGAATCGCCAGGTGCCCCTCGAGGTCGATGACCTTCGTCTTCGGCCCGACGTATTGCTGAATGTCGGCGTTGGAGCCGACGGCGGTGATCTTGTCGCCGGTGATCGCGATCGCTTGCGCTTGCGGATGCTTCGCGTCCATCGTGACGATCTTGCCGTTGCGGAGCACGAGGTCGGCGGGAGGGGCGGTGGCCGAGGCGGGATTGGGAGAACAGCCCGCGGCGAACACGCAGGCGAGTACGCCGAGTGGGGCGATGGCTGAGCGACGGAGGGCGCGGAATGTCATACGCGTGGGAAGAGTGCGGGAGGGGACGTCGGTGACCTGCCGGTGGATCGAGGGAGCGCTTCAAGTTCGGAATCGAGCGGCGCGAACGCCAGTGTGCGAAGACCGAACCCAACGGTCGCCCACAGGGTTCGTTCGTCGTGGGGTGTCTCCCCTGTTGGGTCAGACTCTTACACTATCGAACGTGACACTCTAGTCATGCGCGACATACGGTTCGGCGCCCTCCCCCTCCCCCGCCCCCGCCCCCGCCACGCTCGTGGGCGCGCACGTGCTCTCGTGGCGGCAGCGGGCGTGGTCGGAGCACTCACGGCTGGTGGCTGCGGCGGCGCGGAACACGCCGTGACAGCTCCACCCATCGACACCACCGCCAAATCGACGCCGACGCCCTTTTCGTTCAAGTTGTCGCCGTGCTCCATCACCGGCACACTGCAGTTGGCGGTCGCGCAGTCGGCGCGCGCCGATTGCACCAACGGCGGAACGACGGTGACGCTCGCCGGCAATGGCGCGAGCTACCTGGTCGTCGCGGAATTCGCGTCGGACGCTGTCCCGGACGACTGGTACTCGTATCGGCTCGTGACCGGATCGACCGCTTCGGCATCGCTCGTGCCTGGGCAGTCGCGCGCGTCGGCGTCCCGCCTGCCATCGAGCATGGCCCGCCCGCCCGTGCCCGGGCTTCTCCCACCGATGCGGAATCAGGCGGCGCAACTCGCGTTCACGCGCGCGCTGCGGGCGCGGGCCCGGACGAACCTCGCTACCGGTGTCTGGCGCGCCGGGTCACGTGCGCTCCGATCCGTGACGCCCTCCCGCTCGGGCGCGTCGGCCGTGCCCGATGTCGGCAGCCTGCGGCAATTCGTGGTGCTGGGCAACGAAGCAGGAACCAAGTGGGACACGACGAGCGCGAAGCTTGCCTACGCGGGTAGCGACGTGTTGATCTACATCGACACGCTGGCGCCGGCGAACGGCTTTTCGCCCGCGCAGCTCCAGAGCTTCGGCCAGCTGTTCGACCAGACGCTCTTTCCGATCGATACCGCGGCCTTCGGCTCGCCGTCTGACATCGACGCGAACGGCAGGACGATCATCCTGATGACGCCGTCGGTCAACAAGCTCGTAACCGCCTCGCAATGCCAGACCCAAGGTTACGTCGGCGGGTTCTTCGACGAGGAGGACCTGAGCGGTGGCGCGGCCGATCCTCGATCCAATCACGGCGAGATCTTCTACTCGATCGTTCCCGACTCCACGGGTCAACTGAGCTGCGCGCACACCGTGGCTGGCGTGGAGTTCGATGTGCCGGCGACGTTCATGCACGAGCTCCAGCACCTGATCTCGTTCTCGCAGCACGTCGTGATTCACGGCGGCCAGCCGGAGACGGGCTCGCTCGACGAAGGTCTGAGCATCGTGGCCGAGGAGCTCGGCTCGCTGCACTACGAGCAACAGTGCCCGCCGCCCGCGTGCCGCACGAATCCCGGGCAGCTCTTCCCCGACTCGTCGCAGGGATTCGTCTCGAGCTTCCTGTACGACTCGTACCAGTACGCGCTGCTGCCCGACACCGCCAGCATTACGCTTCAGAGCGACGCCGACGGCGGATTCTCGTGGCGTGGCGGCGCGTGGTTGCTCATGCGGTACCTGGGTGACCAGATGGGGACGGGCGTGTATAAGAAGATGGATCAGAGCACGCTCACCGGCGTGGCGAACATCGCCGCGGCGACGGGTCAGGATTTTCCGACAGTATTCGCGAACTTCGGGATCGCGCTCTTTGCCGACAGCATGCCAGGTCAGCCGCGATCGGCCGCACCGGCGGCAGACCGATTCACCACGCGCAACCTGCGCCAGCTCTGGAATCGGCTGTACGTCACGTCCGGCGGCGCCTCGGACATCCCGTACGCCAACCCGCTGCTGGTGTACGGCATCACGTCCGATACGTCGCTCGCGATCATGGATCCGGGGACAACGTCGTTCTTCCGGATCGACACGCCATCCGGCGCATCGACGGTCTCCTTGCAGTTCGCCGGGGCCGGCGGCGCGCCACTCGCCGCCGCGCTCCACCCGCAGCTCGCAATCTTCCGGCTGCCGCCGGGTCAGTAGCGGCGGACTCTAGTGCAGTCGCTGCGCGCCCGCGGCGGGCGCGGCGCCTTTCGCCGGCCAGCGGTTGTTCGTCGTGTCCGCGTCGACCCAGATGCCGCCCTCGAGCACGAGCGATTGGAGCTTCTTGGTCGTCGGGACCGTCACGACGGCGGTCTTCTGATTCGCCCGCCAGATCGCCGGCGTCTCGTGCACCGTCTGCGTGCTGCCGTCGGCGAAGGTGAGCTCGAGATCCACCGGCGGATCCATGCCGCCGACGTTGTCGATCGTCACGCGGTAGCCGGCCGCCGCCTTGGTCACACTCCGCGCGGCCAGATCGATATAGCCGGTGCTGAAGTACCAATCGCTCCAGAACCAATTGAGGTTCTGGCCGGACACGTCGTTGAACGTGTAGAAGAAGTCCCACGGAGTGGGATGTTTGCCGTGCCAGCGCGCGATGTAGGCCTGTAAGCATTTCTTGAACATCGCGTCGCCGAGCAGGTCTTTGGTGGCGAGATAGCCGAGTGAGGCCTTGCCGTACTCGTTGTTGCCGAGTCCCGCGCCGCTCAGGATGTCGCCGGGCGTGGTGATGGGCAGGTCCTCGGTGGGCGACGGATCGTGCGCCCAGCCGTTGACGCGGAACTG
>DATJIZ010000016.1:0-6968 GCA_035492735.1 Gemmatimonadaceae bacterium | reverse complement strand
TCGCTCGGACTCGGCATCGGCGGCAACTCGGCGATCTATTCGATCTTCTACCGCATGGTGCGCCAGGACCTGCCGGTCGCCCAGCCCGACCGGCTCGTGAACTTCAGCGCGCCGGGTCCGAAGAACGGAAACCAATCGTGTGGTCAGGCCGGACCGTGCGAGGACGTGTTCAGTTACCCGATGTTCCGCGACCTGCAGAAGGCGCGTCTGTCGGCGCTCAGCGGCATCGCCGGTCATTACGCCATGGGCGCGAACGTCAGCTACGAGAACCATGCGTTCGCGCGCGGTGGCCTTCTCGTGTCGGGTAGCTACTTCTCCGTCCTGCAGCTTCGCCCCGCGCTGGGCCGGCTGCTTTCGCCGCTGGACGACCAGGCAGCTGCTGCGCCGGCCGTCGTCCTCGCGCATTCGTTCTGGGAGGCGAACCTCGGCGCCGATCCCGGCGTCGTCGGCAAGACGCTGATGGTGAACGGCAAGGCGGCGACGATCGTCGGGATCGCACCCCAGGAGTTCAACGGCACGACGTATGGAGCCCGGCCGGCGTTTTACGCGCCGCTCGCCATGGGGCCGATCCTGGGGACGGGCGCCGAGCGCCGCGTGGACGATCGGCGCGCCTACTGGATCTACGCCTTCGCGCGACTTGCGCCGGGCGCCACGATCGAGCAGGCGCGCGCACAGGTGAACGGCGTCTACCAACCCATTCTCCGGGACGTTGAAGCGCCGCTGCAACGGGACATGCGCGACTCCGTCATGCCGCGATTCGTCGCCAAGCAGGTCGTCATCACACCGGGAAGTCGGGGACAAAGTACGATCGCCACCGAGGCGAGCGGAACGCTGTTCATGCTCTTCGCGATCACCGGGCTCGTGCTGCTCATTGCGTGCGCGAACATTGCCAATTTGCTCATGGCGCGCGCGACCAGCCGAGAGCTCGAGATGGCCGTTCGACTCTCGCTTGGTGCCACGCGCCGGCAGTTGCTGGCGCAACTCCTGTCGGAGACCGTGACGCTCGCGCTGATGGGCGGCATCGTCAGTCTCGTGTTCGCGGCCTGGACGATCCGGGGGATCTCCGCGCTCCTGCCGGCCGAGGCGACTCAGGGCCTGTCGCTCGGAATGAACTGGGCGGCGGTCGGCTTCGCCGCCGCGCTCTCCCTCGCCACGGGGTTCGCATTTGGCCTGTTCCCGGCCCTCCACAGCACGCGGCCCGACCTCGTCACGGCGCTTCGCAACAACACCGGCAAGCTGGCGAGCGGGCGCACGGCGCGACGGTTCCGCACGTCGCTCGCGACCGCGCAAATCGCGCTCGCGATGGCGTTGCTCATGAGCGCCGGCCTTTTCCTCAAAAGCCTCTGGAAGGTGAATCGCGTCGACCTCGGCGTCCGCGTCGAGCATCTGCTGACGTTCTCCGTGACGCCGGAGCAGAACGGCTACGACTCGGTGCGGACGCGGACGTTGCTGGCGCGCATCGAGACCGAGCTGACCGCACTCCCCGGCGTATCCGCGGCGACGTCGACCGTGGTGCCGCTCATCGCGGGAAGCAACTGGAACAACATGGTGCGGGTCGAGGGCTTCAAGGCCGACGAGAACCGACGGAGCGCGAGCGTCAGTTTCAACGGCGTGGGTTCGGGATTCTTCCGCGCGATCGGCGTTCCGATCCTCATCGGCCGCGAATTCAACGACCGTGACGACGCCCGAGCACCCACGGTCGCCATCGTCAGTGAAACCTTCGCGCGACACTTCAATCTCGGCCCCAATCCGGTCGGGAAGCGCATGGCGCTCGGTACCTCTGATACGATGCCGCTCGACATCGAAATCGTCGGCCTCGCTCGCGACATGAAATACGCGGACGTCAAAGGCGACGTTCCACCGGTATTCTTCAGGCCCCATCGCCAGATGTCGGACGTGGGCTCGATGTACTTCTACGCGCGCACGGCGAACGATCCGGCCTCGATGCTGCGCGCGATGACGGCGCTCGTGCAGCGGCTCGACCCCATGCTGCCTGTCGAGAACCTGCGGACGATGCCGGAGGAGATTCGTCGCAACACGTTCGTCGACCGCATGATCTCGACGCTCGCCGGATCGTTCGCGCTGCTCGCGACGCTGCTCGCCTCGATCGGGCTGTACGGCGTGCTGGCCTACTCCGTCGCGCAGCGCACGCGCGAGATTGGCGTGCGCATGGCGTTGGGCGCCGATGCGCGACAGGTACGCCTGCTCGTGCTGCGGCAGGTCGGCGTGATGGTGCTCGTCGGCGGCGTCATCGGACTCGCCGGCGCGCTCGCGTTGAGCAGGGCCGCGCAGTCGATGTTGTATCAGATGAGCGGCGCCGATCCGGTGGTCATGGCGGCGTCGGCGGCGTTGCTCTCACTCGTGGCGCTCGCCGCCGGCTATGTGCCGGCACTTCGCGCGTCACGCGTCGATCCCATCACGGCGCTGCGATACGAGTAGCGGCCGAAGGCCGCCCGTCCGTCAGAATGGGCAGAAGTCCCCATGGCTCGAGGCGCTCGTTCGCTGCAGCATGTGGGCTGGAGTGACCGAAGCCGATCGGCCGCCTTGGAGCGGTCGAAGCGCGTCAGTGCATCGTCGCGTTCAGCACATCTCTCGACACGGGTTCTAGAACCTCATGGCACGAAGCTTCTTTGTGCACGCACGTCCCGTCGCCTGGTTCATCGTCGCGGTACTCTGGGTCGCGTGCACCGACGTCGTGCCGACGGCGCTGAAGTCACCGCCGTCATCCGGGCACCACGCCATCGATCCCACCGGCAGCCCGATCCAGGTCTATGGCTCGTGGCATTGCGGCAACGACTACTGCACGTGGGGCACCGAGCGCACCGTGACTGAGTTCGACAGCATGAACCACTGGCTGATCGATCGCGGCGACGGCCGGCCGTCGGTCAATCTGGTCGTGCTGAGCTTCGTGCATCCATACCGTCTGCTCCACAAGACCACCGACGCCCAGACCTTGAACGGTATCCCGCGCGGGATGACGCCGACGATCGTCGACTACTTCAAGGCCCACGGCGTGCGCGTGATGCTCTCGATCGGCGGCATCACGTACGTGTCGGCCTGGAACCAGGCCCTGGCCGAGGATGCGACGCAGCTCGGCCTCAACGCCGCCGCCGCGGCCAACGCGCTGGGCGTCGGGATCGAGATCGATTACGAGGAGAGTCGCACGCCCGACACGACACACATGCAGGCGTTCATCGACGCGTACCGGTCAGTGAATCCGTACGACGCGACTGGCGCGAGCGATCCGGCGCGACTGACGATCGACCTCGGGGCCGGAGACCGCTGGCTGATCGGCCTGACGACCAAGGCGACGGCAGACTGGCTTCGGACAGACCGCCCGGTGCTCGACTATGCCAATGCCATGGTGCCGTCGAAGCAACCGACGGTTTCGGGCGCGACGACAAACTGGCAGGAGCATGTCGACGGCAAACCACAGTACGGGCCGCCGATCCTGCCGCTGGCGCCGTCAAAATTCACCGGAGCCGTGTACATCGCGAATGGCAGCAAGCCGTTGCCCGAGTGCGTCAACTACCCCAAGTCGCTGCAGTCCGCGACCTGGAGCTTCGTGCGGGGCGTGGCTCCCAACGGAGCAGGGGTCACGCCGGGCATGCTGGGTTACATGTTCTGGGCCGCGGAACGACCATCGTCGCGCGGCATCGGGACGGTACCGCCGAATACGTGCGAGAACGGAGCCGGCGGTGGGGCGACCGCGTTGAACGTTCCAATTCCAATGCCGCCGCTGCGCGCGCAATAACGACCCGGGATCTTCTCGCCTCGACCGAGGCGCCGCAGTCAGTCCACTCGCGAGCCTGACCTAACCCGCGGCCTCCCGCTTCGGCAGCCGCGCGCGCAACCAGCGGATCTGGCCGCGATGGTTGATCTCGTCCTCCGCCACGTGAAACCATGCAAAGTGGGCGTTGATCCGCGGTGCAACGCTCACGCTCCGCTCGAGCCACGCATCGTCGCGCGCGGCGAGGCCTTCGAGCGTGACTCGCCGCACGGCAGCCAACTCGTCCAGGTAATGCTCGAGCGGGAATCCGCGCAACGAGCGCCGGCCATCGTCGCCAAGCTTGAGCGCGGTCGACATGAGCTCGTTCTCCGCCGGCGACAGCATTCGCTCCTCGAACGTCAGCACCTGATACGACCGCTCGACGACGGCACAGTGGGCGAGCAGAGCACCGATCGAGTTGCTCGCCGCGTCCTGCAGGTGATCGAGCTCCGCCATCGACAGGCCTTGGACGGCGGCCATCGTGGTGGACCGCGCGTACGTCATCATGCAGACGAGTCGTCCGATCGCGGGCGAGTAGCCGGCGAGCGGCTCGATGCGGAGGGGTGAAGGCATCATCGCTGTCGTTCGCCCTCGCGTTTGAGCCGGTTGGCGAGCGCTTCGCGCGCTCTCGCGACGTACCGGCGACATGCTTGTGGATCGACGAGCGTCTTCGCGTCGACGCGCTCGAGCAACGATGACGCTCCCGGATGCGGGGTGATGAGAATGTCGCACCGGAGTTGCTCGAGTATGGCAAACCCGCGCTGGAATTGCGCCGGAGCGTCGGACTTCGAAAAGAGAAATCCGTCGGCGGAGACCGGCGTCTGGCTGTCGGCGTAGACGATGTCCAGGCACTTGTCCGCTTCGCACGACTGCCACGACCAGCTCGTGCCTCCCGGCGTGTGGCCCGCGGTAATGTGCGGCGTGAGCGCGAGCGGGCCGACCTGGAGCGTTTCGCCATCCTCGACGATCCGGACGTGCGGGACCGGTGGATAATCGGGCAGCACGCCGAACTGTGGATCGTCCTTCGGCGACGAGCCGTGTTCCATGACAGCCGCGCTCCACGCGCTCGCGGCGACCGCGGCGCCCGATGCGCGCTGCAGCGCGGCCGTGCCCGCGGCGTGATCGTAGTGTGCGTGCGAATTGAGGATCAGCTTCACGTCCTCGACGCGAAAGCCGAGGGCGCGGATGTGCTCCATGATCGTGGGCGCATTCTCGGCGAGCGTGGCGTCGATCAGGATGTCGCCCGCGGGCGACGTCACGAGAATCGAAGCGAGACCGTGCGTGCCGACGTAATACGTGTTGCCGTAGATCCGGAACGGCTGCTGCGGAGCGATCCAGTCCGGGTCGCGCTGAGCGGCCGCGAAGCGAGGCAGGAGCAACACGAAGGCGAGAAGTGCGAGTCGAATGCGCATCGTTAGCGTTCGGTAGACCGACGAATCCACGATCCTGGCGCCGCGGCCGAGGACGCCTTTCGGCCATGTTCCTTTTGACACAGGCCCCCGGCACTGTACTATAGGAATGATCCGCCAGCTCGACCACACCCGTTACCCCTCACGGCCATGAGCACGTACACCCTTCGCGTGAACGGCCAGCCTCACACGGTGGACGTCACACCGGACACTCCGCTGCTCTGGGTGCTGCGCGATTCCCTGGGCCTCGTCGGCACGAAATACGGGTGCGGCATCGGCCAGTGCGGCGCCTGCACCGTTCACGTCAACGGCACGCCCAGGCATGCCTGCCAGACGCGCGTGGCGGCGGCCGAAAACGCCGACATCACTACGATCGAGGGGCTCGACCCCGCGGGCAAGCATCCGCTTCAGCAGGCGTGGGTCGAGCTGGATGTGCCGCAATGCGGCTACTGCCAGGCCGGCCAGATCATGACCGCGGCGGCGCTGCTCAAGCGCAGCCCGCGGCCGAGCGACGCCGAGATCGACAGCGCGATGAGCGGCAACTTGTGCCGCTGCGCGTCGTATCTCCGCATCCGCGCGGGGATCAAGCGCGCCGCGGAAATCGCCGGCGCGCCCACGCCCGTTCATGGAGGCCGCTCATGAAGCGCTCCGTCGATTCTTCGGCCAATTCTCCCGTCGATGCTTCCGTCGATGCTTCCGTCGATGCTTCCGTCGATGCTTCCCGTCGCCTGGTCGATCGCCGTGCGTTCATCAGGGTCAGCGCGCTCGCCGGCGGCGGGCTGCTCGTCGGCACGTACCTCAAACTTGGCCCCGCCGCCGCACTCGCCGAGACGGTGTCCGCGAACGCCGGGAACTTCGAGCCGAACGCGTTCATCAGCATCACGCCGAGCGGTGCGATCTCGATCATCGCACCCAATTCGGAGATGGGACAAGGCATCAAGACGGGCCTCCCGATGATCGTTGCCGAGGAGCTCGACGTCCCGTGGGAGCAGGTCACCGTGGTGCAAGGCGATTTGAATGCCGCCTACGGACGCCAGTTCTCGGTGGGAAGTCAATCGACGGTGAGCAACTTCGTGCCGCTTCGTCGGGCCGGAGCCACGGCGCGCGCGATGCTGATCGCGGCCGCCGCCGAGACATGGGGCGTTCCAGCCGCCGAGTGCACGACCGATCACGGCACCGTGGTGCACGCCGGCTCCAAGCGACGGGCGACGTACGGCGAGCTCGCGACGAAAGCCGCGACACTCACGCCACCGGCGAACGCTCCGCTCAAGGATCCCAAAGACTTCAAGCTGCTCGGCACTCGCGTGCCGGGGGTCGACAATCAGAAGGTCGTCACGGGCGCGCCGCTGTTCGGCATCGACGTACGGCTGCCCGGGATGCTGTATGCGACGTACACCAAGTGCCCCGTGTTCGGCGGCGCCGTCGTGAGCGCCAACCTCGACGAGGTGAAGCGACGCCCCGGTGTGCGCGACGCCTTCGTGCTCGACGGCATCGAAGGGCTGACGCCGGGCGTGGCGGTCGTGGCCGACTCCACGTGGAACGCGATCAGCGCCGGCAAAGCGCTGAACGTCCAGTGGAATGCGGGTCCGGTGGCCAATCAAAACAGTGCCGAAATGGCGACGCAGGCCGAGCAGCTCGCCAAGGCCACACCGCCGGCGCCGCTCGCCGGCGGCGCGAAGCTGGTCGAGGCGGCCTACCACTATCCGTTCCTGGCGCACGCGACGCTCGAGCCGCAGAACTGCACCGCGCTGTTCAAGAACGGCGTGATGGAGATGTGGACGCCGACGCAG
>DATJIZ010000015.1:0-4160 GCA_035492735.1 Gemmatimonadaceae bacterium | reverse complement strand
CCTGCAGCGTCGTCGCGCGATAGCACGCCGGTTCGAGACACTTGGCGGCATCGAACAGCGTGTGCACGTCGAAGGGCTGGCCCTCGAGGTGCGCCAGATACTCCTCGACAGCGGTGAGATACCCCATCATTCCGCCGAGCTCCGTCGGGCAGAACGACTTTCTGCTCTCGCGAAGCCGTTCCGCGTCGTCCGGATTGGGCAGCGCCAGATTCTCCGAGCCGCACACCACGCGCAGCGTCTCGTTGGCGGCACAGGCGCGAACGGTGTCGGCGTCCAACGTGCCACCCGCTGCATTCACGACCAGCGCGTCGATCGGCTGCTCCAGGAGCTTGCCTTTGTCGACCGGTGACCACGCCGTTGCGCCGGCCGCGGTGGCCGCCACTCGCCGATCCTCACGCAGCTCGATCCCGATGACGCGAGCGCCGTCGGCGCGAAGGCGCTGCAGGACGTGCATGCCGATGTTGCCGAGTCCAATCAGCCCGACCGTCGCCTGGCCCATCGGAATGCGATGGGCGCGAAGCATGCCCTCCAGCACCCGGTAGTTCCCTTCCGCGGTCGGCTTGGACGTGTCAGCGTCGACGCTACCCGGAAAACGCTCGCTCAGATAGTCGAGCGACTTCGTCTTGCCGTCGGACATGACGCCGTGCCCGAGATCCTGGCCAGTGGTGAGCCGAGCACCTGACGCCGCCTCGAACGCTCGAAAGCACTCGATCGCCCAGTCGAGCAACTTGAAATCGTTCGGCTGACCGACGCGCGCGTCTGCCGTGGGCTCGAGCACGCACTTGCCGCCAACGATGCGCCGAATGTCGCGACGGGCGAGCGGCCCGCCCACGTGCAGCAACCGCGACCAGTAGACTTTCTCCTCCATCCCGATCGCCAGCTCGATGGATTCGACGTCGGGATCGAATCCAGGAGTGTCGGTGCGCTCACGAGGAGCGATACGAAAACCGCCGAGCGAGAGCTTGTCGGAGCCCGGCTCGGCGTGGGTGGCAATGCTCAACGTCCAGGGTTGAGCGGGATGCCTGAAGCGGTAGAGCCAGACCATCGGGTTGAGCGTTCGCGCGAGCTCGGGAACGAGCTCGCGGGTTTGGTCTGGGGTGAGGACGGTCGGCTGCATGTCGGAAACGTAGCTGGTGGGGTCGTCGCGCTGCGCGCTCCCTGGTGGGGAGCTGCGGGGCTTCGCCCCTCGCGGGTGGGGAGCTGCGCGGTGGGGAGCGGGACCTGTGGTCCCGCGATAACGGCGGTCGCCGGTACGGCTGCCCCGCAGCGAAGGCGCTCCCCACCGCGAGGGCGGCGCAGACGCCCGATGCTCCCTACCGCGCGGCGCAACGCGCCGCGCTCCCCACCGAGCGAAACGGTCCGCGCATTTGCGCGGACCGCGTCGCTCTCGCCACCACTCGACCGCCACGAAGATCCCTTTCTACGTCGTCGGCGGATTGAACCCCGCGTGCTGCGCGTCGATCCAGCTCTTATGGTACGCCGGATCCTCGATCGCCAGCGCCGGCTTCGCCACCTTGAGCGGCCGGAAGCTGTCCATCATCACCGCCAGCTCGTTCGTCTCCTTGGCGCCGATCGACGCCTCGGCGCGGCCTGGATGCGGGCCGTGCGGGATGCCGTCCGGGTGCAACGTGATGCTCCCGAACTCGATGCCCTTGCGGCTCATGAATTCGCTCGACGCGTAGTACAGCACCTCGTCGGAGTCGACGTTGCTGTGGTTGTACGGCGCCGGCACCGCGTTGGGATCGAAGTCATAGGGCCGCGGGCAGAACGAGCACACCACGAAGCCGTCGCCCTCGAACGTCTGATGCACCGGCGGCGGCTGATGGACGCGGCCCACGATCGGCTCGAAGTCACGGATGTTGAACGCCCAGGGATAGAAGTAGCCGTCCCACCCCACGACGTCGAATGGGTGGTGGTCGAGAATCAGCTCGTTGATCCCATCGTACTGCTTTACGAGAAGTCTGAAGTCGCCCATCTCGTCGTGCGTATTGAGCACGCGCGGCAGGCGCATGTCCCGCTCCGAGTACGGCGCGCCTTCCTTGAGCTGGCCGAATTCGTTGCGATAGCGCTTGGGCCAGCGCACGTGGCCGCGACTCTCGAACACGACGAGCCGGGGCTGGTCTTTCGTGAGATCGAACTTGTATCGATGGAGAATGCCGCGATGGATGACGAGGTAGTCGCCTTCACCAAACGGGAGGTCGCCGAACACCGACTCGAGCACGCCCGACCCCTTGGCGACGTACACCAGCTCGTCCGCCTGCGCGTTGCGGTAGAAATGTGCGTCCTGTTCGTCGGGGGCGACGAACGACATCGCGATGTCCTGATTGAACAGGAGCGCGGTCCGGTCCATCGTCGGGCTGCCGCCGGGGTTGACGCGTGCCGTGAGAAAATGCCGATGTCGGAGCGCCTGATCGGGGTCGGCCTCGAACGCGGTCTCCTTCACGCGCCGGACCGATTTCACCGTCGTCGGCGGGTGCACGTGATAGAGGAGCGCCGACGTGCCCGTGAAGCCTTCATGGCCCATCAGCTCCTCGGCATAGATCCCGCCGTTCGGCTTGCGAAAGACCGTGTGCCGCTTTCGCGGAATCTGCCCGAGTGTGTGATAGATCGGCATGACGTGACCGCGTTAGAGATTGCCGCGCAACGCCTGTTCGCGCTCGATGGCCTCGAACAACGCCTTGAAGTTTCCCTTGCCGAAACTTCGCGCGCCTTTGCGTTCGATGATCTCATAGAAGAGCGTCGGCCGGTCCTGCACGGGCTTGGAGAAGATCTGCAGCAGATAGCCGTCGGGATCGCGATCGACCAGAACGCCGAGCTCCTGCAGCTTGTCGACCGGCTCGTCGATCTTGCCCACGCGACCCTGCAGCTCGGTGTAGTAGGTCGCCGGCGCCTGAAGGAACTCGACGCCACGATCGCGCAACGCGGAGACGGTCGTGATGATGTCGTCCGTCGCCAGCGCGAGGTGCTGCACGCCCGGCCCGCGGTAGAACTCGAGGTACTCGTCGATCTGCGATTTCTTCTTGCCCTGGGCTGGCTCGTTGATCGGGAACTTGATGCGCTCGTTTCCGTTCGCCATCACCTTGGACATGAGCGACGAGTATTCGGTCGAGATGTCTGTGTCGTCGAACGAGATGAGGTTCTTGAACCCCATCACGCGCTCATAGAACCCAACCCAGTAGTTCATGCGGCCGAGCTCGACGTTCCCCACGCAATGGTCCACGTGGAGCAGGCCGGTGGCGGGCGCCTGATAGCGCCAGTCGCGGCGCCGGAATCCGGGCAGGAACGCCCCGCGGTAGTTCCGGCGCTCGACGAGCGAGTGAATCGTGTCGCCGTAGATCTTGATGCCGGCGACGACGACCTCGCCGTCATCGTCGCGCAGCACGCGTGGCTCGTATGCTGACTCGGCGCCGCGCTCGATGGCCTTGTCGTAGGCGTCGCGAGCATCGTCGACCCAGAGCGCGATGTCCCGCACGCCGTCGCCATGCCGGCGAACCTGCTCGGCGATCTCGCCATCGGGTCCGAGCGATGACGTGAGCACGAGCCGGATCTTGTTCTGCACGAGCAGATAGCTCGACCGGTCACGTGTGCCCGTTTCGGGTCCGCGATAGGCCAGGAGTTGGAAGCCGAACGCGCTCTGATAGAAATGCGCAGCTTGCTTGGCGTTCCCGACGTAGAACTCGACGTAATCGGTGCCGTTGATCGGGAAAGTGTCGTGCACCTCCGCGCCGACCGGCAGTGTTTGTGTCGCCATGTACACTCCAGAGCTGAATTCCTGGTCGAACGCGCCCGCTCGCGTGGCGGCAGGCGGACTCTCGAAATGCTATGCGCGGTCAGGGGTCAGGTCAAAGGGGCAGCGCCTGGTCTTGTCGTACACTGTATCCAGCACGAATGGCGCCGTGCGTTCGGTGCGCTCACTACTCGCCCGCCCGCGGCGATGTTGACCCGCTCCTCTCTTAATGATAAAATTTTCTCTCCATGGGCTTGGCGCCACGAGAGCAACGGACACGCGTCCTGGCCGCGACGGTCGCCTTCGTCGCGGCGCTGGTCGTTTTTGCTCGTACCGCCTATCCCACTATCACGTGGTGGGACTCGAGCAGCTATTCGCTGGCCGCGGCCACATTGGGCATCGCATCGCCGCCGGGCTCGCTACTGCTCACCGT
>DATJIZ010000014.1:0-3221 GCA_035492735.1 Gemmatimonadaceae bacterium | reverse complement strand
GATGGGTCCGGCAAGGGTGCCAAAAATTAGATCATTCTAATAATCTTGGCGACTCGGCGACTCGGCGACTCGGCGACTCGGCGACTCGGCGACTCGGCGACTCGGCGACTCGGCGACTCGGCGGCTCGGCGGCTCGGCGGCTCGGCGGCTCGGCGGCTCGGCGGCTCGGCGGCTCGGCGGCGAGCCAGCGGAGGCGAACGCTTTGTCTCATCCTCGTGTCTAAGGGTAGACACTAGGAGGAGAGCGGCTTCATGGCATTGCTCAAGGGCACGCTCGACGTGCTGGTGCTCAAGACGGTATCCGCGACGCCCATGCACGCCTTCGAGATCGCGTCGTGGCTCGAGGAGCAGTCGGACGGGCGCGTCGTCGTGGACGACGCGGCGCTGCTGCAGGCGCTGCACCGCCTGGAGGACCGGAAGCTGCTCGCCGCCGAATGGGGCGTGACAGAAAACGGACGCCGGGCCCGCTATTACAGAGTAACCACGCCGGGACGCGTCCACCTTCGCGAGGAGTCGCGCCGCCTCTGCGACCACTTCGACGCCCTCCTCACCATTCTTTCGGCCAAAGCGGGGGGAGCGTAGCATGCGCTTCCAGCTCCGCCCCGGCGTGCGTAGGCTGTTCCGGCTCGCCCCAAACAGCTCCGAGGGCGTCCGCGCCGAGTTCGACGACGAGCTCGAGGCGCTGATCGCGAGCCGCGTCGATCACTTGATCAAGCACGGCATGTCCGCCGAGGATGCGCGGCGCGAAGCGCTGCGGCGGCTCGGTTCGACGCTCGACGAGGTCCGCGACCACCTTCGCACAACCGCAAATCAGAGAGGTCGGAAGATGAGCGTCGTTGACTGGATCGAGTCGGTCGCGCAGGACGTTCATTACGCCGCGCGCGGCCTGGCACGTCGTCCGGTGTTTACCGCCGTCGCCGTCGTCACCTTGGCGATTGGCATTGGAGCGACGACTGCCATCTTCAGCGCGGTGAGCGCGCTGCTCCTCAGGCCTTTGCCGTACACGCGTCCCGACGAGCTGATGAAGCTGTCGATCGTGATGCCGGGCCGCGGCAATCGCCCGACAAATTTCAACCAGCAGTGGTCGTATCCGAAATTCAGGTTCTTCCGCGACGCGCAACGCGCGTTCAGCGAGCTTGCCCTCTACGAGGACGTACAGGCGACGCTCACCGACGGTGACGCCGAGCGTGTCAACGTGGAACGCGTTGGCGCCACGTATCTACGCGTGCTCGGGCTAAGACCTGTGGTCGGCCACGATTTCGACCGTGGTCTCGATGCGGTGCCCGGCGCGGCGCATCAGGTCTTGCTGTCGAACGATCTGTGGAGGCACCGGTACAACGCCGACCCGTCCGTTGTCGGCCGGACGGTGCAGATCGGTACCGACACGTGGACGATCATCGGCGTGGCGCCGGCCGGGTTCGCCGGCCTCACCGGACGGGTGCAGCTGTTCACGTTGTTGACGGCGATGACGGCCGAGGATCTCGCCGATCCGCAACTGCACAACTATTGGCTTGTGGCGCGCCGCGCGCCGGGTGTCAACGTGGCCCAAGCGAAAGCGGCGACGACCGCGCTCGGGCCGCGTATCAGCGCCGCGTACCCGAGCACCTTCCAACCTGCCCCGTGGGGCGCTCTCGCCGCGCCGCTCAACGACGCTCGCCTCGATCCGTCGGTAAAGCGCTCACTTCTTATTCTGTTCGGCTCCGTCGGCTTCGTGCTGTTGATCGCGTGCGTGAACGTTGCGAGTCTGCTGCTCGGTCGGGCCGGCGCGCGCGGGCGTGAGATCGCCGTCCGTCTCGCGCTCGGCGCCGGGCGCGCGCGGCTCGTGCGTCTCCTCGTCACCGAGAGCTTGCTCCTTGCAGCGATCGGCGCCGTGGCGAGCGTCGCAGTGGCCTGGCTTGGCGTGCGTGCGCTTTCCACGATCGACCCGGCGACAACGTTGAGGGTCGGCCGCGAAACCGGATTTGGCGCGATGGCATTTTCAAACCTCGCACTCGACTGGCGTGCCCTCGCGTTTGCCGTTGGCGTTTCGGTCGCAGTGGGAATTTTGTTTGGTCTCGCGCCAGCGGGGTCCACACGAGCCGACCTGACCGAGGCCTTGAAGAGTGGACGCACTAGTCGCGGGTCGCGCGCGCCAATCACGAGGCGCGTGTTAGTACTCACCGAGGTCGCCTTGGCCGTGGTGCTACTCGCTGGCGCCGGGCTGATGATGCGCACACTCGGAAACCTGCTGCGAGTGAAGCCTGGCTTCGACGCCGAGCAAGTTCTCTCGTTCCGGTTGTCCATTTTGGGCGAGTCACGCGACTCGCTGCCCGGGTTCTACCGGGAGTTGGCTGATCGGGTGGGAGCCATACCCGGGGTCACCAACGTTGCTTTGGGGAGCTGCGCACCGTTGACCGGAGGGTGCTCCTCGACACTCTTTGCGCGACTCGATAGACCGAAAGTCGAAGGCGGCTTGATGCCGAGGATTCGCCTCGAGTGGGTGTCGAACACCTGGTTCTCGACGATGCACGTGCCGCTGAAGCGGGGCCGCGGATTCACCGATGCCGATCGTGTCGGAACGCCCAACGTCACGATCCTCAACGAGGCGGCCGCCCGATCGTTCTTCCCGAATGAGGATCCGATCGGCAAGCACATCACCATTGGAATACGTGGTCTCGACGATGTCGAGGTCATCGGCGTTGCCGGGGACGTCCGTATCAACATCGATTCAGCCGCGCCACCCGCGGCGCTGATCCCGATCTTACAGGCGCCACGGCTTGCGATGATGATCTTCGTTCGCTCGACGAGAGAGCCTGGGTCGCTGGCACCGGAGATCCGAAATGCCATGCGCGACGTCGCGCCGCGAGCTCCCGTGTACGACATGCAAACCCTCACCGAACGCGAAGCAGCTGCCACGGCGAAGACTCGGTTCAGCACGACGCTGCTCGCCCTGTTCGCGGTCACGGCGCTGCTGCTCGCAGCGATCGGCATTTATGGCGTGATGGCGCTTGCCGTCACCGCTCGGACACGCGAGATCGGGATACGCATGGCGCTCGGCGCTGACGGGCGTCGCATCGAACGCGCGGTTATCGGCGAGGGGATGGGGCTAGTCGGTGCGGGCGCTCTGATTGGGCTCGGCGCCGCGGTCATGAGTACGCGCGTGTTGCGATCGCTGCTCTTCGACCTCTCACCGACGGATCCGGTGACGTACGTTGCTATCGTGGCGCTGATTGCCGTGACGGC
>DATJIZ010000013.1:0-17966 GCA_035492735.1 Gemmatimonadaceae bacterium | reverse complement strand
GCACGATCAGCCGCTGGCGCTCCTCCCAGTGCAAGAACCCACTGGCGAAGCCGTTCAGCGCGATCTCGGCCAGCTCGTCGAACGTGAAGCCGAGTGCCGTCGCCGCGTGCTGGTACTCGTCGGTGAGCGTCGTGCCGCTCATCAGCCGATTATCCGTGTTCAGCACGACGTTCATCCCGCGGTCATAGTACTGCCGCAGCGGATGCTCCTCGTACGACTCGACGGCGTGCGTCTGCACGTTGCTCGTGAGACAGATCTCGAGCGCGATCCGCCGATCGTTCACGTACTGCATCAGCGAGTCGTCCTCGTAGAGCCGCGTCGCGTGCCCGATGCGGTGGGCCCCGCACACGTGAACCGCCTCGCGGATGGACGATGCATCCGCACCTTCGCCGGCGTGGCACGTGCACGCCAGATCGTGTTCGCGCGCGTAGGCGAACGCCGGCGCGTGCGGCGAGGCTGGATTGCCAAGCTCCCCGCCGGCAAGATCGAATCCCACGACGCCGCGATCGCGGTAGGCCACGGCGAGCCGCGCAAGCTCGAGGGAGACGTCCGGCGCCATGTGCCGCAGGCCGCACACGATCACGCGCGCCATGGCCCCTCCGTCGCGCTCGGCGCGCTCCAGCCCCCGCAGGGGGGCCTCGACCGCCTCGCCCAGCGAGAGGCCGCGCCGTGTGTTGAGCACCGGCGCGTATCGCACCTCGATGTAGCGCACGCCGTCATTCGCGGCGTCGATCGAGAGCTCGTAGGCGACACGCTCGAGAGCGGGCGCGGTCTGCATCACGCCCAAGGTCACGTCGAATCGCGCCAGGTAGTCCTCGAGACTTCGCGCGTCGTCGACCCGCATGTAGTCGCGCAACGCGTCGGGATCGTCGCGCGGAACGGGCTGTCGGAATTCGCGCGCGAGCTCGAGCAGCGTCTCCGGCCGCACGGAGCCGTCGAGATGGCAGTGAAGCTCCGCCTTGGGTAGTCGGCGCAGCAATTCCGAATGGATGAGCGGCATCGTGCTCAATGCGTCGCGTCGCTGGCGCTGCCGCGCTCGCGGACGGCCACGAGGCGCAGGATGGAGCCGGCGCTCATGCGAGCGGCGGGATCGAGCGGCAGTCCGCGACTGTCGACGATGCCCCGCCCGCCCGTGCTCACCTCGGCCGCAGCGTCAGGGCTCCACGCGCGCACCGCATCGAGCGCCGTGCTCCCGGGGGGCACGTCGACTCGAGAAGCATTCACGTACACCGGAATCGTCGGATGCGTCACCGCAGGCTCGTCATCAGCTGGCCAATGGCCGAAGTGGGAAGCAGGCGCCAGTTCGGATGAAAATAATCGGCCGGGAGGAGCGTGCCCGTGCGCCGCACCTCGTCGATCAGCAGATCGCGAATCTCCAGCTGGCGATCGTAGACGACCGGCGCGTTGCGCAGCATGGTGAATCCGCCGCCGCCCGTCTGGCGGTAGTTGTTGAGCGCCATGGTGAACGAGTCAGCTGGCGCGACCGGACGACCGTCATAGGTCAGCGAGACGATGCGCTGGCCGATCGGTCGCGAGAGGTCGATCGTGTAGTCGACGCCGGCGACCATGTCGTAGTTGTAGCCCGGGATGCTTCGATCCACACCGATCGAGCCGTCGGGACGCCGCTGGAAATACCTGGCGCTCTGGTCGAGATACTCGCGGAGCTGCTCGCCGGAGATTCGAATGGCGCGGAGGGTGTTGTCATATGGATAGAGCGCCGCCATTCGGGCTACGGTGATCGGCCCGGCGGCGAGCGAGGCGTCGAGCGAGTAGGCCGCCGTCGACGCGAGCTGCGCGCCCGCGGCACGGCGCTCGACTTCGAGAATGAAATCCATCAGCGGCGTGTCGACGACGCGCGCCGAGTCGGCATGCCAGGCGACCGGCGTGCTGCCGATCGGCGTCGTCGCGTAGCGAATCGTCGCGCGGTGCCCTTCCTGACTGACCGCCACGACTTGCGCGTTCTCGTGGTGGTGCGCCGCCTGCACGAGCGCGCTGCGGCGCGAGACGACGCGCCAGTGGCCATCGCGGGGAGCGAGCCCGAGGTGCGCCACCGCAACGCTCGTCGCCCAGTTCCTGGGCTGCATCAAGAGCGTCGTACCGATCACCGTATCGGCCATTTGCTTGTGTGAGTGGCCGTACACGATCAGGTCGATACCGGGAACTTCGTGCGCCAGCCGCGCCGCCACGTTCTCGCTGGCGACCGTCGTGCCGACCGTGTCGTAGCTCGACGGCTCGTCGAGCCCCGAATGCACGACGGCGATGATCACCGCGGCACCCGCATTGCGCGCGTCGCGCACCGCGGTGCGCACGTCGGGAACGATGTCGCGAACGACGACCTGGCCGGCGAGGTTGTCGCGATCCCACAACATGGAGCCCGGCGTCGTCGCGCCGACGATCGCCACCTTGACGCCGTGCCGCATCGATACCGCCCAGCTCGCGAACCGCTGCGTTCCGTCCGGCCGTCTGGCGTTGGCGGCGAGCATCGGAAAATCCGCCTGCCGCATCGCGCGCTCGAGAGCGGGTAATCCGTAGTTGAACTCGTGGTTGCCGATCACGACGGCGTCGTACTGCACGACGTTCATCGCCGCGATGATCGGATTCGGCATCGTCGTATCGACCCGCGCCGCGACATAGGCGAGCGGATTGCCCTGGAGAAAGTCGCCCGCGTCGACGACGATCGGCAGCACGGGCGAGACCCGACGCAGCGAGTCGATGATCGTCGCGGCCCGGGCCAGGCCGCGGATCGAGTCCGGCGCGTTCCCGTAATAGTCCCAGCCGCGAATGCGGCCGTGCACGTCGGTGGTGGCCGCCACCACGAGATCCAGCGGCTGCGCCGCGGGAAACAGGCTGACTGACTGACACGCGGCCGCGCCCACGACGGCGCCTGCCGCAACGAAGGTTCGAAATCGCATCTCGAAAGCTAGCGTCCGCTCACGGCGGGATACCAGATTTTTCGGGTGAAGCCACTCATCATCGGCATCGCCGGCGGCACCGGGTCTGGAAAATCGACCGTCGCGCGCAACGTCGCGCAGGCGCTGCACACGGAATCGGTCGCGTTCATCGACATGGACGCCTACTACCTCAACTTCGCGCACCTGCCCTACGCCGAACGCAAAAAGATCAACTGGGATCATCCGGACGCGTTCGACTGGCCGCTGCTCATCGCGCAGCTGCAGCGACTTGCCGCGGGCGAGTCGGTCGAGAAGCCCGTCTACGATTTCGTGAACCACACGCGGAGCGATCGGACCGTCGTCGTTCCGCCGGCGCACGTCGTGGTGGTGGATGGCATCCTCCTGTTCGGTGACGCCCGCGTGCGTGAGCTCTGTGACGTGAAGGTGTTCGTCGACGCGGATGCCGACATCCGGCTCATCCGGCGCATCCGGCGAGATACCGCCAAGCGGGGTCGCGGCCTCGACGAGGTCCTCGACCAGTACCTCACCACCGTGCAGCCGATGCACCTCCAGTTCGTCGAGCCGACCAAACGGTACGCCGACGTCATCGTTCCGCGCGGCGGCCACAACGCCGTGGCGATCGAGATGATCGTCGCCAAGATCCAGCGGCGGCTCGAAACCAGGCCACCGACGCCATGACCGGTTCTTCGGCAGCCGGCACGGGTGAGCGCGTGCTCGTCGTCGACGACGAACCCGACATCGTCGCCCTCGTCGCTTACCACCTGGTGAAAGCGGGCTATCGGGTGTCGACGGCGGCCACGGGTCCGGATGCGCTCAACGCTGCCCGGCAGGAACGGCCGGCGCTCATCATCCTGGACCTCATGCTTCCCGGGGTGTCGGGCTACGACGTGTTGGAGCAGCTCCGTGGGCAGCCCGTGACCCGCGACGTGGCGGTACTGCTGCTGACCGCGCGTCGCGAGGAGCAGGACCGCATTCGTGGGCTCTCGCTCGGCGCCGACGACTACCTCACCAAGCCCTTCAGCCCACAGGAGCTGGTACTCCGCGTCGGCGCGATCCTCCGACGCATGGCGAGCGCAGGCCCGGCGAACATCATGTCGGTCGGGCCGATCGCAATCGATCGCGACGAGCACCGGGTGACGGTCGATGGTCGGCTGATCGATCTGACGGCAACCGAGTACAAGCTGCTGCTCCTGCTCGCCGAGCGTCGCGGCCGCGTGCAAGGTCGCGCGCTCCTGCTCGAGACGGTATGGGAAGCGGCGCCGGACATCCAGACGCGCACGGTCGACATGCACGTGCAGCGACTTCGCACCAAGCTCGGCACAGCCGGCGATTTGATCGAAACGGTTCGCGGCTTCGGCTATCGGCTCAAGGCGCAACCGTCCAGAGGAGCACCGGAACGACGGTGAGGTGTATATTGTCGCGCACCACGCACGGCACCATTTGGCTTGGAGGTCGTCTTGCCGCCGACCGTGACCGCTCCGCGTGACGATTCATCACGCCGGGTCATCGCACCCGGACATCGACGGGTCGCCGCGATCGACATCGGATCCAACTCCATTCGACAAATCGTCGCCGACGTGTCGAGCGACGGCGCGATTCAGGTCATCGACGAGATGAAGGCCGCGCCGCGTTTGGCGGCCGGCCTGCACGCGACCGGGACGCTCGCCGACACATCGATCCGCGCCGCGGTCGAAGCCGTCGACCGCATGGCGACGCTGGCGCGCCAGCTCGGCGCGCAGCGGATCGACGCGGTGGCCACGAGCGCAGTCCGCGACGCGAGCAACGCGGCCGACTTTCTCGCCGCGATCAGCAAGGTGAGCGGGCTCAAGGTCCGTGTGCTCGACGGCGAAGAAGAAGCGCGGCTCAGCTTCCGGAGCGCCGTCGCGCACTTCGACATGGGGACCGGCCGAACGGTGGTGATCGATATCGGCGGCGGGTCGCTCGAGCTCGCGCTGAGCGCCGAAGGCGTGATCGAGCATCTGGTCTCACTGCCGTACGGCGCGATCCGGCTCACGGAAGATTTCCTGGCCGACGGCGCCTCGCCTGGGCGAGTACGCCGATTGCGCCGCGCGGTCCGCGAGGGGTTGCGCCAGCAGATCTCGCGGCGCGACTGGCGCGGCTCACAGCTCATTGGCTCCGGCGGCACGTTCACCAACCTCGCCGGCATGCACCTGGCCCGGCAGAATCTCCTCACCGCCCGCTCGGTGCACGGCGCGCGCATACCCCGCTCCGACCTCGAGCACATTCTCGACATGCTCGCCGGCATGAGTACCGAGGAGCGGCGAGAGGTACCCGGACTCAACCCGGGACGCGCCGACATCATCATCGCCGGCATCGCCGTGGCCGCCGAGGTTCTGCGCAGGATCAAGGGGCGCGACGTCGTCGTGTCGCGCTACGGAATTCGCGAAGGTCTGCTGCTCGAGGCAGCGCGCGTCGCGCCGACGATCGCCGACCCGGGCGACGCGCGCGCCCGTTCGGTGGCCGACTTCGCCCAGCACTGCCACGCCGAGCAACCACACTCGTCGCACGTCCAGAAGCTCGCCCTCGTGCTGTTCGACGCCATCGGATCGAAGCTGGGCCTGGCCACCGAGGACCGGCAGGCACTCGCCGACGCGGCGCTCGTACATGATTGCGGCTACCACATCAGCTTCGACCGGCACCACAAGCACTCGTACCACCTCGTGCTCCACGCCGATCTCCTCGGACTCTCGCCGTCGGAGCAGGTCGTGATCGCCAACGTCGCGCGATACCACCGCGGCAGTCCACCACGAAAGAAGCATCGCAACTTCGGCATGCTCGACAAGCCGCTCCGCCGACGCATTCGACGCCTCTCGGCGATTCTACGCGTCGCCGACGGCTTCGATCGGGGACACGTGTCGGCGGTGAGCGATCTCAAGGTGCGGTGGATGCGCAGGGCGCTGCGGATCACGCCTGTACCGGCCAGCGCCAGAACGCCGATTCAGCTCGAGATGTGGGGCGCGAGCCGAAAGTCCGAGTTGCTGGCGAGCGTCACCGGGGTGCCGGTCGAGATCGTCGCTCCCGACGGCCGGGTGCTCTCGTCGGAGTGCGTCGACCGCGAGGCGGGCGAGTGAACGCCGGACCGCGCGGCTGCGCCCTGCTCAGTCGCCGGCGATCCGAAGTCGGTCCTTGGCCTCGACCGCCGGTTCCGCCGCGTCGCGCAACTCGCCCCACGAGTTCCGCTGCAGCAGCTCGTGCGAGGCGCGAATGACGCCGTTCGGCTCGCACTGAATCCACTCGCCGTCCGACTGGAGCTCCCACGACTGACGGTTGTCGTTGAGATAGGTGTCGAGCAACGAGCGCAATCGCGCGTGCAGCGCGGCGGTTTCCACCGGTGCCACCGCCTCGACGCGCCGATCGAAATTCCGCGGCATCCAGTCGGCTGAGCCGATGTAGAACTCCTCGGCGCCACCGTTCGCGAACTGCCACATTCGCGAATGCTCGAGGAATCGTCCGATGATCGAGACGACGCGGATCCGATCGCTCACTTCCGCGATGCCCGGCCGCAAGCAGCAAATGCCGCGCACGATGAGATCGATGTCGACGCCCGCCTGCGACGCACGGTACAGCGCGTCGATCACGTCGGCGTCGACGAGGGCGTTCATCTTGCCCACGATCCGCGCCGGGCGCCCCGCTTGCGCGTGCTTCGCTTCGCGTTCGATCAGCTCGAGGAACCGCATGCGAAGGTTCATCGGAGCGACGAGGAGCTTGCGGTAGATCCGCTGCCGAGAATACCCGGTGAGGGAGTTGAACAGATCACTCGCGTCGGCGCCGATCGACGGGCTGCACGTGAAGAGTCCAACGTCCGTGTACAGCCGCGCGGTGCGTGAGTTGTAGTTGCCGCTCCCCAGATGCACGTAGCGCCGGATGCCGTCCGGCTCGCGGCGGACGACCAGCGCGACCTTGGCGTGGGTCTTGAGCGTCGCCGAACCGAATGCCACGTGCACACCCGCGTCCTCGAGCTGCCGCGCCCAGACGATGTTGTTGGCCTCATCGAACCGCGCCTTGAGCTCCACGATCACGGCCACCTGCTTGCCGCGCTGCGCCGCCTGCACGAGTGCGTCCACGAGCGCGGTGTCGCCCGATGTCCGGTACAACGTCAGCTTGATGGCGAGCACTTGCTCGTCCGCCGCCGCCTCTTCGAGGAACCGTTCGACCGTCGCCGTGAACGAGTCGAACGGGTGGTGCACGATGATGTCGCCCTCGCGAATCAGGTCGAACATGTTGGTCGACTCCCGCAGGCGCGCGGGCACGATCGGCTGGAAGGGCGGGTCCTTGAGCGTGGGGATGTCGATGGCGGCGAGCGTCGCCAGCTCCGACAGGCCGAGGAGCCGTCCGGCATCGTAGATGTCACGCTCGGTGAGCGCGGCGGCGCCCGAATCGCCATAGTCGCGCAATTCCTCGAGCAGCAGCGCGCGGAGATGCGGCGGCATGTCGACCTGCACCTCGATGCGCACGACTTCGCCGAAGCGGCGATTGTACACCTGCTCCTCGATCGTCGCCAGCAGATCCTCCGGCTCTTCGATCGGAATGTCCAGATCGGAATAGCGTGTGAGTCGGAAGCAGTACCACGCCACGATTTCCATTCCCGGAAACAGGGCGCCGAGATTCGCGCCGATCACCTGCTCGAGCGGTACGAAGTGAAATGGCCGTCCGTTCACCGGGATCCATCGCGGCAGGCTGCGCGGCACTTTCACCCGCGCGAAACGAATCTCTCCGTCCTCGGAATCACGGATCTCCACCGCCAGCGAGAGCGACAGATTGGAGATGTACGGGAAGGGGTGCCCCGGATCGACCGCGAGCGGCGTCAGCACCGGGAAGATCTGCGACTCGAAGTATTCGTCGATCTCGCCCCACTCACTCGCCGTGAGATCGCTCACCGCGAGCAGGCGAACGCCGAATGGCTCGAGTTCCTCGAGCAACTGGTCGAGACACTCACGCTGGAGCTTCTCGAGCCGCGTTACCTGGGCATAGATGGCGTCGAGCTGTTCCTGCGGCGTGAGTCCGTCCGGCGGCGTCTGGACGACACCCGCCGCGACTTGCCGGCGCAAGCCGGCAATCCGGACCATGAAGAACTCGTCGAGGTTCGCCGAAAAAATTCCGAGGAACTTGAGACGCTCCAGGAGCGGAACGCGCAGGTCGAGAGCTTCGTGCAGCACACGCCCATTGAAGGCGAGCCAGCTCAACTCTCGATTGAGATACAGCGACGGGTCCATCATCAAGATCGTACCAAGCGAGCCGGACGGCGGAATGCGCGACGCGGGATCTAGAATTACCCGTACTCGAGCATCCCTTGCCAGCGGTTTCGTGACAGGATTTGTCACGAACCAGTCACGATCGCCCGGCGCGGGGCTATTGGAATCTGGCCTGTCGCGCCAGTGCGCCGCCAGGCGGCATTAGGCCACGCTGCCGATTCGTGCCGGCGGAAATCTGTTAACGGTATATCGGTCTTGCATTTAGGCTCGCGACGCGCTGGGGACCGCGGAGCCAAATTGCTACTCGAGCCGCGCCGCGCAGCAACGGCTATCTATCGAAGCGCCTGCTCGATTGCCGCGAGCCGCGCGGAAAAGGCTTTGCTCCAGTCCTCCGATTTCCAGGCTGTCTCGAACGCATGAAATGCTTTCGTTTCGGTACGGCGGAGCTGCCGGAGCATGGTGCGTAACCCCGCGACCGGATCTCGCTTCGCCGACCGTCGCGAGTGCGTCGCTCCGTCGTCTCCTCGGCCGTCGTCTCGATTCGCCAGCAGCGCCGACATCATCGTCGCAAGCTCGCTCCCGAACTGCTGCGCGTCGTGCAGCTCGCCGAGGGTGTCCTGCAAATTCTTCAGTTCGTCGGTGATCGAGTCGACCTCCACGCCGATCGAGGCGAGGCCCTCGAGCGCGTAGCGGAGTCGCTTCGTCGCGATGCGTGCCGCGTGCGCCTCGGCCCGGTCGCCCTGCGCCGTGACCTGGTGCATGGCCGCCTGGAATTCGACACTCTCGCGCGCCACCAGATCCGCCGCCGTCTCGCCGAACCGCGGGCCGTCGTCGGCCACGCGTGCGACATACTGCTCAAGCGCGTTCTCGGTCTGACGGATCGCCTTGGCGAAGTGGCGGTCGATGACCTCGCGCAGCTCCGCATCGGAGTCTCGTTTCATGTCGCGGAGGCGGCGAATCAGCCATTCCGCGCCCGGGCGGCCTCGTTCGGACAGACCTCGGCGGGCTTGCCTGGCCCACGCGATGTGAACCTCGAGATCGCGGCTCGTGCCCGTTACGTCGGCGATTTGCTCGAGACGGCGCTCCGTCTTGGACCGCAGCATGTCCCGAAGATGCGGGCGACACGCGCGCAGCCAGCTGCGCAGTCGACGCAGGGCGACGCGGAAATCGTGGAGCGCGTCCCGATCGTTTGGGTCATCCAGACGATCCCGCGCATCACGGACCGTGGCCAGCAGGTCGAGCGCGACGCGGCGCGCGCCCAGCTCTGCCGGCTCGCGCAGGATTTGGGATCGCGCTACGTCCACACGCCGGGACGCTCCTCGAGCACGCGACAGAGCAGATTTCGCAGCTCGCGCGCGCTCACGCGGCGCCAGTCGCCGGCGAACAGCTCACGGGGCGTGCACACGCAGCGTCCATCCGCCGCCGTGAAGCAGAAGCATCCTTTCGAGACTCGGTACCGTTCGCCGGTCCGGCGCACGATCGCCGGGTGGATATAACTCACCCGCCACTGGCCTCCGTCATCATCCGTAATCGAACGCACCGTCATCGGATCCACCCAACGTGTCGAGATGCAGGACCGAGCAATTTCGGCGCGCTGGCGCGGCGCGGAAGGCTCTCGATCGAATCGTTACGTGGTGCGTAACGCCGTGCCGAACGGCTGTCGACCCCGCGGCGCGGCCTCAGACCGTCATGATTCGCGCGAGCAGCCAGTAGGAGATGGCGGCCATGAGCGCCGCCGCCGGAATCGTGAGCACCCAGGCCCAAACGATGCGGCCGGCGATGCCCCACCGAACCGCCGACGTCCGCTGCGTGGCCCCCACACCGACGATCGAGCCCGTGATCGTGTGCGTGGTGCTGACCGGTATCCCGAAATGCGTGGCGAGGAGGATCGCCGCGGCCCCGCCGGTCTCGGCGCAGAAGCCGCTCACCGGCCGGAGTTTGGTGATGCGTTGCCCCATCGTATGCACGATCCGCCAGCCGCCGAAAAGCGTCCCGAGCGAGATCGCGGAGTACGCGCCGATCTCGAGCCAGTGGGGAATCGTCTTGTTGTCGGCGACGTACAGCGCGTGCAGCCAGCCCGGTTGGTTGGCGAACGTACCGTTCACCGAGAACAGCAGGCCGGCCACGACTCCCATCGTCTTCTGCGCGTCGTTGCCGCCGTGTGAGTACGAGAGCAACGCCGAGCTCAGAAGCTGGGCCGGCCGATACACCCGGTCCACCCGAGCGGCCGACACTTTGTGAAAGCCCCAGAACACGGCCAGCATGAGGATGTAGCCGGCGAGCAGGCCCACGAGCGGCGAGATCACGATGAAGGACAGCGTCTGCGTCCACTTGGTTCCCCAGGTGACCGCAGCCATGCCGCCGCGCGCGATCGCCGCTCCCGCGTATCCGCCGATGAGTGCGTGCGACGAGCTCGAGGGAATTCCGACGTACCACGTGATGATGTTCCAAACGATCGCGCCGAGCAGGCCGCCGAGAATCACGTTCGGGTTCACGTAACTCTGCTCGATCATCCCGCCGCCCACCGCCTTGGCCACGGCGAGTGAGCCGGTGAACGCCGCCGCAAAGTTGAAGATTGCCGCCCAGATGACGGCGGCTAGAGGGCTCAGGACGCGCGTTCCGACGATCGTCGCGATGGAGTTCGCGGAGTCGTGAAAGCCGTTGCTGAAATCGAACACGAACGCGATCAGGACGATCGCGACGACGTAGGCGATCACCGGGCGTCCGTCAGGCGTTCTTCAGCGAGATGCTCTGCAACACCTGCGCGACACCCATGCAACTGTCGATCGCGCGCTCGAGCGTGTCGTACATCTCCTTCCACTTCATCACCTCGAGCGGGTTCGGATCGCCCGAGAAGAGCGCACCGACCGCCTCGTGGTAGATCGCGTCGCCCTCTTCCTCGAGGTGTTTGATCAGCGCCACGTGCTGGTTCACGGCGGGCGGCTGGCGCATTTCCGACACCGCTGCCTGGATCTCGTTCGCCGCGCGCATGAGCACACCGGTCAGCTGCTTGGCTGGCGGAAGCACCTGCGTGATGTGGAGCATCTCGAATCGCCGCGCCGTGCCGTCGAGCAGATCAATCACGTCGTCGAGCCGGGAGGCCAGCGTGTGGATGTCCTCGCGGTCGATCGGCGTGATGAAGCTCTTGTCGATCCGCTGGTTCACGGTCGCCGTGAGCAGGTCGGCTTTGTGCTCGATGTCCTTGATGGCCTTGACGTGGTCGCTGACGTGGGGCGCGTCGCCGAACAACGTATCGAGCCGCTTCGCGGTCGTGGCCAGATGTCCGGCCAGCTGATCGAAGAGGAGAAAGAACTGGTCGTCACGAGGCAGGAGACGGCCGAGCATCATGGCTCCGGGTGGGCGGTCGTATGGCGACGATCAATGTAACGAACGGCGAGGTCTACGGCACGAACCCGCCCGCACGGCACGCCAGTCATGCCGCTGCTCGTCACCCCGGGTATGCCGCCACCTCGCGCTGATGCCGCCACGCGTTGCGGTCGGCGACGAGCCGCGGATTCTCGAATAGCTTGATCAACACCATGCCGGCGACGAAGCCGCCGACGTGCGCCCAAACCGCCACGCCGTTCGATACCTGCGCGTTGACCTGCGAGGCGTAGGCGGTGAACGCTTGCAGGCCGAACCAGTAGAGCAGGACGATCCACGCCGGGATCGCGAACGTTCGGAAGATGAATGGCGGAAAGAGCATGTTGATCCGCACGCGCGGGTACAACACCAGATACGCCCCCAGCACGCCCGAGATCGCCCCCGAGGCGCCGACCGTGGGAATCGGCGAATCGGGAAGCATCATGACGTGCGTTCCCGCCGCGATCAGACCGCACAGCAGGTAGAAGACGAGGAAGCGCCCCGGGCCCATGCTGTCCTCGATGTTGTTGCCGAACACCCAGAAGAAGATCGCGTTGCCCAGGATGTGGCTCCAGCCGCCGTGGAGGAACATCGAGATCAGCGGTGTGAAAACGTTGATCGGATCTCGATCCACCACGCAGGCCAACTGGCCGGGAATGATCCAGAATCCCTCCCCGACCCGCGCCCGGTGCGTGAGCTCGCCGGGGACCATTCCGAGATTGCACACGCTCTTGGCCAGCTCGAGCTCACTGCCCGGCAGCCCGCCGCCCTGTACCACGAACCAGACCGCGAACATGGCACCGAGGATCAGCCAGGTCATGAGCGGCGTGCGTAGGGTCGGGTTTTCGTCCGAGATCGGGATCATGCGGAAATGGTGGAGACGGTCCGTGACGCTCTGACAGGGCGCAGAAATCAAACGATCGCAAGGACCGCTGCAAACTGCCAACTTGGCGCAGAAACCCGGTCCCTCTCTTGCCCTCCTCCCTCCCGTTCACGGCAGCCGGTTTGCCGGTCTGCCCACCACCGACACTTAGAGGAAGCAATGGCCGACAAAGTCATTGGTATCGATCTCGGCACGACGAACTCCGTCGTCGCGGTCATGGAAGGTGGCGACCCCATCGTGATCCCGAACGCCGAAGGCGGTCGTACGACCCCATCCGTGGTCGGGTTCACGAAGGACGGCGAGCGTCTCGTCGGCCAGGTCGCCAAACGCCAGGCCGTTACCAATCCGCAGAACACGGTTTTCTCGATCAAGCGCTTCATGGGTCGTCGCATGAGCGAAGTGCAGAACGAGATCAAGCGTGTTCCCTATAAAGTCGTATCCGGTCAGAACGACGTTGCCGCCGTCGAGGTCCAGGGCAAGCGCTACACGCCGCCCGAGATCTCGGCGATGATTCTCCAGAAGATGAAGCAGACCGCCGAGGACTACCTTGGCCAGACGGTCACCAAGGCTGTCGTCACGGTCCCGGCGTACTTCAACGACGCCCAGCGCCAGGCCACCAAGGACGCCGGTAAGATCGCCGGTCTCGACGTGCTCCGCATCATCAACGAGCCGACGGCCGCCGCGCTCGCCTACGGCCTGGACAAGAAGAAGGACGAGAAGGTCGCCGTGTTCGACCTGGGCGGTGGCACGTACGACATTTCCGTGCTCGAGCTTTACGACGTCGAGGGGTCGCGACAGTTCGAGGTGAAGTCGACCAACGGCGACACGCACCTGGGCGGCGACGACTTCGACCAGCGCGTCATCGACTGGATCGTCGGCGAGTTCAAGCGCGACCAAGGCATCGACCTTTCCAAGGATCCGATGGCGCTTCAGCGGCTCAAGGAAGCCGCCGAGAAAGCCAAGATGGAGCTGTCGAGCACGATGTCGACCGACATCAACCTGCCCTTCATTACCGCCGACCAGAGCGGACCCAAGCACCTCAACTACTCGTTGACGCGAGCCAAGTTCGAGCAGCTGGTCGACGACCTGATCCAACGCACGCTCGAGCCGATGAAGAAGGCGCTCAAGGACGCCGGACTCGAGCCCAAGGACATCGACGAGGTCATCCTCGTTGGCGGCTCGACCCGAATCCCCAAGATCCAGCAGCTCGTCAAGGATTACTTCGGCAAGGAGCCGAACCGCTCGGTCAATCCGGACGAAGTCGTCGCGATCGGCGCCGCAATCCAGGGTGCCGTGCTCACCGGCGAGCAGAAGGACGTGCTCCTGCTCGACGTCACACCGTTGTCGCTTGGCATCGAGACGCTGGGCGGGGTCACGACCGTGCTCATCCCGCGCAACACCACGATCCCGACCAAGAAGTCGGAGACGTTCTCCACGGCCGACGACAATCAGACGACCGTCGAGATCCACGTGCTGCAGGGCGAGCGCGAGCTGGCCAAGGACAATCGGACGATCGGCAAGTTCCAGCTCACGGGGATTCCGCCGGCTCCGCGCGGCATGCCGCAGATCGAGGTGACGTTCGACATCGATGCGAACGGCATCCTCCACGTCTCGGCCAAGGACAAGGCCACGAGCAAGGAGCAGAAGATCCGCATCGAAGCGTCGAGCGGTCTGTCGGATACGGATATCGACAAGATGGTCAAGGACGCCGAGAAGAACGCGTCCGAGGACAAGCGGAAGCGCGAGGAGATCGACACGCGCAACCGGCTCGACAGCATGACGTACGAGGTCGAGAAAAACGCCAAGGAGTGGTCGGACAAGCTGCCGGCGGAGCTCAAGTCGAAGCTGGATTCCGCGGTCGAGCGCGCACGCAAGGCGCTCCGCGGCGACGACATGAACGAGATCCGCGCCGCGCAGGAGGAGCTGAACCGCGCGTTCAGCGAGGCCGGACAGTCGTTCTACGCGCAGAACCAGGGCGCACCGTCGGGCGGTCCTACGACTGGCGAACCTGCCCCGAGCGGCACAACTTCGGGGAGCGGCCAGCCCGACGAGGTCGTCGAAGCCGACTACGAGATCGTCGACGAGAGCAAGAAGTAATCGTCGCGAGAGGTCGCGACAGGTTAAGAAATCGTAACGAGCGGCCCACGGAAGAAACCGTGGGCCGCCTCGTGCGTGACATACAAGTGACAGCGAGCGATGTCGGGTATTTGCCGGACCATGCCGGCATCGCTCGAAACTTGCTCCGTGCCGTCGGGTACGACGACAGATCAACACTCATTCGCAGGTGATTTCGCCATATGCCTATGCGTTACTCTCGTGCACGTTTTGGCGCAGCGATGGTCGTGGCGTTTCTGTGCGGGCTCATCTTCGCGTCGGGCTTCGATCTGACGCGTTTCAGCTGGGCACAGAGCCGTACGACTTCGTCGGCAGCGACCAAACCCACGGCGGCCCAGGTTGCGCCGGCCGCCGATCTCGAGACGGCCTTCGAGGCCGTCGCCGACCACGCGCGACCGGCCGTCGTCTCGATCGACGTCGAGCGCTTCGCCCGATCCCGGCCGGCAACGCGGATCCGCGGCCGCGGCCAGCTTCCGCCGGGCTTCGAGGATTTCTTCCGGCAGTTCGACGCTCCGAACGCCACGCCCGACGACGTCCCGCAGGAAGCGAGCGGCTCGGGCTTCATCGTTTCTCCTGACGGCTACATCCTCACCAACAATCATGTCGTCGCCGACGCTGATCGCGTGAACGTCACGCTGTTCGACAAACGCAGCTTCAGCGCGAAGGTGGTCGGCAAGGACCCGACGACCGACGTCGCGGTGGTCAAGATCGACGCCGGCAACAATCTGCCGACGCTCAACCTGGGCAACGACGCGGCGGCGCGGGTCGGTCAGTGGGTGCTCGCGATCGGCAATCCGCTGCAGCTCAATTTCACCGTGACGGCGGGCATCGTGAGCGCCAAAGGTCGCACCGCGCGCGACTTGCTCAACCCCAACGGCACGAACCCATACGCCATCACCGATTACATCCAGACCGATGCGGCGATCAACCCGGGGAACTCCGGCGGTCCGCTGCTCAACATCCACGGCGACGTGATCGGCATCAACAGCGCGATCGCGAGCATGACCGGCCAGTACGCGGGATACGGGTTCGCGATTCCGATCAACCTGGCGCATCAGGTCATGGATGACCTGATCAAGTATGGCAAGGTGCGGCGCGCGGTCGTCGGTGTGCAGTTGCAGGAAGTCACGCCGGCCGACGCCAAGGCCGCTGGCATGTCGCAGATTGGCGGCGCCAAAGTCGAAGGCTTCAGCCCCGAGAACGATAGCCCGGCGGAAAAGGCCGGCATGGAAGTCGGCGACATCATCGTCGCGGCGGATGGCCAGGCAGTCGACCAGGTCAGCACCCTGCAGCGCATCATCCGCGGTCACAAGCCGGGTGACGTGGTCGACCTCGACGCCATGCGCTTCGGTCAGAAGAAGACGTTCCGCGTCAAGCTCGGCGAGCCGCCGGCCGACAACAACACGCTGGCGAGCAACGACGACAACGCTCCGCCCGCACGCGGTGGCACTACGGGCCGGCAGAACGACAAGCTGGGCATCACCGTGGAGCCCGTGTCGAGCGAGCTTGCGCAGCAGGCGAAGCTCCCCGCGGCTGCCCGCGCCGGCGTGCACGTCGTGAGTGTGTCCGGTCGCGGCGCCGCCTACCGCAGCGATCTGCGGCCGGATGACGTCATCCTGTCAGAGCTGTATCCGGCCCAGCGTGCGATTCACTCGCCGGAAGATTTGCAGGCGGCCGTCGCGTCGCTCAAGCCGGGCGACGTGATCGAGCTCAAGGCGTGCTCGCCCATCCCGCAAAACGGGACGTGCGTCACGAAGGCCGTGAGCATCCAGATTCAGTAGGCAGATCCACCAACACGAAACGAGAACGGGAGCCGCATTGCGCGGCTCCCGTTCTCGTTTCGTCTCCGCTCAGCTACGTCCGCACGTAGAAGAAATGTCCGCCGTTATAGAGAAGCGTCAGGCTGCTCCCGCGCACCGAGCCGGTGAACGTCGCGGTACCGCCGGTCTGCATGAAGTTGATCTTCTGGTCGGCGATCGTGTACGTGCCATTGACGCCGGTCGAACGGGTCGAAGTCGAACCGTCCGACGCCTGTGTGACCACGTAGACTGTGGTCTCGGCCCACTTGCCATCGGCTGTGATCGACAAGGTGTCGGACGTGAGGTCCCACGATTCGGCCGTCGTCACCAGCGCGCTCACGGGCAACGGGTTCGAGTTGATCGAAACGAGCGTGAACTGGCCCGCGACGTTCGCATCGGTCGGTCCGAGCTGGAAGTCGCTGCTCGATGATTGACAGGCGGTCAGGAGCGCCAGACTGGCGAGCCATCGAAAACGTCGCATCCGATGCTCCAGGGGCTGAGGGATGCGAGAGGGGGGACTCGAACCCCCAAGCCTTTCGGCGCCAGATCCTAAGTCTGGTGCGTCTGCCAGTTTCGCCACTCTCGCCCGGCCGTCCGAGTGCGAAAGCTAATATCCGGCCCGCCGTACAGGAGTTCTCACGGGCTGGTCAGAGTGAACACCACGTTCATCGTGTACACGCCCGGCTTGTCGGTGAGCCAGTGCACGACCGGCCGGAAATAGAGCGGCGTTCCCGAGCCGCCCGGGCCTGGACTGCCCGTCAGCGCAGTCGTCGGCGTGACCGACATCGCCGTCCCCGAACCGCTCGACGTGGTGCTCCAGAGCAGATCACTCACTGGCTTGGCGCTCCAGGCGCCGGCGCTGCCGCTCCACACCGCAGTCGCGCCGCTCACTTGAACCGTCCAATTGCGGTTCGCTTGCACGGTCAACGTCACCGTCGTCGTCGTCGACAACCCCGTCGCGACGTCCATGTCGCTCGTGCTGGCGGTGAGCGAAAGCGGCGAGAGCGGTGACGAGCTTGGCGACACGGTCAAGGCGAGCAGCGCCGGATTGACCATGGTTCCCGGCTTGTCGAGCGAGACGGTGGGCGAGCACTTTCCCGAAGCGCCCGCGACGCTGCACGACGTCACGGCCTGCGCCGTCGCGAGCGTGGCCCTGGCCGTGAGGCACAGGGCGAGCCAGGTCGCGATGCGGCGGTGGCTCATGGTGAGCGCCGCCGCGCGCGAAAGCTTCCCGACGCGACGATACCGCGATCGCTCAGCTCGACCCACGTTCCAGTGAGCGAGTCGCCCCGCACCGCACCGCTGTGGTGCCGCGTGAGCGTCGGATCCACGACGACGTCGAAATCGATTGCGGTCGAGTCGATCGTTCGGCCGCTCACCACACCCACGACTCGATGAACCTCGCCGGTGGCGTCGAGCTCGCTCGCATCGAAGGTCCCGTTGAAGCGCACCGTCTGGTCCTGGGTCAGCGCCAGCGTTCCGGTCGTCGCAACGGTCTGTCCGGAGCGCATTCCAACGTAGTTCCACGTTCCGGCGACGGTGATCAGCGCCGGACCAGCCTCAGTCGTCGTACCGGCGCAGGCGAATTGCGACACGAGGACACACGCGGCGAGCGCAACCCCGCGCGGTGCACGACGGCGCATCATGGCTGCCCCGTGAACATTCGCACCGGGCGCGTTCG
>DATJIZ010000012.1:0-29089 GCA_035492735.1 Gemmatimonadaceae bacterium | reverse complement strand
CACGGTCGTCCGATCCTTCCCAACGGCGTCAGCCACATCTTGCTGCGTCAGTTGAAAATCGTCGATCAAACGTCGGTATCCCTTGGCCTCCTCCACGGCGTTGAGATTCGCTCGTTGGAGATTCTCTACCAAAGCGAGCACAAGCATAGTCTGGTCGTCGTAGTCGCGTACGATCGCCGATATTTCGGTCCACCCGAGGTTGTTGGCAGCGCGAAACCGTCGTTCTCCGGCGATGAGCTCGAAAGCGTCTCCGCGGCGACGCACCGTTATCGGCTGCAACAATCCGCTGGCCTTGAGCGACTGTTCAAGTTCCCCAAGCTCAGCAGGATCGATTTCGCGTCGAGGCTGAAATGGATTGGGCCGTATCCGGGAGATCGGGATGCGTTGGAGGTCGCTCGTAGGCGTGGGCGCCTGAAGCGAACCCGCAGCGGGAATCAGTGCCTCAAGCCCGCGACCCAGTCGCCTTGGTTTCTCTGCACTCATCTCCGCCTCCGCATAAGCTCTTTGGCCACATTGATATAAGCCTGCGCACCGATCGATGTGACATCGTAGAGGATGATCGGCTTGCCAAAGCTGGGAGCCTCCGCCAAACGAACGTTTCTTGGAATGACCGCGTCGAACACCTGGCCACCAAAGTACTCCCGGGCCTCTGCTGCGACTTGACGAGAGAGATTCAGCCGGGCGTCGTACATCGTGAGCAGCACGCCGTCGATTGCGAGATCTGGATTCACGCTGCGCTGGACGAGATGAACGGTATTCAACAGCTGCGAAAGACCTTCGAGCGCGTAGTACTCGCACTGAACCGGAATAAGCAGCGCATCCGCCGCCGCAAGCATGTTGAGCGTGATCAACCCCAGCGATGGCGGGCAGTCGATCAAGACGTAGTCGTAATCTCGGCGGACCGGTTCGACGGCAGCTCGCATGATGCGGTCGCGATTTGGACGCTCTACGAGCTCGACTTCTGCGCCGGCGAGGTCTGGTGTTGCGGGCACTACGTCGAGCGTGTCGAACTGGACAGAGTGGATTATCGCGTCGCCAATTGCGCGTTCCGCGACGAGAACATCGTAAACCGTCGCGCGGATGGCCGATCGGTCCACGCCGATTCCGCTCGTGGCGTTGCCCTGTGGGTCGCCGTCCAACAACAAAATTCGCTGTTCTGCAGCTGCGAGGCTTGCCGCCAGGTTGACGGCGGTTGTCGTCTTACCGACGCCGCCTTTCTGGTTGGCGATGGCGATTACACGGGCCACGGGATGATTTTGCGGAAGGCGGATCCCCCGGTTCGCACAAAGCTCGAGGATCAGAACCACTCGTCGATTGCGGCCAATCTATCCGCGCCGAGCCGGTGATACAACGTGCCACGTGGCACCTCGAGGGGTCGAGGTGCCACGTGGCACGTGCCGTCATCCTCCGAAGCCCCGATTAGCGGCCGGCAATGAACGCCCAGCGCGCTGTTACCGTGACCGAGATCGTCTGTTCGCCGGGCTCGATCGGAGTCGGAGCATTAGCCGCGATTTGCGCTCTTCCAAGTGCCATCTCCTGGAACGGCCGAGGAGGTGCGGAAGTCGTCGCCTCGAGGAGCGATCCCAAGGTGCCACCAGCTGCCCTCGCGATGGCTTCGGCGTCTGCGCGAGCGCTGGCGACTGCCTCCGCCATCGCAATTCGGCGAACCGAATCCGCCTTGGACGACGTGAATTGCAGGCTCGAAATCTCATTCGCACCCTTCGCCAAGGCCGCGTCGATCGCTTTCCCTACGTCCTCGATTCGGCGAAGGCTGGCGCGGATGGTGTTTCGAACTACGTATCCCGTCACCTTCGGCGTCTGGTTCGGGCTGTACTGCATCTCGGGTGAAACACTGTAGTTGAGCGTCGCGAGCTGGTCGCTGCCGAGTCCAAGCGCGCGCAGCGTGTCAATGATGGCACGCTGGCGCCGCGCATTCTCTGCTGCGGCCGGACCGACGGTCGGCGCTCGCGTCTGCACACCTACGAAGATCGTTGCGCGATCGGGAGATACAGCCGCCTCGCCGGTCCCCGTTGCCACAATCTGCGGCGGCGGGGTGGGTGCCTGCGACCAGGCGATCGCCGGAGTGAGCGCACCTGAGATGACCAGAACGGCGACAGCGACGGACGGTCGCACGGAAACGCTCCTCAGTGGGTTGTGAACGACATTACTCCGCAGCAAGCCGTGTGCTTGAAACGACACCTTTGGTAGCAGAGTGCGACTATAACAGCGTTCCCGCGCGGCTCGTGAAGCTTCCTACCGCACGATCACTCGCCAAGTGCCATTTGCGGCCGGCGATTTCGCTTCTCGACCTCGAGGACGAGGTTCTGCAGATCCGTTGGAGACACGCCAGGCACCCGCGCAGCTTGAGCGAGCGTCGACGGGCGGATTGCCGCGAGCTTCTGACGCGACTCGAACGACAGGGACCGCATCTCGCCGTACGGAAGATCCGGAGAAAGTGCGAACACCCCCATGCGCTGAAGCTTGGCCGCCTGATCGCGCTCCCGCGCGAAGTAGCCGGCGTACTTCAGCTCGAGCTCGGTCGTGACCACAGCGTCGCGATCGAGCGAACCGCCGACACCGGTCGCCGCGAATAAATCGCGAAGGGACACATCCTGTCGTTTCGCGACGTCGGCGATTTTTACCGCGTGGGAAAGCGCGGCGCTGCCCGCGCGGTCGAGCACCGATCGCGCCTGCTCCGGTGTAATGCTCGTCCCGGTGGCCAGATCCCGCGCTGCCGCCTCGTCCGCGAACCGGCATTCGATCGCCCGCCGCTCGTCGCGCGAGTAGAGCTCGAGTTGCATTCCGATGCCCGCCAATCGTCGGAGCGCATTATCCTGGCGGACGGTGAGCCGGAACTCGGATCGGGACGTGAAGAGCCGGTAGGGCTCATCGACGCCGCGTGTTACGAGATCGTTAATGAGCACACCTATATAAGAGCTCTCGCGACCCAACACGATGCCGGGTCGCCCGAGTGCGCGCAGCGCGGCGTTGAGGCCCGCCACCAGGCCCTGCCCCGCCGCCTCTTCGTAGCCCGTAGTCCCGTTGATTTGTCCGGCGAAGAACAACCCCGGAAGTACTTTCACCTGAAGGGTCGCGTCCAGCTGCGTCGGCGGATAGTAGTCGTACTCGATGGCGTATCCCGCGCGCGTCATCCGTGCGTGCTCGAGCCCCGGAATCGAGTGAAGGATCTGCACTTGCACCGTCGCCGGCAGCGACGTCGAGACGCCGTTGACGTACAGCTCCGCTGTATCGTGACCCTCGGGCTCCAGGAAGAGCTGATGACGTTCCGCCGAGGGGAACTTGACGACCTTGTCCTCGACCGACGGACAGTAGCGCGGCCCGCGCGACGTGATCGCACCGCCGTACATCGCCGAACGACCGATGTTTTCCCGGATGATGCGCTTGCCCGTCTCGCCAAGGAACGTGACCCAGCATGGTAGCTGTGTCGGGTGCCGGGTTCCGGAGGCCGTCCGGCGTGGGGTCGGCCAGAAGTGTGACCACGAGAAATCGAACTGCTCGATCTCGCTGTCCTGGCGCTCGAGCTCTGCAAAGTCGACTGACCGCCCATCGACCCGCGGCGGCGTGCCCGTCTTGAAGCGCTCCACAGAAAGCCCGACCTGCTCCAACTGCTCCGCAAGATGGATCGCCGAGGCCTCGCCAGCCCGACCGCCGGCGATCCTCGTGTCCGTTCCGATATGGATGCGACCTCGCAGAAAAGTTCCAGTGGTGATGACGACGCATGGTGCCGCGAACCGCCGCCCTTCGAGCGTCTCGACACCCTCGAGGGAGCCTTTGTCTCCGTCAAGAATCAGACGTGCGACCGTCCCTTGAACGATTTGCAAATTCGCGTGCTCTTCGAGTAGCGAGCGCACAGCGCGCCGATAGAGCCCACGGTCGCACTGCGCGCGCGGTGCCCAAACCGCAGGCCCTTTGCTCCGGTTCAGCATCCTGAACTGCAGGGACGCCAAATCGGTCGCCCGCGCCATGATGCCGCCAAGAGCGTCGACTTCTCGGACCACGGTGCCCTTGGCGATGCCGCCAATTGCCGGATTGCAGGACATTTGCCCAATGGATTCCAGCGCCGTGGTGATTACGGCAACGCGCGCCCCTACGCGCGCCGCCGCGACGGCCGCTTCTGTGCCGGCGTGTCCGGCGCCGACGACGATGACGTCGAAATTCGCTTCGAACGAGGACTTCGTCGATTCCTGCATGGACCGAAAGCTAAGGCGGCGCCGGCGGTCCAACGACCGCGGTGGGTGGAGCATGCCGCGTATTATTCAGCGCCCAGGACCAGCGAGTGAGATATGCCACTACCCGTCCCCGCAGGCGCACCGACCTTGTTCATCCGCCGGCACGCATACGAGGCGAGCGGCTTGAGTCGCGCCGAAATCGACGAGCGCCTCGGGCTGACCGCCGAAGAGTTTCGTGTCGACGCGAATTGCGTCGCGCTCGGACCAATTTATGGCGAGAACGACAACGCACTGACCGACTTCATCCGCGAGCTCGAGCGCCGCGGGCTCGTCTACTTCGACGACTTCTTCGAGCTGAGTGGCACCTGGCCGGAGTGGCTGTCTCTGTACGCGACCAGTCGTTGATCCGCCGTCAACGGCGCTTCGTCAGTTCGACGCTGGGCGAAGCAGGCGTGAGCGGCCCGCGCCGTAGCAGCCCATGCCAACCGCACTCGTAACACCAGCTCGTTCGGAACCAGGGAAGCAGCGTATTCCAGCCGCGCGAGGCGACGCGTAAAGTGACGGCGTCGCAATTCGGACAGCGATCACCTTCAGGAAGCAGATAGAAGAAGAACACAGTGGCCAGAACGGCGCGCAGGACGAAAAATCCGCCGATGATGACGATGCACAGTACCGCGTCCCACATCGCGCCCTCCGCTTCCTACAGTCGCTTCTCGACTTCCTGCCACGCTTCCACGTACGCCACGTCGCCTTCGATGCGCTCGATCACGACCTCGGAATCAGCAGCGATCGAACCGCCGTCGAGGTCGCGCGCACGGACGTATCGCTGCTCGTTTCCAAACCGAAACGTCACTTCTCCTTCAACATCACCGCTCATCGGCTTGGTCACACGGGCCAGCTGACCCTGGAGCACGTATCGCTCGTCATCCACGTCGTGTTCGGGCACGACCGCCCACCACTGCCTCACGAGTCGTGCCGCCACAAGGGCTGCAATCACACCGAGCACAACAGCCACACAGGCCCGTGTGGTCGCCGTGGCAACTTTACGATCGGTGAGGAGGTAGCCCACGGCACCAAACACCACCCCAAAGGCGACGAGCATCGGCGGAGAGAGCCGGAACGACCGCTCGCCATCCGGGCTCGTGTCGCGCGGTCGTTCGACGCCCGCGATCATGATTCGAACGGCGAGCAGCAGGCCAGCAATGAAAGCGACGAGATACACTGCAGTCATGTGAAGAATCTCGGTGGACAAAGCACGGTCGGGCAATGGCAAGTCTGCGCGCGAATCTCACCCGGCCGGCGCGACGCCGCGCTCCAGCAAGGCACGCTCGAGAAACGCGCAGGCTCGTCGCTCCGCGTAGTAGAAAGGGCGCCATGGCCATCGACCGGCGACGAACCCAACATGACCGCCGTGCGGGGTGAACTCCAGCGTCAGGTTTGGGTTCGTCCGGGCAACCTGCTGTACTTCGTCGAGCACGTCGGCTGGGAGAAACGGGTCGTCCACGGCACTGAGTAGAAACGTTGGCCGACGAATGCCGCTCAGCCAGCGCAGCGAGCTCGATCGGGTATAGTAGTCGTGGGCGTCGCGGAATCCATGGACGGGCGCGGTGACCACGTCATCGAATTCCATGAGGGTGGTCGCCTTGGCGAGCTGTTCGCGGCTAAACAGCCCTGGGTAGCGCTCGAGCTTACGCAGTGCCTTGACGCGAAGGGTAGACAGGAAGTGCTTGTCGTAGATTCTCGAGAATCCCGTCGAGATGAAGCGGGCGCCTCGCTCGAGATCGAACGGAACCGAAATCGCAGCTGCGGCGACGATCTGCTTCGGAGCGAGCGCGCCGAGCTCACCGAGAAACTTGAGAAGGACGTTGCCACCGAGTGACACGCCCGCAAGCACGATCGGACTTTGCGAGTCCTCGTGTTGGATGCGGTCGAGCACAAACGCCAGGTCGGTAGTTTCGCCAGAGTGGTAGAATCGGCTGGCCCGATTCAGTTCCGCGCCACACCCGCGAAAGATGAGCAGGTCGGCAGCCCATCCTCGAAGCCGCGCCTGGTCGAAGAATCCACCGACATAATGTGACCGCACCGTTCCTTCGAGGCCGTGTAGCAAGACGAGGCGTGGAGCGCCAGCGGCCGCGGGCAAGCGATAGATCTCGAGGAAGTCGGCGTCAGGTGTAGTCCAGCGCTCGAGCGTGATCGCGAGTCGTGACTGGCGCCGGAAGAACTTGCCCCAGAGCGTCTGCGCATGGGCGCCCGGTACCCACCACGCAGGACGGTAGATTTCTTCCTTTCGAAGCCTGCGCGACACGGTGAACCCCTCGGCGGCGGCATTGTCTCGCCATCAATAACGAATTGCAACCAGGCATGGAAGTTCAGGTCTTTGGCATCCGGAAAAGCGCCGATACGCGAAAAGCACTCAGATTCTTCGCCGAGCGAAGGATCAAGACGCATTTCGTGGACTTGCTGGAGCGCCCGGCATCGATCGGCGAGCTTCGCCGGTTCGTTCAGAAATTCGGTGTCACGGCTCTCGTCGACCGAACGTCCAAACGGTTCGCAGAGCTCGGCTTGGCCCAGGCCCATTTCTCCGAACAGCGGTGGATGGAGAAGCTCGTAGAGGAACCGCTGCTCCTGCGAATTCCCCTCGTACGCAATGGGAACGCGCTGACGGTCGGCGCCGCCGAGCAGGATTGGAAAGGCTGGACGGCAAAGTGACGCAGCTGGCAGCCGCTGGAGTCGCGGTGGAGTTCGGTGCGTCCACGCTCTTCGAGAACGTCACATTCACGGTCGCGGCCGGCGAGCGCTGGGGCATCATCGGTCGGAATGGAAGCGGGAAGACGACGCTTTTTCGACTGCTCACCGGTGAGCTCGCGCCGACTCGCGGCCAGATCGCCCGACAACCCGAGGCCCGGATCTCCCTGCTGGAGCAGCATCGAACGTTCGAGGGGGCGGAAACGGTGTGGGAAGCGGCAGCAGGAAATTTCGCCGAGCTCCTGACGCTTGAGCGGTCGCTGGTCGAACAAGCGGCGCACCTGGAGCACGATTCCAGCGAGAGCGCGCTCGCGCGCTACGGACGTGATTTGGAGCGGTTCGAGCGCGACGGCGGCTACACGATCGCGCCGCGCGTCGATGCCGTGCTCCACGGCCTCGGTTTCGATCCGGTGAAGGCTCGAGCCCAGGATGTCGATCAGCTCAGCGGCGGCGAACGCGGCCGGCTCGGGCTCGTTCGACAGCTCGTGAGCCCGGCCGACGTGCTGCTGCTCGACGAGCCGACCAATCATCTCGATCTCGAGACAACACGCTGGCTCGAAGAATTCCTGGCGACCACGACTGCGACGATTCTCCTCGTCAGCCATGATCGCGCATTTCTGTCGGCCGTCGTGGACCACGTGCTCCATCTCGAGAACAACACTGCCACGGCGTACACGGGCGGCTACACATCGTTTGTCGAGCAGCGCGCGCTCCGGCGATTGACGCAGCAGCGCCAGTTCGAGCAGCAGCAACGCAAGATTGCGAGCGAAGAGTCGTACATCGCCCGCAACATTGCCGGTCAGAATAGCAAGCAGGCCAAGGGCCGCCGTAAACGGCTCGAACGTTTGCCCAGGCTGAGCCTCCCGAACGAAGATTCGGCGGCGATGGCGATTCGGTTCGATGCGGCCGAGCGGGGTGGGGACCGCGTCGCGGCCGCGGAACACGCGACCATCACGGTTGACTCTCGCGTGCTCATCCAGGATTTCACATCGACACTGATGCGCGGAGAGACCCTTGGCTTGATCGGCCCAAATGGCTCAGGTAAATCGACGCTTATCCGGGCCTTGCTCGGCGAGCATCCGACGACGGCGGGCGAGTTGCGACTGGGCAGTGGCATTACCGTGGGGTATTACCGGCAGGATTTGGCGCAGCTTCCAATGGGAAAGTCACTCTACGACGCGATCAACGATCTGCGTCCGACATGGGATCGTCGACTCGTTCAGGGGCACCTCGGCCGATTCGGGTTCTCGGGCGACGAGGTGCATCGGCGGGCCGATACGCTCTCGGGCGGCGAGCGCGCCCGTGTCGCACTTGCCATGCTGATGCTCGGTCGTGCGAATTTGCTCATCCTCGACGAACCGACGAACCATCTCGACGTCGAATCGATCGAGGCACTCGAGGATGCGCTCGCCGCATACGATGGCACGATCCTCCTGGTGAGCCACGATCGTGCCTTGCTCGGTGCTCTGACGACACGATTGTGGGTGCTGCACGAGCGGCGCATCACCGACTTCGACGGCGGCTTTGCAGAATGGGAAGTGGTTTCCAAGGAGCGCGAGCATGCGGCCGCGGTGCAGGCCGCCGAGGACGAGGTGCTGCGACGCGTCGAGGAGCGAAAGCGAACAGCGCGCCGCGAGGATACACAGCGCGCGACTCGCGCAGCGCTCCGTGAGGCGCAGCGCCGCGTGACGGAGCTCGAGCGTCGCGTGCAAGCCCGCGAGAGCGAAGTCGTCGAACTGACGGCCCGACTGCAAGACCCGGAGCTGTACACCCTTGCCGAGGGCGCCGCGCAAGCCGGCCGGTTAGGCGCTGAGCTCGAGCGAGCAAAGCGAGCGCTCGACGCCGAGTTGGAAGCCTGGACCGAGGCGACCGAGGCACTCGATGCTCTTGTTGGCGACAAAGGCTAACGCAGCTCGATTCCGCGCCACGATGGCATGCTGACCTTAGTGCTGTGGGCGCAGTTGTCACTATCGCAACAGTCGCCGGATTCCGTCTATTCGACGGCGGCATTGCGCGACCTCGTGGCAGCAGCGGCCGCGGCCAATCGCCAACCGCCGGCGGAACTGAAAGGATACCGCAGCCACATCGAAACAGAGCTCGCCCTGATTCTTCGCGACACGCTCGGTCGCGAGCACGCGACCGAAGTCGAGCAACTCGCGACCGACGCGACCTGGACGCGTGCCGACCGGTACTCGCTTCACGTAATCGGCTACCGTTCGCAGAACGTCGGAGTGCCGTACTCGACCCTCAGCATCGTGCGCGGTTGGACGATCCCAACGCTCTTCGGTGAACGGCTCGCGCTGGGCGCCTATGTCGCCGGGCGGAATCGCCGCGATACGCTGCTCGCGGTACATCCGTTCGCGGCTGATCGTGAGCAGTACTATCGGTACTCCGGTGGAGACACGGTGGCCATTCTCCGCATCGGCGAGCGTCAAATTCCGATCGCCCGTATTCGTGTGCGGCCGGAATTCACCAGTCGGACTCCGCTTGCCGCCTTCGATGGTGAGATCGACGTCGACGCGGTGCGACACCAGATCATTCGCATGCGCGGCCAGATCGAGATACTCGGCGGTGAATCACACGCCGGCAGTCGGCTGATGCGCCTCGCCGGCGTGGTCTCCGCGGCGTACGTCGAATTCGTGAACGCGGAGGTTGGCGGAAAGTATTGGCTTCCCGCGATGCAGCGCACTGAGTTCCAGGCGAGTTTTCCATTGCTCGGGCAGACCCGTGCCATATTCAGGATCATCTCGAGCGTCAGCAACATCGTCGTCGATGAAAGCGCCGAAGCGCGGGATACCGCCGGTTCGCTGCGCGTGACCGTCACCTGGGCGCCGAGCGATAGTATCGGACGATTCAGCGACTGGCGGCGCGAGATCGGTGCTCAAAGCGAGGCGGGGCACAACGAGGACTTCGCGGACCTGGCACCGGACGCCTGGCGCAGCAGCGGTCCGGCACGACTCAACTTGTTTCCCAACAGCCTCCGTCGTGTTTTCCGATTCAACCGCGTCGAAGGCCTCTACCTGGGTGTTGCACCAACGATCGACTTCCGATCGGCGCGGCCTGGATTGTCGGTGGGGGCGTTCGGCGGGTGGGCGTTTGCCGAAAAAACCTCGCGTGGCGGCGCGTTTACGATGTACGCGCATGGACAATCGACGCTCGGCGCTCGCGCCGAGCGCTCGCTGGCATCGACGAACGATTTCACGTTGCCGATGGACGAGGACCCAGGATTCGCCGCGCTATTCGCATCGGTTGACGACTACGACTACGTGGACCGCGCATCGGCTGCAGGATCGATTAGCCGCGCCGCAGGCGGACCAACTGCCGGGAGAGCAACGGTGCAACTTGGCGTTGGCGAGGACCGCGCAGCCGCTGCCCGCCTCCTCCGGGGCCTGATCGTACAAGGCGAAGCCTTTCGTCCAAACCGTGGGGTGCTCGACGGCAATTACGCTTTCGCGACCATCGAGCTCGAACTTCATCCCGATGTCACCGGTGATTATCTGACCCCCGGCGCGGGAGGGCGTGTACGCTTCGAGCTCGGCCGCGGCCAGCTCAATTGGGGTCGTATGGAGCTTGCCCTGAGTACGCGTCATTATCGCGGCAATTTCTCGTTTGGGGCGCATGTCGACGTGGGAGCGGTGCGTGGCGCGCCGATTCCGCCGCAGCAACTCTTCGAGCTTGGAGGCACCGATCTGCTGCCGGGATACGAGTACAAACAGTTCGCCGGCGACGAGGCTGCGCTGTTCCGCGGCTTTACAAGCTATCGCTTCGGTCTATGGCAGCGCCCTTTGCGCGCATGGCAAGGCTTCTTGTTACCGGGCCCCAATCCTGGACTCGAGGTCGGCGTTCAGGGCGGTTGGGCGCACGCCTCGTCGCCGGCTGCGCTCGAGTCGATACGCCTACTCGGGGTCGACCAGAACGGAAACCCGATCTCGATGCCTACCGGCCACGTTCGTTCGACCGCGGGACTCGGTTTGAGCTTCTTCTCGGATCTGTTTCACGTTGGCGTCGCGCGGCCCGTCGACCGTGCCGCGCCGTGGCGACTCGTCGCCGGCTTCGGGACGCGATTCTGAATGGCTTCGACGCGGCGCGCGCTAGAACTCTCCGACAAATCCAATCTCCGGCTCGAGCCGGACGCCGCACTGGCGCTCGACGGTCGACTGGGCGATGTCGATCAGTTCGCGAACGTCCTTCGCGGTCGCATTGCCAAGGTTCACCATGATATTCGCGTGAATATGCGAGATCTGTGCATCGCCGCGCCGAAACCCTTTGAGGCCGCACTGGTCCACGAGTCGGCCAGCGCCAACACCGTCCATTTTCTTGAAGATCGATCCGGCGCTCGGGTGCCAATCGAGCCACGGATGCTTGGCGCCTCGCCAACTCAGGTTTTCCTGCAGGATCCGGTGCAGAACCGCCGGATCGGCGCGAGTCAGCGTGAAGGTCGCGGCGAGGACGATGTCCCGCCGGTGGTGGAAGACGGAGTCGTCGTAGCCAAAGTGAACGTAGTCCGCTCCGACGACCTTGCGCTCGTTTTCCTCGGACAGGATCTCGCACGAGTCGAATACTTCGGCGATGAACATCGTGCGTTCGCGAGCGGGTGCGGGCGACAGAAAGTGCAGGTTTTGCCACACCGCGCCGCCTACCGTGCTCGGGATGCCCACGTAGTGCTCGAGGCCGGACCATCCGCGGGCCACCGACTCCAGGATGAGTTCCTTGATCGTGACGCCGCTTTCGGTCCAGAGCTCGCAGCGGTTGCCGTTCTCGCGGAACTCGCGTCGCCGGCCGCAATTGCGAATCACCAGGCCACGAAAGCCGCGGTCGCCGACGAGGATGTTGGCGCCGAGCCCGAGGACGAAATAGGGTACGGCAAGATCTCGCGCCGCGCGCACGGCATTCGCGAGAGCATCAGCGGAGGTCGCCTCGTAGAACAGGTCGGCGGGTCCGCCGATCCGAAACGTGGTGTACGGCGCGAGCGGCTCGTTCAGACGCAGATGCGCCGCGTCCAGGCGCGTGCCGAGCTGGGCGAGCGCGGAAGAATTGGAGCTATTCATGATTGAGATGAAAGAAACCACGGAAAAGCATGTGTCGCCACGCCGCGCCGGTCGCATGTTCGCGGCGCTCTTGGTGCTGGCGCTCGCTTCACCGCGCGTCACGATCGCATTTGGCCAGCGGGCCGAGCTGGAACGGCACATCCAGCGAACCACATTGCCGAATGGCCTCGACGTCATCGTCGTTCCGAATCGCGGCGTGCCGCTCGTGACAATCGAAGCGGACGTGAAGAACGGCTCGTTCACGCAAGGACCGGAGTACGAAGGGCTGTCGCATCTTTACGAACACATGTTCTTCAAGGCGAACGCCGCGTACCCGAATCCCGATGAGTTCGTAGCGCGCGCGTCCGAGCTGGGTGCGGAGTTCAATGGCACGACCAGCGAAGAGCGAGTCAACTATTATCTGACGCTACCCGCCGACAGCATCGAAGGCGGAATGCGATTCCTGCAGGCCGCCCTCGTCACGCCGCTCTTCCGGGATGACGAGCTCAAACGCGAGCGCCAGGTGGTGATCGGCGAATACGACCGTAACGAGTCGAATCCGCTGTTCGCGTTCTCGCAGGCGATGGGCAAAGCGCTGTGGACAACGTCCTGGAGCCGGAAAAATCCGCTGGGTGAGCGGGCGGTCATCGAATCGACCACGCCGGACAAGATGCGAGTCATCCAGCATCGGTACTACGTGCCGAACAACGCTGCGCTGATCATTTCCGGCGACGTCGTACCGGAGCGTGCGTTTTCCCTTGCTCGCACGATCTTCGGAAGCTGGCAACGCGCGGCCGATCCCTTCGCCACCGACTCCATTCCACCGATCCCGCCGCTGAGCCACGACACGGCGGTGATCGCCGAACAGCCGATTGGCAGCGTGATCGTGATGCTCCAGTGGCAGGGACCGAGCGCACGAGGCGATCCGGCGGCTACGTACGCGGCGGATGTGTTTTCCGACGTGCTCAACCAGCCTGGTTCGCGCTTTCAACGCCGCCTGGTCGACAGCGGCCTGTTCGAGTCGATCACGGTCAACTACTACACGCTCAATCAAGTGGGACCGATCACCATCGAAGGCGAAACATCGTCGGAGCATCTGCGCGACGCGATCGCCGCGCTACGGGAGGAGATTCAGAAGCTCTCGAGCCCGACATATTTTACGGCCGGCGAGTTGTCTGCCGTGAAGCAGCACCGCATCGTCGGAACGGAGTTGAGCCTCGAGCGCGCGTCGGGATTCGCGCATCAGCTTGGATTCTGGTGGGCCGTAACAGGCCTCGACTACTTCTTCGGCTATGTCGACACCATGGCGCGCCAGACTCCTGCCGATCTCACGAACTACGCGAGCAAGTACGTCGTCGGTCACCCTCACGTGATCGGCGTCCTCCTGTCGTCTGAAGCCAGGAGCGCACTGAGGCTGACTCCGGCGAGCTTGCGCGAGCTCGGAGCGCAGCCATGAGCGCTCGGGTGCTTGCCATGGCTTTTGCTGCGACCGCCATCGCAGCCGGCTGCGCGCACCGCGCGGTCGCGCAGGCCGATACGATGACCACGTCGTTTCAGGTAAACGGGCTCAATGTGATCCTGCGTCGGAACACGTCCAACGACGTGGTGGCAGCGAACATCTATCTGCTGGGCGGCACGCTGCAACTCACGCCGGCGACGCAAGGAATCGAGCTGATGCTGCTTCGAGCGTCCGAGTACGGCACGAAGCGCTTTCCCGTCGACCGCGGTCGACAGATCGTCGCGCAACTGGGGAGCGTCATGAACATCACGCCCGCCGAGGACTGGACGGTCTTTGGATTCACGAGCATTCGTTCCACATTCGACTCGACGTGGGCGGTATTCGCAGACCGGCTCGTGGCGCCGACGCTCGATTCCAATCAGGTCGAGCAGGTGCGCGCGCGGATGCTCACGGCGGTTCGCGCAGCCGCGACCAGTCCGGATCCGATCGTGAGTCACCTCGCCGACAGCCTCACCTTTATGGCGCACCCCTACGGGTTTTCCCCGGAAGGCAACGCGGCGACCCTTCAATCAATCACGTTGGGTCAGTTGCGGAGGTACCAAGCAACACAGATGGTAACTTCGCGGATGCTGCTCGTGGTCGTCGGCAACGTGGACCGGTCAGACCTCGAGCAACTCGTTGGCCGCACGCTGGCGCAGCTGCCGCGAGGCAGCTACGCCTGGTCGGCGCCGCACCCGCCGGCCCCGCACGGGCGAGCCCTCGTCGTCCAAGACGCCCAGCTGCCGACGAACTACATTCTCGGCTACTACGTCGGGCCGCGCGCGACCGAGCCTGACTATCCGGCGCTCCGGCTCGCGACGGCAATCCTGTCCGGACGGTTCTTCACGGAAATCCGCTCCAAGCGGAACCTCTCCTATGAAGTGGACGCACCGTTTCTCGACCGGGCGATCGCCACAGGCGGCGTCTACGTGACGACAGTCGAGCCGAACCAGACTTTACAACTCATGCACATCGAGATCGATCGACTCAAGGGGGAGTTGATCGATCGCAGCGGATTGGAGCGGCTCGTCCAGCAATTCATCACGGACTACTTCCTGAAAAACGAAACCGACGCCGATCAGGCAACGTTCCTCGCCCGCGCGCAGATTTACCAGGGTGATTACCGGGCGGCCAGCCATTTCGTGGAAGACCTCCGTCGCGTTCAGCCGGAAGACATCCGTCGGGTCGCGCGCGCCTACATGCACGATTTCCATTTCGTCTACCTGGGCAAATCCGACGCCCTTTCGCGAGCGTTGATCGACCAGTTCTAACCGTGTACCACGGGTTGCGTGAAGCAGTGTCGGGACGCGCTCGCGGTGGCTGGGTTCTCGTTGCGCTCGGTTGTCCTTGTGAATAGTTTCACATTCTTCGTCCCATGCGGCGAAATACCGTCAAACGAACAAGCTCGGCACTACTGGAGGCTCAAAGCAATGCGGTTTTACGGATTGGCGCTCATGGCGAGCGCTGCTGTCGTCGGCGCGTGCGGCGGCGGCGAGAATAAGGCACCCGACACCTCGAGTGCTTCCGCACCGGCAGCTGCGACCACGCCCGCGGCGACTACGCCCGCGGCGACGACCCCTGCTCCGACTACGGGCGCGGTTGCTAAGGTTCCGGCGACAGGCGCCACGCACGAAATCAAGATGATCGGCGACGACAAGGGCTATCGCTTCGAACCTGCCGACGTGACGATCAAATCAGGCGACGCGCTGAAGTTCGTCATGGTCAGCGGCGGTCCGCACAACGTCTCGTTCGACCCCGCAGCGGTTCCGGCGGATTCCAAGGCGCAGCTCGACGCAAACATGGACAACAAGATTTCCGAGCTGTCGAGCCCCATGCTCATGAACCCGAACGAGGAGTATGTGATTTCGTTTGGAGGAGTGAAGCCGGGGAAGTACGATTTTCACTGCACGCCGCACCTCGCCATGGGCATGAAGGGCAGCGTTACCGTCCAGTAAGACTGGATCCTGGCCAACTATGAGCGGAGCCTGCTGGAGGCTCCGCTCTTTTTTTGTGCTCCACCGCGGTGCGGAGCCTGTGCGGCGCGCCGCTGTTCGAATGGCCCGGGCCGTGCCAAACTTGAAGGCATGGCGCAACTGACACGTGACCTGCCACGGGGGATGTCTCGACCGGCCTGGTTGACGGCGCGCGCGCGCAACGCCGTGCAGCGGCCTGTCGTCATCGGCGCGGTCGGCGTTGGCGCCTTCGTCGCAGCGCTCGTCGCACTACTTCTCACTCCCCAGCAGGTCGGCCACTCGCGCCCCGAGACCGCTCCAGTTACGGCGCGCCCCGATACGGCGGCATTCGTTGTTGCGCTTGCACATGCCCGCGTCCGCCTCTCGGCCGCGGAATCGTCGTTGGCAGTCGCGCGGGCTACACCCGCGACCTCGCAGCCAGTCGAGGACACGCCCAATCCGGCGGCCGTGGCGCAACGAGACAGTCTTTCCGCGGCAGTGAGCGACCTCGACGCTCTGCTTGCCCGCGTCGAGACGGCCCCCGTTGGCGCGTCGTATCGGGCCCTGGCCGAATCGCCGCAACTGGCCGGAGTTCCCCGCGTACGATCGTTGCTCGATTCCCTCAGCGAGATCGAGCGCGATCGTGACGCCCTGGGCACGACAGCGGCGGCCGATCCGGTCTTCGTGGCGCTCACCTCGCGCGCGGCCGAAATCGGGCGTGCGATCCAGGCGCTCGGCCAGGCGCGGCGCGATTCGGTACGGCAGCAGATCGCGCGACTCAACATGCCGACTCAGCGGGTCGTCGTGACTCCGGCGCCGGTTTTGGACACCGTGAGCTGGGTGGCGGAGCGGGATTCGGCCGAGTCGCTCGTGCAGCAAGCGGTGGCGGCGCTATCCGACGCGCGTTCCAAGGCGCGTGATTTTGATCGTGAGGTCGCGCGGAATCGCGAGGCAGCGACGCGAAGCGCGCCGCCGGTCGCACTGCTCGCCGCGGCGCTGATCATCGGAATCGCCCTGGGATTCGGATCAGCATTCTTCGACGAGTTGCGTCACCCCCGTGTGAGCGACGAGCACGAGCTCGAGCGCGTGACCGGTGCCCGCGTACTCGCCACGATTCGGCCGCGACCACGCGACCCGGACCGAGGCCGGCGTTTGTCCGACCGACTGGCACCGCCATACTTCGATCCCGGCGCCGCCGGCTATCAGCTCACGTATCTGCACGTGTCGAGGACCGGCGCAAGCCGCCTCGTGCTCACGATCGTTGCCGCAGACACGAGCATCGCCGCGGTCGTCGGGATCAATGTGGCGGCGATTGCCGCGGATGAAGCGCGCAGCACGATCATCATTGATACGGACACACGTGCATTACCGGTCGCGGCGGCGCTGCGCAGCCACGCCGAGCCCGGGATTGCGGACATCGTCCGCGACCACATCGACTGGTCCGAGGTTACGACCCAAACCATGATTGGACGCGATCGAGTGATCGACGTGATTCCGAGCGGCGTCTCACCGTCGCGGCTGGACCCGGCGGTGGTGACCGAGCTGTTCCGTCAGGAGGCGAGCCGGCTGGCGCGGCACTACGAGGCGATCGTCGTCGTCACGGACGTTGAGCAGGCCGTCACGGGTTTGCCAGGCGCGCTGCCGATTCCGGACACGATCGTGTGCGCCCGCGTCGGGCACACGCGGCTCGCCGATCTCCAGAAGATACTCGACGGCGTTCGAGCCGGCGGCGGAAATCCGCTGGGCGTCGTACTGTGGGACTCGGCGGCGCCCGCCCTCCCGACGCCCGAACGCCTCGCCGGGGCGCCTCGGCCGCTGCACACCACGGAGATGCGGGCGTTGACGAGCGGCCGATGACGCCAGCTTCTGTTTCGTCGGTCCATCCGCGTCAGCCGGCGACGGTTCGTGTGGGCTGACACCTTTCTTGGCATCGAACAACAGCACGCGTTCTCATTGTTGTTCTGGGGCGCATCGACGGTGCTGTGTGCGACGATCGTGGCGGCCACGCTCGCGGCGCAGAATCGCGAGTCGGCGTTTCTCGCACATTTTGCGACGCAGCTGGCGGTTTGGGGTATTCTGGCAATCATCGCCGGCGCGATCGAATGGCACGGCATTCACCTTCGCACCGTGGACAGCGCAACCACAGTCGAGCACCTGATGTGGCTCCGGACCGGTCTGGACGTCGGCGTCGTCGGCATCGGTGCGAGCCTGGCGGCAGCCGGCCGGATCCTTGGCCGGCATGCAGGTGTGAGCGGCGCCGGGATAGCGATCATCGTGCATGGGCTGGCGCTGTTCGCCATCGATGTACAGTTCGTCAGCGGCGTTTCGAGGTGATATGGCTGAACTCTCGCTAGACCTCCGGCACGAACCCAAGGACCGGGCGTACGCGCAGGTTCATGCGGTGATGTTGAATACCCTGTCCGGCATCGACGACGACATCGCGGGCATGGCCACGGTCAGCGCGCTCGTGCACCACGCGTTTCGCCATCTGTGGACCGGGTTTTATCGCGTGGTCGCACCCGAGCGCCTGCTCATCGGTCCATATCAAGGCACTCTCGGCTGCCTGGACATCGCGTTTGGTCGCGGCGTTTGCGGCACGGCCGCTGCCGAGCGACGCACGATCGTCGTGCCCGACGTGTCGCGATTTCCGGGACACATCAGCTGCGACGCACGGGCGCGTTCCGAGATCGTGCTTCCGGTATTCGACCCGAACCATTCGTTGATCGCGGTGTTTGATATCGACTCGGCGCGGGAGGCCGCGTTCGATCAGCAGGACGCGAACGGCCTCGAGCGGATTCTGCGCTGGTTCGCGGGCGAAGGCCGCGGCTGATCGCGGTTGACGGCTTCTCACGCGGGCTGTAGCCTGATGTTCTGGGAATGACGATGACCGGCTATTCGGATCGGATCAATCACGCGCTCGCCTTCGCGGCAAAGCACCACGATCAGCAGGTGCGGAAAGGCACGCGGCTGCCCTATCTCACACACCCGGCGAACGTCGCGATCATTCTCACCCGGTATCAGCGAGACGATCAAACGGTCGTCGCCGGCATCCTGCACGACGTCATCGAAGACTGCGTTCGCGAAGCGTATACGCGCGAGATGCTCGAGCAGCGCATCGGCGACAAGTTTGGCGCGGACGTGCTCGATACCGTGCTCGCGGTGACGCAGCGGCGACTCGACGACGACGGCGTAGAGCTCGCGTACGACGAGCGACGCGCCGACTACCTCGAGCGGCTCGCGGCGGCAAGCGATGCGGCGCGCTGGGTAAGCGCGGCAGATGCGCTACACAACGCGGCCACGCTGCTCACCGATCTACGCCGAACCATCGATCCCGATACCGTGTGGGCCCGCTTCACCAGTACCCGGGTTGATACGGCCCGATGGTATCGGCGAATTCTCGATCGATTGCGGACAGTGGGCTTTACCGGCGAGATCCTTCGCGAACTCGAACACGTCATCGTCGCGCTGGAGACATCGGCGCGCGAACCGGGGGTGCGCGCCGAGCTATTCGATCGCTACACGGGCGCCGCAGGCGCGTAGTGCGCGGCAACGTAATCGTCCAGAATGTTTAGGAAATCCTGAACGATCGACTCACCGCGCAATGTAGTGAGGAGCTTTCCGTCGACGTACACCGGGGCCTTCGGCTCCTCGAACGTGCCCGGCAGCGAGATGCCGATGTTCGCGTGTTTGGATTCGCCGGGGCCATTCACGACGCAGCCCATCACGGCGACGTTCAGCTCCTCGATCCCGGGATACTGGCTGCGCCACTCGGGCATCCGGTCTCGAATGTACGTCTGAATGTCTTCTGCCATCTGCTGAAAGAAGCTCGAGGTCGTCCGGCCGCAGCCGGGACAGGCGGTCACCTGCGGCGCGAAGCTCCTGAGGCCAAGCGATTGCAGGATCTGCTGCGCGACGAAGACTTCCTCGGCCCGGTCACCGTTGGGTTTCGGCGTGAGCGACACGCGAATCGTATCGCCGATGCCTTCGGCGAGAAGAATCGAGAGCGCGGCGGTGCTGGCGACGACGCCCTTGGTGCCCAGTCCCGCTTCGGTGAGCCCGAGGTGGAGCGGATAGTCGCAGCGGGCCGCCAACCTCCGATACACCTCGACCAGGTCCTGCACGCCCGAAACCTTGGCCGATATGATGATGCGATCATGGGCCAGGCCGACTTCCTCGGCCAGTTCGGCCGACCGGAGAGCGCTGGCAAGCATCGCCTCGATGTATACGTCCTTTGCGTCACGAGGTGATGTGGCGCGTGCATTCGCGTCCATCAATTCCGTGAGCAGGTCCTGATCCAGCGAGCCCCAATTGACCCCGATGCGGACGGGCTTATCGTTGTCTACCGCGACCCGCACAATCGCGCGGAAGTTCTCGTCGCGTCTCTTTCCGCCAACGTTTCCCGGGTTGATGCGGTATTTGGCGAGCGCGCCGGCGCAGGCCGGGTATCGAGTCAACAGCAGGTGCCCGTTGTAATGGAAGTCACCGATCACCGGGACGTCGGCCCCGGTGTCGCGCACCCGCTCGACGATCTCGGGCACCGCTGCCGCCGCGTCGTCATTGTTCACCGTCACTCGCACCAGCTGTGATCCGGCAGCCGCCAAGGCAGCGACCTGGCGAGCCGTGGTGGCAGCGTCGGCAGTGTCCGTGTTCGTCATCGACTGGACGACGATTGGCGTGGCAGATCCGACCGGAACGCCGCCAATGTTTACAGTCACGGTCGCACGTCGATTCTCAAGAGCCACGAGTCTTCGTCCTCATCGAGGTCCTGATCAAAGATATGCGTCGGCGGCGCACCCGGCTGATCAGTGCTTGACCAGTTTTCCAGCGGCCGCTAGTTTGGCGCTCGCCTACGACCCCGATTCCGCGGGTGACGGTGATCCGGGTGGTAGGGTTCACGGCCCGCGCAACATGGTGTTGTGGCGGATGGTACCTTCAGGAGTGGGACATGCGTACGACCGGAAAGGTGAAGTGGTTCAACGACGCCAAGGGGTTTGGTTTCATCACGCCGGATGGCGGGGACAAGGACTGCTTCGTCCACTACAGCTCGATCCAGGGAAGCGGCTTCAAGACGCTCGCTGAAGGTGAAGCAGTGGAGTTCGATCTCGTACAAGGGCAAAAGGGTCCCGCGGCCGAGAACGTCAGCAAGATGGCTGCGCACTGACCTGCCAGTCTATTGAGGCGTCGGTTTTCAAATGATTGATGGCTTGGTCGGGGCACTCCTGTGCGGGTGCCCCGCTTGCTTTTTCACCGCGCGGCTAGAGGCCCGGGCTGGGGTGGGCACCTCGAGCGGGCGGCCGACCCCGTTTTGCCGGGACGACCGATTCGACCGCTTCCGCGATGCGGGCATCCACGGCGGACTCGAATGACGCGCGATCGAATTTGAACGAAAACCCCGGAAAGACTTGCAACTCGCCAAGTTCGGCGCGCATCAATGCATCGGCGAATGCGACGGCCGATCTGAGTGTAGTGTCCAGCTCCAGCGCGATCACACGGATCAGTGCGATATGGGCGATGCCGGTCGCTGTGATTCGGCGAGGTGATCCGCGCTGTGTTCGTTCGACGCCTGGAATGTGGAAATGAGAGAGCAGATTATCGATCCATTTTCTCTCAGCATCGGTCGCATGTCGTGCTATATCAATGTGGTAGGATCGCACTGACAATGTTCCTATTAAAATAGGATGCTTGTCTGGCCGCTTCGGCTATTTATGGGTCACCTAGAAGGATAATTACGCGAACACGAACCGCGCGCAACGCCGGCTCGTCCCACCAGCGTGGCACAGAACTGGAAGCGGCCTTAGGCGGTACTCAGCCCGGACATCCCATGCCCTTCGCACCACGCACCGTCGCTCTCGCCGGCGCCCTCGTCGCTGCTCTCGGCTCGTTTGCCGCGGAAGCCACTGCCCAATCGTCCACCAGCGCGATGCACCTGAACGTCGCCGCCGGTGCCGCGCTGCCCACCGGCACCCTGTCCGATGCCGTCGACGTCGGATACCACCTGACTGGCGGTGTCGGCCTGCAAGATCGCACGTTGCCACTCGGATTCCGAGCCGAAGTCAGCTACGACAGCTTTGGCGGCAAGAGCGGCTTCGGCAATCTCCACATCCTCGGCTTCACCGGCAACGCCAGCTACGACTTCACGAACGGTGGCGTGAATGGCACGACGCTCTATTTCATTGGTGGCCTGGGATTCTACAACACCAGCGGCGACACTGGGGGCTCCGACACGAACTTCGGCTGGAATGCGGGCGGCGGCTTTCGCTGGCCCCTATCGGGGTTCTCGGCCTACATCGAGGCGCGGTTCCATTCGGTCACGAACGGGAACGAGCACTTCATCCCGATCGCGTTCGGTCTGAGGTTCTAGCTAGGCGGCGTCGTCGCCGCGCATCGTAATCTCAGAGCAACGCGCGCTGGGCCGCCTCGAGCTGTTCGCGAACGGCCTCGGGACCGGTCCCGCCATCGACCTCACGCTGTTCGACGGACCGCATCGGCGAGAGCGCCTCGAAAACGTCGCGGTCGAACAGCGGATGGACTTCTTCGAACGCCGCGAGCGGCAGTGTGTGCAACGGCACGCGTTCGTCCTCGCAGCGTCGAATCAGACGACCGACCGCATGGTGCGCGTCCCGGAATGTGGATCCTTTGCGCACCAGGTAGTCCGCGAGGTCCGTGGCCATCATCGTGCTCGACAGAGCCGCGCGCATCCGCTGCGGCTGGAACCGACACTCAGCGAGGGCGCCGCTGATCGCCGGCAGGACGCGCAGGAGCGTGTCGACGGCGTCGAACAGGACGCGTTTGTCGTCCTGCAGATCCTTGTTGTAGCTGCTTGGAAGGCCTTTGAGGGTCGCGAGCAACGTGGTCAAGTCGCCGAGCATCCGTGCCGCGGATCCGCGCGCCAGCTCGAGCGCATCGGGATTGCGCTTCTGCGGCATCATGCTCGATCCGGAGGTGTACGCATCACCGAATTGCACGAATCCGAACTCGCTGGATCCATAGATGATCAGATCTTCGGCAAGCCGCGACACATGCGTGCCAATCATCGATGCGGTGAAGAGCAGCTCCGCGACAAAATCCCGATCGCTGACGGCATCGATCGAATTAGGTGAGATGGACGCGAAGCCGAGTGCTCCCTGGAGCAGGACGCGGGAGATCGGAAACGCCGAACCGGCGACGGCTCCAGACCCGAGTGGCAGGACCGCCGCCGCCCGCCGTGCCGCCCGCAGACGCTCGCGATCGCGCTCGAGCGGCCAGAAATGCGCGAGCAACCAATGCGCCGCCAACACCGGGATAGCACGCTGCAAATGCGTGTACGACGGCATCAGCGACGCGTCGAGCTCGCGCGCACGATCGACCAGGGTGTGCTGGAAGTCGCGGACGGCGGCGTCGAGTTGGTCGATCGCTCCCATCGTCCACATTCGAGTCGCCGTCGCCACCTGGTCGTTTCGGCTGCGGCCGGTGTGCAGTTTGGACGCGACGGCGCCAGCCTCCTCGTGCAGGAGGCGGTCGATCAGCGTGTGGACGTCCTCATCGCTCGGTGCCGGCACCTCGCCGGCTTCCAGTCGCGCACTGACCGCCTCGAGCCCGCGCTCGATCGCGCTGCACTCGTCGAGCGTAAGGACACCCGCTCGGTAGAGGGCCATGGCCCACGCTTTCGATAAGCGCACATCGAACGGCCACAACCGGAAATCGATGCCGATCGAGTTGTTCAAATCATCGAACGCCGCCGCCGCGCCAGCCGCGAAGCGCCCACCCCACAGCTTGTGCGCGCGGGCAGGTGTGGCGCCCGTTCGGATGGCGGTCACGCGATCTGCAGCGTCGGCTCGTCCGACGGTTCCGACACGGGCGGCGTTGGGGCGAGGCCGAGTTCCTGATCCTTGAGCGCGCGGACGCGACTCGGAAGGGCAAACAAGCGAATAAATCCGGCCGCGTCGCTCTGCTGATACACGTCGTCCTCACCGAACGTCACGAACCGCTCGTCGTACAATGCGTGCTCGCTCTGGCGGCCGACAACGGCCGCCGAACCCTTGTACAAGCGAAGCGACACCGAGCCGCTGACGCGCTGCTGCGTGACCGCGACGAAGGCATCGTACGCTTCGCGCTCGGTCGTCCACCATCGTCCCTCGTACACGAGATCGGCATACCGTGGCGCGATCAAGTCTTTCGCGGCGAGCGTTCGCCGATCGAGGACGAGCTGCTCCAGCTCCGAATGGGCTGTATACAGGAGCGCACCACCGGGCGTCTCGTACACGCCGCGTGACTTCATCCCAACGAGTCGATCTTCGACCAGGTCGACGACCCCGCAGCCGTGAGTCCCACCAATGGCGTTCAACGTGGAGACGAGCTCCACCGGCGACAGCCCAACGCCGTTGACAGAGATCGGTGTTCCGGCTTCGAAGCCAATCGTGACCGTCTCTGGCTCGTCGGGTGCCTTGGTCACCGGCCGCGTCAGGACGAGGAGATCATCCGGCGGCGCGGCGTTCGGATCCTCGAGTAGTCCGCCCTCGTGGGAGAGGTGCCACAGATTGGCATCGCGCGAATAGATCTTCTGGCGCGTCGCCGTCACCGGCACCCCGTGGGATTCGGCGTAGGCGATCGCGTCTTCGCGACTCCGAATGTTCCACTCCCGCCACGGAGCGATCACGGGCAGATCGGGAGCAAATGCGGCGTACGTGAGCTCGAACCGGACCTGGTCGTTGCCCTTTCCCGTGCAGCCGTGGGCGAGCGCGTCCGCGCCGACCTCGCGCGCGACCTCGACTTGACGTCGAGCAATGAGGGGCCGAGCCATCGAGGTGCCGAGCAAATACTTCCGATTGTAAATGGCACCGGCCCGAAGCGTCGGGAAGATGAAGGAGTCGACGAACTCTTCGCGCAGGTCTTCCACGAAGCATTCATCGGCACCCGAGGCGAGCGCTTTTGCCCGGACGCCCGCCAGTTCCTCGTTGCCTTGGCCTATGTCAGCAGCCACGCAGACGACGCGCGCCCCGCCGTAATTCTCCTTGAGCCAGGGAACGATGATGGACGTGTCGAGTCCACCAGAATATGCGAGGACAATCGTGCGGGGCATGGGCGCTCCTGAAATATGCAAGGTTATGCAGAACCCTTGCATATTTACACGAATCGATCCGCTCGGTCAATGCCTGGCGAGAGGCCGCGGCTAGCGCACGTTTGCCAGATCGAGGAGCCGGTCCGTCAGGGTGACGCGGGCGGCCGGTGACCGACAGACGATGAGAATGGTGTTCTCGCCGGCCAAGGTGCCCATTACTTCTGGCCAGCCTTGCGCATCTACCGCCTCAGCGATCGGTTGGGCGCCGCTGGGAAGCGTGTGGAGAACGATCAGCTCTGCTACTCCATCAATGCGTGAGAAGAGTTGTGGTAAGAGCATTTCCAAAGAGGGTTTAGCCTCGTCGGCGGCCATCTCCGGAAGCAAGTAGCGAGCGCCGTTGTCGCCAGGTGCGCGCATGACGCCAAGATCGCGTAAGTCACGCGACAGCGTCGCCTGAGTGACCATGAGTCCCTCAGCGGCCAAGAGTCGCTTGAGCTCGTCCTGACTCGATATCTGTCGGCTGCCGAGCAGACGCACAATTGCTTGCTGCCGATCACGTTTGCTAGCCATCGATCTGTCGTTGAGGGCCCGCGACCCCGTCATCGACGACACGGCGTCGGCGACGAACAGTATTGACTTGGAAATCGTGCATTATTATGCATTACCTGTGAACAAGATTCCAGTTGGAGTTCTCGGCGCCAGCGGGTACGCGGGCCGAGAGCTTTGCCGCCTCATCTGGCGCCATCCGCAGCTCGAGCTCGCGTTCGCGACCGCGAACGAACAGCGCGGGACGACGGCACGCATCGACGGCCGCGATCTGCAGTTCGCGGCCGCCGAAGATGCAGCGTTGCAAGAGGTCGAGCTCGTGTTCAGCGCGCTGCCGCATGGCGCCTCGAAGGAGTGGGTCGGCCGGGCACGCGATGCCGGCGCACGCGTCGTTGATCTATCAGCCGACCTCAGGCCCGGCAACGGGTGCGAAGGCACCGTGTACGGATTGACGGAACTCAACCGCCAGCGACTTCGAGGCGCGGTGGTCGTCGCCAACCCCGGCTGCTACGCAACCTCGATCCTCGTCGCGCTGGCGCCGCTGGTGGCGCGCGGCATGATTGCGACCGGCGCACCGATCACGGCGAACGCGGCGAGCGGCGTGACCGGCGCCGGCAACGCTCCCAAGCGGGAGTACCTGTTTGCCGAAGTGGCGGAGGACTATCGCGCGTACAGCATCGGGAACACCCACCGTCATCTCAAAGAGATGGCGGCGACGCTCGACGCATGGGGACTCGACGCGGATCTCATCTTCACGCCGCATCTCCTGCCGGTTGCGCGCGGCATTCTCTCGACGATCACGGTACCACTCGCCCGACCGCTGGACCAGCCGCTGTTGCCCTGGCGCGAAGCGTATGCGGGTGAGCCGTTCATCGAAGTCGCGGCCGAGACCCCCAGCTTGCACGACGTTGTGGGCCGGAATGTCGTCCGGATATCAGCGACTCCCATCGCCGGGACCCGGCAACCGATGCTGCTCGTGACGTCGGCAATCGACAATCTGCTCAAGGGCGCCGCGGGACAAGCCGTGCAGAATGCGAACGTCATGCTGGGTATCGCTGAAACCGCGGGGTTGCCCGCATGACGCGAGTGATCAAGGTCGGCGGTCGCCCGCAAAGCGATCCGCTCCTGCCTGCCGCAGTCGCGGCGGGCTGGGACCGCGCTAATGGAGGCGTCGTGCTGGTGCACGGTGGTGGCGACGAGGTTACGGCGCTCCAGCGAGCCCTCGGCGTGCCGTCGACGTTCGTCGACGGACGGCGGGTCACGACGGCAGAAGATCTCGACCTCGTTCGAATGGCGCTCTCGGGCAGTGCCAACAAGAGGCTCGTCGCGAGTCTCGTTGCGTCCGGGGTCGACGCCGTCGGGCTTTCGGGTGAGGACGCGGCGCTCATCGCGGCCACGCCGATGGATGCCGGGCGGCTTGGGCACGTAGGCGTTCCAGGCCGCGTGAACGTGGCGTTTCTTCGCCACCTGCTCTCGGGCGGGTACCTGCCGGTGATCTCACCAGTAAGCGCCAACGGGACCGCTGATTCGGGCGGCGCGCTCAACGTGAACGGCGACGACGCGGCCGCGGCGATCGCAATCGCGCTTCGCGCGGCTGAGCTCCTGCTCGTCGCCGACGTCGAGGGCGTGATGCGCGATGGCCGGCGGATCCCGTGTCTCACGCCGGCCGATGCCCGCGAGCTGCTCGCTGACGGCACTGCCGTCGGCGGCATGCGCGCCAAGCTGCAGGCCGCGCTCGCGGCGCTTGAGGGCGGCGTGGCGAGGGTTCGCATTTCCGACGTCGCGGCGATCGCCGATCCCGGACGCGGCACCTCCCTTCAGAAATTCGGAGATCTCTCATGACGACGACGGCCCCGGTCACAGATGCTCTGCTCGGCAACTACAAGCGCGCGCCGATGTCGCTGATTGCCGGTGAAGGGGTCCACCTGATCGACGCCGAGGGAAATCGCTATCTCGACTTCGTCAGCGGGATCGCGGTGAATGCTCTGGGCTACGGCGATGAAGGACTGCGCGCGGCGATCCAGCAGGCCGCCGATGGCCTCATCCACGTCTCCAATCTCTACGCGACCGAGCCTGGGGAACGTCTGGCCGCGGCCTTGGTCGAAAAATCATTCGCGTCCAAGGTGTTCTTCTGCAATTCCGGTGGCGAGGCGAACGAGGCCACGTTCAAGTTCGCGCGGCGGTGGGGGCGATCGCTCTCCGAGACGAAGCACGAGATCGTGGCGCTGCGCGGCGCGTTCCACGGACGCCTGTTCGGTACACTGGCGGCGACGGATCGACCCTCCTACCGAGCGCCGTTCCGGCCGCTGCCCCCCGGAATCTTCATCGTCGAGCGAGACATCGAAGATCTCGCGATCGCGATTGATGCGGAGACCACGGCCGCGGTCATTCTCGAGCCGATCCAAGGCGAGGGCGGCGTTCGAGTGCTCGACGCCGGTTTCGTGCGGGAAGTCCGCGCGCTCACGCGCGAACGCCAAGTCGCGCTCATCTTCGACGAGATTCAGTGCGGCCTTGGACGCACCGGGACATTGTTCGCCTACGAGCAGTTCGGCGTCGAGCCGGACCTGCTCACCTTGGCCAAACCGATCGCCGGTGGGCTCCCGATGGGCGCGGTGCTGATGACGGAGGCGATCGCGTCGACGATCAAACCCGGCGATCACGGGACGACCTTCGGGGGCGGTCCGTTCGTCGCATCCGTGGCGAACTACGTCCTCGAGCGGCTGTCGGATCCGGCGCTGTTGGCCGATGTCGCACGGAACGGCGCGTGGTTCGGGGCGCAGCTTCAGGAGCTCGCGCGGCGCACCGGGCGAATTCGCGCCGTGCGCGGAATGGGATATATGTGGGGAATCGACGTCATGGGAACGGCGTCACACGTGGTGAACGAAGCGCTCGCTGCCGGCCTGCTCGTGTGCTCGGCGGGCGAATACACCGTTCGGCTCCTTCCGCCGCTCGTCGCGACGCGAGCGGATCTTGCGGCTGGCCTGAGGATTCTCGACGAGATCCTGTAGTGACCGCCAACGTCGTCATTCGAAAAGCGCGCTCGGACGATGCGCGTGCGATCGCGGATCTCATTGCGGGATTCGCCGACGAGTCGGTGATGCTGCGTCGCACGCCGGAAAGCGTCGAGTTGTCAATCGATGACTACGTGGTGGGCGTCGACGTACGCGGCCACATCGTCGCTTGCGGCGCGCTCAAAGAGTATTCGCCGTCGCTGGCCGAAGTCGCGGCGATCGCCGTATCGCGGGACGTCCACGGCTGCGGCGTCGGGCGCGCCATCGTCGCCGCCGTCGAGGCACTGGCGTGCAAGCGTGGGATCTACGACGTGTTCGCATTGACGCTGCAGCCGGCGTTCTTCGCCGCCATCGGCTACGAGCGCGTCGATCGCGCCCGCTACCCGGAAAAGATCCGCCGGGATTGTCTCGGCTGCATCCGACGGTTCGCCTGCGCCGAGATCTGTTTCGCCAAGAATCTCAGCGTCGAGGCTCGCGCGGCGGCGTGATGCGAGGCCAGACGGCACGGCGCGGCGCCGGCCCGGACGTAGATTCCGCAATATGAAGCATCCGAGGCGCCGCATCACACTAAACGGACTTCGCAGCGCGTTCGACGAGGTCCGATTCGGATCGCAGCACACGCTCAACCTTCGTGACTCGCTGCCGACGGCCAGCGCCGCGGTTGCGCGCGCCGAGGCTTGGCTGCGTCAGCAACAGGTCGATCGAGCGAGCGACGTGCTGATCATCACCGGCCGCGGCAATCAGAGCGAAGGCGGCGTCTCGGTGGTGCGCGAGGCGGTGCTTCGGCTCCTCCACGTACTCCGCCGGCGCGGGGTGGTGAGCTCACACCACGAACATACGCCCGGCTCGTTTGTCGTCACGATGGCGCCCGTGTCGGCGCTGTGGGAGTCGCCGCGACGCAACGGCGGACGCGGCGTCGAGCTGGCATCGTCCACACCGCTGTCGCTCAATGCGCTCGACGAGAACACGAGAGAGCTCCTGCACGCGCTCGCCGAGCGCACGCTCCACGCGCTCGGAGTCAAAGACCCGGAGCGCTTCGTCGAAGCAGAGATGCTGAAGCAGTTCGGTGCGATGGGCAAGACC
>DATJIZ010000011.1:0-9316 GCA_035492735.1 Gemmatimonadaceae bacterium | reverse complement strand
CTCGATGAGATCACCTCGCCCACGCCCCACGAAATGGCCTCGCTCACTTCTTCGGGACGCTCGTCTACGAGGAGAATGAGGAGCACCGCGTTGGGATGATTGATGGCGACGCCCTCGGTAATCGCGTGGAGGAGCGTCGTCTTGCCAGCGCGCGCCGGCGCCACGATGAGGGCCCGCTGGCCGTAGCCGATCGGCGCAATGAGGTCGATCGCACGGCGAATGAGCTCGGATCCGCCCTTGGCGGGCCGGCCCGTTTCCATGAACAGCTTTCGTTCGGGGTAAGACGCCGTCAACGAATTGAACTCCGGACGTCGCATGGCGACGGTCGGATCCATGTCGTTGATCGTGCGGACCTCGACGACCGTCGACCGGCCGCGCTGATCGTAGCCGATGGCCGCGTCGATCAGATCCGCTTTCCGGATCTGGAATTGCCGCACGATGTGCGGCGGCACGTAGGCGTCGCCGGGTTCGGCAAGGTAGCTGCTGGTCGAGCGGCGAATGAAGCCGGCGTCTCGTGCGGGATCGAACCAGCCGCGTGTCTCGCCGGTCGCGGCGACCTGAATCGGCTGCGGCGGTTGTTGCGGCTGGTGCTCGCGTCGTGGGCCACGCCCGCGTCCGCGTCGGTGCCGCCGTCCGTTTCGTCGATCGTGGAAGCTGCCGCCGGCCCCGCCCCCGCCATCGGGTCGTTCCCCGCGCTCTGCGCGGTCGCCGCGGTCGCCGCGGTCGCCGCGGTCGGCCCGGTCCAGACGGTCCCGGGTCGGATAGGCGGCCTGGTCGTACCGGGCCGCGCCGTTGTTGTTGCTCCGATCGGTCGTACCCTCGGCTGGTATCTCGGGAGCCTCGACCGGTCGAGCGCTGATCGGCTCCGTCGGCCGTTCGGCCGGCGGCGACTCGACCGCTCGCTCGGGACTCCGATCGGCGGGGCGCTCGACCGGCCGTTCAACTGGCGCTTCGCGCGCCGTCGCGACCTCCGATCGCTCTTCGCCCGGCTCGCGCTCCCCGCCGCCCTCTGGCCGCTCGGCCCCGCTCCCGCCGTCCTCGCGATATGGATTATCGGTCGTGTCCGCGCCGGCCTTGGTGGACGGACGTCGGCCACGGCCGCGACGAGGTGGGCGTCGACTTTCGCTCATGCGATTGTGTGGTGAAATGGTGATTCTTGCTACGCCTGCCCGCGGCTGCGCGGGACTTGCCTTGACTTCTGTCGAGCCAGGGGTTCCTCGTTAGACGGAACGCCGCTCGTCGGATCGCTCGCAGACGCATCGATGCGCGCGAATGACGCCATGTATGACGGGGTACCAACTCGACGCGACGCTGCCCTGTCGATGTCGTCGGGGCGCGGATACCTCACGCGATTCCGACGATGCTGGCGCTACGGCGCGGCGATGGGCGTCTCGCTCCAGTGGCTCGAGTGCTGAGGCACCGGGAGGCTCTGACGCGTTTGCCGGAGGGACGACGTGCTTGTCGTGCCGGCGGACGCCAAGAGTATCGCCAGTTCCCCAATTTGGCGCAACCCTGTATTACGCGTCCCCGCCCCCCGACCGCCCTCCGCTGCGAAGTTCGTGCCGGGTCCGTAGCTTTTGTGCATGCCGAACCCGCCTTTCTCGCCAGCTCCTTCGGACCAGCAATCCCGAACGTCGGACGCCAAACCCAGGATGTCGGGAGATCCCTCGACCGAGCTGGCCGCCTACGTCGACGCGTACCATCGGTCCGGCGACGTGGGGAACCTGCTCGACCAGCTTCGGGCGTTCGCGGCACGCGTGGCCGCCGATCGGCTCCGGGAGCTGGCACTGGACTACCGGGAGATGCCGGAGGTCGTCATACCGTTGTACGAGCGCATCACCGCCGAAGTTCCACAGGACGCCCAGGCGCTCGTCGTTCTGGCCAATTCCTATTGGCTCGTAGGCCGCGGACCAGCGGTCGTCTCGGAGCTGGCTACGAGGGCGAGGACAATCGACCCCAGCAATCGCGGCGCCTGGCATCTCTGGGCGCTCGCCGAGTCAAACCTGCGCCAGCGGGTCGAACGCTGGCTCGCCGTTACCCAGCGCTTTCCCGAGGACCAGCTCGCGCGGGCGGCCCTCGCCGACAACGCGACGAGCCTGGCCAATGACGAGCAGGATCCGGTGGCGCTCAAGCTCGCGATCGCGACCTACGAGACCCTGCTCGCCGAGGCCACGCACACCGCCCAGCGCCTCGCGCTCGAGCAGAGTCTCCAGACGCTGCGCAGCTGGCGTCTGTAAGCGTTTGAGCGGCGGCGGCTCCGCGCGCGTGTCCGGAAATACGCCACCGCAACGTTCCATGAGGACGACCCGGCCGCGCGAGCACGCAAATCGGGAACTTCTTCCGAGTGCCGCGCCTTCGCCCGGGTCCTTGCCAGTCAATTCCGACTTGGCATTTCCACACGGGACAATACGCTCATGCTTGCTCTGTTCGCTCGACACGCTCGGCTGCATTTCGCCTCGTTCTGCCTCCTTGCCCTCGGCGCCTGCGGCGGCGCATCGACTCAACCCACGTCCGATCCGCAGCCGTCGGCGACCGTCAACGCCACCAATGCGCTCCGCTTCACGCCAACGCCGGTCCGGATCACCGTCGGCGGCACGGTGACGTTCACGTTCGGCTCCGTCGAACACGACCTGTTCTTCGACAACGCGCCTGACGGCGCTCCGGCGAGCATTACCGCGCCAACCAGCAATACGTCGGTGACACGCACGTTCGATCGCGCGGGAACCTTCGTGTTCAACTGCCACATCCATCCTGGCATGTCGGGGACGGTGATCGTCCAATGAACGCGGCGCCGGCTTCGCGCGACGCCTCGTTCACGTCGGAGGCGCTGCCATGCCTGCCGCACGTGGCGCGCTTCGCGCGGGCGCTGGCGCGCGATCCCGCCGACGCCGAGGACCTGGTGCAGGAGACGTTCTTGCGCGCATACGCCGCCTGGGACAGCTACACGCCGGGCACCGGCTGCAAGAGTTGGCTGTTCACGATCTGTCGGAACATCTATCTGCGAGAGATCCACCGCGGCGCGCGGATGCTCGCGACGGATGATCCGGAAGCGGAGGCGATGGCGTCGGCGGGCCTCTATCACTACGCGGTGAGCCGCGGGCTCGGCACGATTTTCGACCGCGTCGACTTGGGGCCGGCAGTGCAAGAGGCAATCGCCGCGCTCACCGGGGACTATCGTGATGTGGTGGTGCTGGTCGACGTGCAGGGTTGCGAGTACAGCGAGGCAGCCGAAGTGCTCGGCGTCCCGCTCGGCACGATCAGGTCGCGGTTGTTCCGCGCGCGGCGGTTGTTGCAGCAGTCGCTGCTCGCCTATGCCGAGGATGCCGGCTTTGCGACCGCGACTCGGCGGTCGAGTCGCGCACCGACCGGAGAGGTGCTCGACGGCCGGGGCGCATCATGATTCCGTGCAAGGACGTCATTCACCGGCTTTGGGATTACCTCGACGACGAAGTTACGTCGGAGCTGGCCGAGGCAATCCGGGAGCACCTCGAGGTGTGCGCCGGGTGCCGCGCCGTGTCCGAGTTCGAACAGGCGTTTCTGACGACGGTGCAAACGCTCGTGGACGATCCGCCATCCGACGCCGAGCTGCAATCCAAGGTGATGGCTGCCCTCCATCGTCATGGCTACCACGGGCCCGGCGTGTGAGGGCTACTTCGGTCTCACCTTCGCTCTGAGCTCCTCGAAGAAATTTTGGACGAGCACGATCTGCCGTCACCGCATTCCGCGCACTTCGAAGATGTGCGACACGTACTCCGATCCGATGTACGCGTACGACTGTCCGTCGTCGGCGAGCGTCAGCGACTCGATGTCGAGCAGCCCGGGGCGGCCCGCGCGCATGCCCGACAGCAATGGCGCCCGCCGGCCGCTCGCCAGATCGACTTGCTCGACGCGGAACGGGATCTCGTTGGCGTGCGTGACCCACACGGCTTTGCCATCCGGACTCCACCGCACGACCACGTCACTTGCCGCTAGTCCCGAGATCGGTCTTGGTGCGGAGCCGTCGAGGGAGTAGACGGCGAAGCTGCCGTCGGCGGTTTGCGAGAGTACGGCGATGCCGTCCGGCGAGACCCACGCGCGACTCGTGCCCTCGGGTGTAATCGGACGACGCGGGCCGCCATCGATCGGTCGGACGTAGCAGCGCGCGGCGTGCGCTGGCTCGTTGCCACAGACTATCAGGTTCTTTCCATCCGGAAGCATTGCCGCGTTGGTGTAGGACTCGAATTCGCCGTGATCCAGAAGCCGCGACTGGCCAGGCCCGGTTGGGTACAGCATCAGCTTCTGGGGAGTCGCCTGGATCACGCTCAAAACCCACTTCGTGTCGGTGGAGAGATCCTTCACTCCTCCTTCACCCAAACGCGTCGCTGGCGAGCCATCCGTCTTGCGGATCATCACCGCGTAGTTCGCCCCGGCATCGGCTGCTTCGTCCTCGAATGCCAGAAGCTTCCCGTCACGCGAGATGACGAGGTTCGACGAGTTGTCCAGCCAGGACAGGTCGCGCTCCGCCTGCGCTCCCGGCGATTTTGCCATCAGGCGCTTGAACGCGTCGTCGCGTGTCACCAGCCAACGACCAGCCGCCGACACGTCCTGCACGGTTTCGGTGCCCGCGCTGGGCAGGATCAGGTGTGCCACTCCACCGAGGGTGACGGAGTGGATCTGATAGAAGCCGCCTTCGAGAGCGCCGCCAAAGAGAATGCGCTTTCCGTCGAGCGACCAGGCCAAGCCTTCGAGCCCCCAGTACCCATCGGTGAGCATGCGATGGTGGCTCTTCAGATCGACGACCGCCACGCCTCCTCGATCGTCCCATTGCGACGGATGCTCGAAAAACGCGATACGGTCTCCCGCCCGCGAGAACCGCAAATCGGACAGATACCCGGCCGATTGGTACAGCGTCGTGCCGATCGGGTACTCGAGCCGGTCCTCTCCCGCGACGCGGTGGATGATGGCGAGGTCAGATCCATCGGGCGCCCAGTCCGCCTCGCGCACGTCAGCAAGAATTTCGCGCGGAGCACCGCCGCCCATCGGCATGCGAGCCAGCGTGCCGGTGAATAGCCGGTGCGACACGTAGCTCGCCCGGACCAACACGGCCAGTTCGTCGCGCGACGACACGGAGAGCAGTTGCGTCGCCGTGTCGCCAACGGGGCGAGGCTCGGGATAATCGGAGCGGATGACGTAGAGTCGTGGAACGCTCCCCTCGGTCGCCGCACTGTACACGATCGTCTCGCCGTCCCGGGAGAACCGAGCCGTGAAAACGGCTTCGGTGCCAAAGGTTCGCTGTGTGAACGAGACGCGATCGAGCGCATTATCCGCGCTGGAGCCGCCGGTGACGAATCGGAGCAGTCCGAGACGCGCGCTGGCGGAAGCGAGGACGACCCCCGCCACCAGTGCTGCCGCCACGGGCCAGTTGCGTCGAGACGGCCCTGCAGCGACGGCCGCTCCGTGCACGTTCGCGGCGCCGAACGCCGGATTCTCGAGCGCGTCGGCGAAATCCTTGGCATGCTCGAACCGATCGGCGGGCAACCGCTCCAGCGCCTTGGCCACGGCCGCCGCGACGTTCGGCGGAACGGACTTGCGGAGCTTCGTGACCGGCGCCGCCTCCTCGGTCACGATCTTCATGATGATCTGCTGCGCCGAGGCTCCCGTGTGCGGCGGGTCCCCGGTGAGCATCTCGTACAGCACGCTTCCTAACGAGTAGATGTCGGAGCGCGCGGTTATTTCCTTCGCCGCCGTCGCCTGCTCGGGACTCATGTAGTGGGGCGTCCCCAGCGAGAGGCCTGTCTCGGTCATTCGTCCGCCCGCTGCGGCGCTCACCGCCAGCGCGATCCCGAAGTCGGCGACCATCGGACGACCATCGTGCAACAGGATGTTCTCGGGCTTGATATCGCGGTGGATCACCCCGTGGCGGTGCGCGTAATCGAGCGCGCCCGCAACCTCGCGCGTGATGTTGACCGCCTCGTCGATACCGAGCTGTGTCTCGCGATCGAGTCTCGCGCGCAACGTCTCGCCGTCGATGAACGGCATGACATAGTAGAGAAAACCGTCCGCTTCGCCCGAGTCGAACAGCGGCAGGATGTTGGGATGCTGCAGGCTCGCCGTGGTCTTGATCTCCACGACGAATCGCTCGGCGCCGAGCACCGCCGCCAGCTCGGGTTTCAAGACCTTGAGCGCGACCTTGCGATCGTGTTTGAGATCGTGCGCGAGGTACACCGTCGCCATGCCGCCCGCGCCAAGCTCGCGCTCGACGCGGTAGCGATCGACGAGCGAGCGGGCCAGCTGCCCCACGGGGTGCGCGTCCATGCGGTCCATCACGCGTGGCTGCGAAACATCGGCTTCATTCGGCCTGCGTCGGCTTGGGTGGTCGCAGCCTGAGCGGAACTTCGTTCTCTAACATGATCTCACGGGCGGCTGCGCGATACGAGCTCGACCTCCGCTTCTCATTGGCGCGCCCGGGCGAGTGTTGCACTGGCTTCCGCCCACCAGTCCACGACGACGTTCATGCTCGCCCGCGGCGGCGGCTTGACGAACAGGAACGCACCGCCCGACGGTGTGATGTCGAACGAGCGGCCGTTGGCATCGAAGTAGTAATGCGACGCATCGAACAACGGACGCGATGCCGCGGCGGGACTCGGCTTGGCGAGGTCCACGTCCGTGGCGATGATCATTCCTTTGGCGTTTCGAAAGTAGAGCGTTCGTCCGTCGTGGGCCCAGACCGGGCTGCTGCCGCCATCGGTCGACACCTGCTGCCGGGCGCCGCCCTCGGGAAACCGCGTCAGGTATACTTCGTTGCGCCCGGACTCATCCGACGCGAAGGCGAGCCACCGACCGTCGGGCGATACCGCGGGATTGAACTCGTCAGCCTTCGTCGCGACCACGACGCGCCGAGTCGTGTCGCCGATCGCCAGCGCGTAGATGTCACGACGCGTTCGGCCATCGTCGAATCCATCGCGAAAAGCAAGCATGTTCCCGCGCGCGGACCAACTGATCTCCTGCGCGTGCCGTGGGCTCGCGATGATCAAGTGCATCGAATCGCTGCCGTCGGCGTGCATGGCGAACAAGCTGCGTTGGCCGTTCCTGGAGCCGTGGTCACTCGAGAAGAGCACTCGCGACCCGTCCGGCGCCCACTCCGGTCTGAATGCGAGCTCCCCGTCCGCGGTCAGTCGCACCAGTGTATGGCGTGCGAGATCATATACCCAGATCGCCGAGCGATCGTCGTTGGATTCGATGGTAACGGCCAGGCGGCCGCCGTCCGGGGAGACGGCGACTCCCGCGAACGCGCGCGTCATCGTCGAGTCGATCGGGGCCTCGACACCGAGCCGTGACACGGCGACGAGTTGTGAGAGCGTGCTCGTGGCCGGCTGGTAGATGAGAGTTCCATCGGGACCCACGGCCACGTTCGGGCGGCCATCCTTCACCGCCACGCCCGACAGCAGCGGCACCGCCGCCCCGGAGACCGTGCGTGCGGAGCGATTGAAGTGTTGTGCGACGACGGAACCGTCGGTCTTCGAATACACGAGCCAGCCGTCGCGATAGTCGAGTGGCGCCGAGCCGCGCACCAGCTTCGTGCTCGACCGGCTGCGCACGTCCACGGCGAAAATGTCACCGTCCCGCCGCGCCGATCCCGATCGCTGGTAGATCAGCGTGCCGTCATCCAGGATGAGAGGAAAGTCGGGGCGCCCCTCTCCCGTCGGCGAAATGCTGTCGCCGACGACCAGCACGAGCGTGTCGATCGCACCGCCCGTTGCGGCGACCCGCGCGATACCGCCATCACGTCCGTCCAGGCTGAAGTAGACGTAGCCGTCCTTGCCCCAACTGAGGCCACTGAACTTGTCGGCATGCTGTCCGAGCACGGTCGCCGGTCCGCCGGATACCGGCACGATCCGGATCTGTCCTTCGGTGTTGAGGAACGCGAGATGGCGTCCGTCCGGTGAGAACACGATGTCGGAGGCGGTCGCGGTTTCGGCGATCACGTCGGCGTCGTCACGGTCCAGCCAGCGAAGGCGGATGCCTGGCGTTCCTCCGCCACTGATCGAGTAGGCCACCGCGCGGCCGTCGGGCGAAACGGCCGGCTGCGTCGTACTACCGACCAGCGTGGAGGCGCCCGGCAGCGCGAAGCGAACGACGCGAGGCACTGGCGCCGGGCGACGCGACGACATGACGAGCACCGCTGCGGCGACGACGAGCGCCAACACGGCGATGCCTTGCCAGAGCCGCGCGGAACGGGCCCGCGCGATTGGAAGCGATGCCGTTGCCGTCGCCGTGCCGGACAAGCCTGCTGTGAACTCGGCGGCGGTCGATTGTCGGTCCGCCGGCAGCTTGGCAAGCGCCCGGAGCACGGCCGCCTCGACGCCCGGCGGAATCGTCTTGCGAATGAGCGTCAGTGCCTCGGGCTCGGCGTTCAGCACCTTCGCAACGATCGCCTGCACGCTCGCGCCGGTGAATGGCGGCTCGCCGGTGAGCATCTCGTACGTTACCACGCCCAGCGCGTAGATGTCGGCGCGCGCATCGACGTGCTTGTCTCCCATCGCCTGCTCGGGGCTCATGTACTGCGGCGTGCCGAGCGACAAGCCCGTCTGCGTCATCCGCGTGCTGCTCGCCTGCTGCACGGCGAGCGCGATGCCGAAGTCGGCCACCAGCGCATGCCCACCCTGGAGCAGGATGTTCTCCGGCTTGATGTCCCGATGCACGATGCCGACGGCGTGCGCCGAGCCCAGCGCATCGGCGACCTCGCGCGCGATGCGGAGCGCGTCGTCGATCGGCAGCTGTCGCTCACGCTCCAGTCTCGCGCGCAGCGTCTCGCCGGGGACGAACGGCATGACGTAGTACAGCAGCGCGTCCGCTTCGCCCGAATCGAGCAGCGGCAGGATGTGCGGGTGTTGCAGCTTTGCCGTCGTCTTGATTTCGGCGAGGAAGCGTTCGCCGCCGAGCGCGGCGCCGAGGTCGGGGTGAAGCACCTTAATGGCGACTTCGCGGTCGTGCTTCTCGTCATGCGCGAGAAACACGTTCGCCATGCCGCCCGCGCCGATCTCGCGCTCGACCCGGTAACGGCCGGCGAGCGCCGAGGTGATGCGATCGAGCGTCGTCATGGAGAGGCCGCCGTCGCGGTGGCTGCGTCGCCGCCGAGGCTGGTCATGTGAGAGGAGGGAAGGAGAACAGGTCCGAAGGTACCCGATCGGCGGTAGCTGGCAAGGCTACTTAAGTCGCAATCGCCGCTCACTGCTCATTCTGCACGGCCTCCGGACGCTCGGCGAACAGCGACAGCTGCCGGACCAACGGCCCGAGACGCGGATGCTCCAGAAGGGACTCGAGCTCCACGTCCAGC
>DATJIZ010000010.1:0-5061 GCA_035492735.1 Gemmatimonadaceae bacterium | reverse complement strand
CCATTGATCGTGAACTTCACGAACCAGGGATAGCCGTCCTGCGGCAACGACGGATTGGGAATGGGGCTGAGCGCTCGCAACGAGTCGGGCGACGGAATGCCATTCTCGCTCGCTAGCCAGCCGCTCTGCTCCTCCACCTGCATGAACGACGCGATGATCTCGCGGTCCACGTCGACCGGCGAACCGTCGGCGCGCGCCTTGGCGCGCGCGGTGATGATCATCGGACCGAACAGGCCGGTGTTGATGTCGCGGACTTCGTCGACGTGCGAGTGGTACATCCACATCACCGAGCTGCCGTCCATGGGGCCGGGACCCGCCCGCTGGGGAACCGCCCATACATAGACGTGCGTTCCGTGCGGCGGCACGCCATCATCCGCCTTGTCTTTGCCGCTGGTGCCATCGTTGTACGGCACGCCCTCGGAGCTCTTGTCGTACAGGACACCATGCGGGTGCACGCTGTATGGCCGGTCGCCGTTGTTCCGGAACACCACACGAATGGTGTCGCCCACCACCGCCCGAATCAGCGGACCCAGAAAGCCGAGGTGCTCCCATTCCGGCGGACGCGGCTTGAGAGTTCTGAAGGTGCTGTCCGTGTACTCGCGGTACAGCACCTTCTTGTATGCGGTGCTCACCGGCCGTGGTTTCGCCTTGGCGAAGAATGCCGTGTCGACGTACGGCGTGCCCGCGATCTCGTCGCGGCCACCCGGCACATAGTCCCACGAGACCGGGTCGGCGGCGATGTAGTAGGTGCGCGTGCGCGGGGCCGGCGGATGGTGCGGCGCCGGCCGCGATCCCGCGGCGACGAGGGACAAGAGAAGCGGCGACAACGCGACGGGCAGCGGCAGGATCATGGAATGCGTTCCTGAAAGAAAGTGAGAGTGTGGCGAGCCCGGCGGCGGCCACATCGCGCCGGCCGCGGCATCGGCAACTTCGACGCGAGGCGTCTCGCCACTGTTGGCCGGCCGTTTGTTGCTCGGCGACGCGACGCGACCCATATTCGGCGGCCATGCTGGAGCTGCGCCTTCTTGGTCTTCACGCCGTTCGCGGCGCCGATGGTTCGGAGGCCGAATCCCTACCGGCGCAGCCGAAACGCTTCGCGCTGCTCGCATACCTCGCGATCGCCGGCGGCGATGGGTACCACCGCCGCGACAGCCTGGCGGCGATGTTCTGGCCGGACCTCGATCAGTTCGCCGCGCGTCGCGCCCTTCGGAACACGCTCTATCATCTGAGGGAATCGCTGGGCGAGGGCGTCATTGTCGCCCGCGGCGATGAGGCGGTATCGATCGACCCGACGGCACTGACGTGCGACGTGACGCGACTCGCGGCCGCCGTGGCCTCGGGCCACTACGAGACGGCAGTGGACCTGTACCGCGGCGAATTGTTGGCCGGCCTTCACGTGCCCGGCGCCGGCACGGTCTTCGAGGACTGGTTGTCGGGCGAGCGTCGGCGGGTGACCGGACTCGTGATGCAGGCGCTGGCCGCCCTCGCGGATCGCGACGAGGCAACTGACGACTGGCCGGCCGCCGCCCGCTGGGCACAACGCGCCTGCGCCATCGCGCCAGACGACGAACGGTGGCTGCGCCGCGGGATGACGCTGCTCGAGCGAGCCAGCGATACCGGCGGCGCGCTCCGCCTTTATGAGACGTACGTGCACCGCCTCGCTGCCGAGCTCGAGGCCTCGCCGAGCGTTGAGACCGACGCCCTGGCGGCGCGGATCCGCTCGGGCAGAGTCGATCAACTCGCGGTATCGGCGGGCGCGCCGTCTCCGCCAACCATCGTTGATGACAACAGTGCCTCCAGCGAGTCGATTGCCGCGCCACAATCCAGCATCGCACGTGCGCCTCGCGCTGCACCCCCCACCCCCGGTTCGGTCCCGATGCCGTGGCGGTCGCGCGTGCGGCGGAGTGTCTTCTGGACGGCGGCGGTCGCCACAACCGTCGTGTTCGGCGCGGTGGGTTGGCGGATTGCCGGGGCGACGAGATCGCACCCTGGTCGTTCACGGGCCCGGGTGCTGATCGCCGTCTTCGACAACCGCACCGGCGACGCACATCTCCAGTCACTCGGCCGGATGACGCAGGACTGGCTCGCCCAAGGGATCGTTCGCACGCACCTCGTGGATGTCGTGGATCCGCGCGCGGTGTTCGTGCAGACGCGCGCCGCTCCTGTCGCGGAGGCGGATCCTATCGCCATCGCCCGCCGAACCGGTGCGAACCTGGTCGTTTCGGGAAGCTACGACCGCTCCGCCGACACCCTCGTTGCTCAAGCGGCGGTGATCGACGCGGCCTCGGGCCGCATCGTGCGCGCGGTCGGCCCCGTTGTTGGCCCGGCCGCGTCGCCGACGGCGGTCATCGATGCCCTACGATCTCGCGTGATGACCGCCCTCGCGTCCGCCATCGACGTCCGTGCAACCCAGGACATCGGCCGCGCCGACGAGATCCCGTCGTACGATGCCTATGAGGCGTACGTGGAAGGCTGGGACGCCTTCTGGCACGGCAACGGCAAGGGAGCGGAGGCGCTGTTCCTGCGTGGCGCACACCTGGATAGCACGTTCACCGAGTCCGCGATCGCCGCCGCCGAAGCGGCGTCCAATTCTCTCGATTGCGCGCTAGTCGACTCGTTGACTCGTGTTACCGAGCGAGCGCGGAGCCTCGACCACGTGGACCGCCTCACGCTACGGATCGCCGCGGCGCATTGCTCCGGGCATAACGACGAAACGCTCCGCCTCGCGCTGGAGCGCGCCGATCTCGAGCCGGACAACGCTGGTGACCAGATGTCCGCCGCTGCCGCGGCCTTGTGGGCCAACCGTCCGGCGCGAACACTCGAGCTTCTGGCTCGAGTGAACCCGGCGACCGACCTGGCGTGGAACACGGATACAACGCACTTCGCCTGGTACGGCGGCACGGCCGAAGCGCTGCACATGCTTGGCCGCCACCGGGACGAGCTGGCCGTGGCGAATCGACTGCCGGACGGCGCACCGCTCGGCCGGGCATGGCTGCGAGGGAGCGCGTTGGCCGCCTTGTCGCGACCCACGGCCGTGCTCGCGCTGCTCGACAGCGCGATGGCGTTGCCGGTGGAAACGTCGAGCGACCCCGGATTGGCGCCGTTCACCGATGGGCGACCCGCGTACACCTTCACGCCGGCGTGGGTCGCCAACTGGATCGCGCGCGAGCTGGCAGTCCATGGAGACACCGTGACCGCTCGTCAGGCAGCGGCGCGAGCGGTGGCCTGGTACCGCGGTCGCCCGGCCGTGGAGCGCTCCACTCCCGAAGAACGGCTGGTGGCGTCGTGGTCACTCGAGATGACGGGCGACTTTCCCGAGGCGGAGCGTATCGCCCGGCAGCTCGTCGCCGAGGACTCGGCCAACGTCGACTTCCGGGGCGAACTGGCCGGGCTGGCCGCCGAGCGTGGCGACACGGCGCTTGCCGACTCGCTCGACCGCTGGCTCGCTGCTCAACCCGTCGACCGTGTGAGCTGGACGGCCAGCATGTACCGCGCACGGGTTGCGGCGCTCCTCGGCCGGCACGACGACGCGATTGCCAGAGTACGCGAGACTCTCGACAACGGAGCGTGGCCGCGGTGGCTGCACCAGGAGCCGGCGCTCGATGCGCTCCGCGCGAGACAGGATTTCGTCACCCTCACGGCGCCGCGCGGGTAGCCAGCGCGGTGCGCGGTCGCTAGCGCTACGCCCTGCTCAGCTCGCGGGGCCCTTCACAATGTGCTGCTGAAGACTCTGCAGGAACGGCTGCACGATGGCCGGTGCCGCGCTGCCGTCGGTCCGCAGCTGTCTGGCGACACTCGCGTGCGTGCCGCCCTTGAGCGAATCGGCCGCCGATTCGTACGCCTTCTTGTTAGCCGAGTAGTCGATCTCCCACTTGGTGCCGGCGATCTTGATGCCCGCAAAGAGGCCTTTGCTCTTGGAGTACGAGTAGATCTCGGCCTGTCCCCGGTAGTCGGTGGCCGCGGCCACCGACCAGCCCAACGGGCCGGCCGCCACCGACGCTTCGCCGCCGATGTCGAACGACGAGGCGGCGACCGTGCGCGGCGCGTTCTCGTTGACGAAGATGAGCACGACGTCCGCCGACTGCGCGCCGATCTGGAAGCCGAAGCTGCCGCCCTTGAGTCCGACGAACGACGGCCAGCTCCAGCCGGTGCCGGTGCGACAGCTCACGAGACCGAAGCCGGCCTTGCCGCCGATGCCGAACCCAGCCTGCACGACGCCCGGCACCACGGCCACGCACACGGCTTCATTCAATAGCGCGTTTGGCGGCGCGCTATCCGGCACCGACGTGAGCTCCGACAGCACTTCGCCCGCGCGCCTCGCGCGCTCCGCCAACTGGTCATCTCCGGCCTGCGCCATCAACGAGGATGTACTGGCCGCCACCGCCGCGCCGGCGATCATCGACGCCACGCACCATTCGCGCAGGAGGCTATGCATGACATTCATTGTATTCTCGATCTCGAGGGAAGGGAGATGATCGCGGCGAGCGTACGTAACGAGCTGGAGCAAGGGGGGTGCCACGTTCCGGCCGGTCTCGCGCGCGTCATCCCAGTTCGTTGATCTCCGCCTGCGTCAGCTCGAGCGCCGCCGCGCCGAGATTCTCGCGGAGATGCGCGAGCGACAGCGTTCCCGGAATCGGAAGCATCATCGGCGACCGCGCGAGCAACCACGCGAGCATCACCTGGCTCGGCGTTGCCGCGTGGCGTTTCGCGGTGGCGCGCACCGCGCGCGACTCGCCGTGCAGCGGATAGTAGGGCACGAACACGATGCCTTCGCGCGTACAGTAGTCGACCACGTCGTCGTGCTTCCGCTCGGACAGGTTGTACTCGTTCTGCACCGCGGCGATCGGCACGACCTTCCGCGCGCGCTCGATCATCGGGATCTTCACGTCGGAGATGCCGACGCGTTCGATCCGGCCGCGGTCGACGAATTCCTTGATCGCGCCGAGGCTCTCCTCGATTGGCGTCTCCGGATCGACGCGATGCAGATAGTAGAGGGCGATACGCTCGGTTCGCAGGTTCTTTAGACTCTGCTCGATCTCGCTGCGCAATACCTCCGGCCGT
>DATJIZ010000009.1:0-13459 GCA_035492735.1 Gemmatimonadaceae bacterium | reverse complement strand
GCGCCCGTTGCCATTTCGCGAAGTCGCCAACCGTGGAGCACAACGCGCCGGCGGCGAAGGGATGCGAGAGATCCAGGAACTGCGCGCGCTCGATACCATTCGGTCCCTTGGTGTATCCGAGCGCGAACGCGGGATCCGACGTTCTCGACGGGCAGTAGGACGTCTGTCGCAGCCCGAGCGGCTTGAAGAATTGTGCGTCGACGAACTTTGCGTACTTCTGACCGGTCGCCTTCTCGATCACCATGCCGAGCAGGACGTAGCCCGTATTGTCGTATCGATACGCGGTGCCCGGCGCGAAGTCGAACGTGTCGGCCGCGACGAACTTGATGATCGCGTCGGGCGATAACGCGGTGTTCCACGTCTTTGGCCAATCCGGCGACGATGTGTAGTCGTGAATCCCGGACGTATGCGTCAGGAGCTGACGAATCGAGACGCGCTTTCCGTGCAACGGAAACTGCGGTACGAACTTCGAGAGGTCATCATCCAGCTTCACGCGCCCCTGCTCCACGAGCTTCATGATCGCGGCGGACGTGAACTGCTTCGTGTTGGAGCCGATCTCGTAGATCGTGGCAGTGGTCGGCGCGCGCGCCGCCTCGACGTTGGCGAGGCCATACGCGCCGAAGGCCAGCGTATCGCTTCCGCGAATCACGGCGAACGATGCCCCGGGCGCGTGGGATTCCGCGAGATACGTCAGCACCAGCGAATCAGCGCGCGGACGAAATGCATCGCGCGTGATGGTCGAACGTTGCGCGCCGGCTGACGAGAAGCCAGCGAGTATCGCGATGCCGGCGACGCGGACGAAACGCAGCATGTGCATGCTCCAGGGGAAGGGACGGAACCTACGCCGGTGACGCGGCGAGCGCGAAGCCCCGGACGGGGATTTGGTATACCAAACTTGTATTCAGCCGAGCCTGGATGCTACTATGTCGCTGAACGGCCGCCCTCCAGTTCCTTCCCCACCGTGAGCTCACCCGCCATGTCTCGTCGTAGCACGCATCGGACTCGCGACCGCGTCGCCGCCGCTCTGTCGACAACCGCGTTGTGGATTTGCGCAGCGTTCCTCCCTGAGGCCGCGCGCGCGCAGACGCCGTCATTCACGCTCGAGTCGGCGCTCAGCGCCCCCTTTCCCAGCGAGCTGACCGCGTCACCCGCCGGCGGAAGAGTCGCCTGGATCTTCGACGCTCAGGGCAGCCGCAACATCTGGGTCTGCGAGCCCGGGTCAAACGGATCATTCACGTCGAGACAACTGACCAGATTCGTCGGTGACATCGGCGTGGAGATCGGAACGCTCGCGTGGACCTTCGACGGCGAGGCGCTCATATTCGAGCGCGGCGGAGAACCGAATCCCCGGGACCTCCCGCTCGGATCCGCGCCCGGTCAGCTCTGGACGATGTCGCTCGCCGACACGACGCCGCGGTTGATCGGTGACGGCAGCTCGCCGGCAACGGCGCCGACGACGAAGACGGTCGCCTACATCGCCCGCAATTCCATCATGCTTGCCCAGTTGGACGGCAGCGACAAGCCACAGGTCGTCGTGCGGGATCTCGGACGGGACGGGGCACTGGCGTGGGCGCCGGATGGCTCGCGCATCGCATTCGTGAGCAGCCGCGGCGATCACAGTCTCATCGGCGTGTACGACCTCGCGCGTAAATCGATCACCTGGCTGGCGCCGAGTGTCGATCGGGATGCCAGTCCCACCTGGTCGGCCGATGGTGGGAGGATCGCGTTCGTCCGCGTTCCGGCCGGTGCCCCCGGTCCATTCTCGTCGACGCGGACCGCCGAGCCGTGGTCGATTTGGATCGCCGACCCCGCGACTGGAAAGGGACACGCCATCTGGCGCGCGAACGAGGGAGCGGGCAGCCGATACTATCCGCTGGAAGGCAACCCGGCGTTCGCGTGGGGCGCGGACGACAGAATCGTTTTTCCGTGGGAGCAAAGCGGATGGGTGCACCTCTACAGCATCCCGTCCGCGGGCGGCACCCCGACGCTGCTCACGCCCGGGGACTTCGAGATCTTCAGCGCCGATTTGAGTCCGGACCGCCGTCATGTCGTGTATTCGTCCAACCAGGGCGACTTGGATCACCGGCACATTTGGCAGGTGCCGGTCGCGGGTGGGACGCCAACGCCAGTGACGACGGGACAAACCATCGCCGACCTTCCCGTGTTCACGAGCGACGGTCGCTCGGTAGCGTTTCTGAGCGCGGACGCCAGGAACCCGATGCGGCCGGCCGTGAGCGCGCAGTCAGGCGATCGATTCAGTGCGGCACGAGACATCGCGCCGCAAGCGGTGCCCGAAGAGTATCCCGGCTCGCTGTTCGTAGTCCCGCAGCCGGTGATTTTCCGCTCGCCCGACGGCGTGATGGTCCACGGCCAGCTCTTTCTTCCGACTACCAAAGCCGGCGACTCGCGCGACGCCCGCAGCACGCATCATCCCGCCCTGCTCTTCTTCCACGGGGGCCCGTACCGCCAGATGCTCCTCGGCGCGAATCCGATGGGCGCGTACACTTACATGTACGCGATGAATCAGTATTTCGCGAGCCGCGGGTACGTCGTGCTGTCGGTCAACTATCGGGGCGGTACGGGGTACGGCCTCGATTTTCGCGTGCCGCCAAAGTTCGGCCCGGCCGGCGCGAGCGAGTTCAATGACATTCTGGGCGCGGCGAGCTATCTGAAAGCGAGAGCGGACGTCGACCCGAAACGACTCGGTGTCTGGGGTGGGAGTTATGGCGGCTACATGACCGCGCTGGCGCTCGCCCGCGCGTCCGACACCTTCGCCGCCGGGGTGGACTACGCGGGCGTGCACGATTGGAGCGGCGTGCTGAGGGTCTACGCGGCCGCCGGAGCGCAATCCGCGACCGACAGCCTGGCGCGGGCGTCCTCGCCGCTGTCGTCGATCAAGCGGTGGCGGTCACCGGTACTCGTGATTCAGGCCGACGATGATCACAACGTGCCATTCAATCAGACGGTGCAGCTGACGACGGCGCTGCGAGCGCAGAAGGTGCCGCACGAGTTGATCGTCATTCCGAACGAGATTCACGATCTGCTGCTGCATCGATCGTGGCTCGCGTACTTCCATGCGCAATCAGACTTCCTGGATAAGTACTTGCGTCGCTGACTCACTGCATGGCGACGACGAGCGACCGCAGGTGGCGCTCGTCGGCTCGGCAATGATCGGTTCGTGATACGCGTGGCAATTCTCAAGTAACTGCGATGCCGAGCAGCTCGCTACGCTACTGATCGTCCTCAGGCGGCGCGCTACGGCGTGCATTACGATACGCCTGGCGGTGCGATCCCGGTCACCGCCCGAGACTCAGGAGGAAGATCCATGGATGTCGACATCGTTCAGAAGCCAGCGTTGCGCGTGGCGAGCCTTCGCCACATCGGGCCGTACACGCAGATCAACCGAGCGTTCGAGCAGCTTGGCACGATCGCCGATCGCGCAGGATTGCCGCGAAACGGGAGTGCGGCGATGGTCGCGATCTACCATGACGATCCCGAGTCCACGCCGCCGGATCAACTGCGTTCGGACGCCGGCGTCGTCGTGCCCGACGGGATCGAGCTGCCAGCGCCTTTGACCGAACAACGCTTGCCGGCAGGTACGTATGCCTGCACAGTCCACGTGGGACCGTATGAGCGGCTCGGTGACACGTGGCAGCGTCTGATGGGTGAATGGATCCCTTCGCACGGTCGACGAGTCGATGGTCTGGGCTATGAGCGATATCTCAACATGCCGGGAAGCGTAAAGAAGGAGGAGTTGCGCACGGAGATCTGTGTCCCGGTGGTGGAGGCGTGACGAAGAGCTAATGCCGTGACGGAGCGGCCGAAGGGGCAGACACGGAGGGCGACATGCGATTCGACGACTGGGGCCAGGACGTCTCGTTTGCAATTCGCCAGCTCAGAACCAACGCGACCGTGAGCGCGGTCGCGGTGGTGACGCTGGCGCTTGGCATCGGCGCGAACACCGCGCTGTTCTCCGTCGTGAATGGCGTCCTGCTCCATCCGCTGCCCTACCCGGGCGCAGACCGGCTCGTTGCGATGTACGAGGTCGCACCCGGGTTCAGCAAGGCGTCGATGAGCTACCTGAACTTCCTCGACTGGCAGCGCATGTCGCGGACCTTCTCGTCGATGGCCATCTACCGCTATCAGGATTACAACTTCGCGGGGTCGGGCGAGCGTACCGGCGCGGAACGAGTGACGGGCATGATGGTGTCGGCGGCATTCTTCCGTACGTTCGGCCAGAAGGCCGTCCTCGGCCGCGACCTCGGCGTGGCCGACGATCAGCCCGGCGCGCCGCCCGTGGCTGTCATCGGCGGTGGCTTCTGGCAGCGCCGATTCGGCGCCTTGCCGTCGGTGCTTGGCCAGGTCATCGCCCTGAACGGGAAGCCGTACACCGTGATCGGGGTCATGCCCGCGGAGTTCGCGCTCTACGGCGCGCAGCACGACGTGTACACGCCGATCGGCCAGTGGACTGATCCCAACTTCCGCGATCGCGGGATCGAGGTGAGCACGCATGCGGTGGGTCGGCTTGCTCGCGGAGTGACGCTCGCGCAGGCGCAAGCCGATCTGGATGTCGTCGCGCGTGACTTGTCGACCGCCTACCCGACGGCGAACAAAAATATTGGCATTAAAGTCCTATCCTTGAAAGGCGATCTCGTCGGCAACGTGCAGCCGCTGCTGCTGGTGCTGCTCGGCGCCGTCGGTTGCCTGCTCCTCATTGCCTGCGTCAACGTGGCCAACCTCCTCTTGGCACGCGCGCTCGGGCGATCGCGAGAGCTCGCCGTCCGCGTGGCGCTAGGCGCGACGCGCCTGCGCCTCGTGCGCCAGCTACTCACCGAGAGCGCCGTCCTCGCGGCGTTCGGAGGGGCGCTTGGCTTCGTGCTGGCGGCTGTCGGAACACGTGCCGCACACGTGCTCTTGGCGAGGGCGTTGCCGCGCGCCGACGACATCGGCATCGACGGCCGTGTGCTGGTGTTCACGATTGCAGCCTGCGCATTCGCCGCGCTGCTGTTCGGTCTCGCGCCCGCACTGCGCGGCGCACGCGCCGACGTTCAGGGCATACTCAGGGAGTCGGGCCGCGGATCTGGGGGCGGGAGGCATCGGACGCAGCGCACGTTCGTCGCGGTCGAGGTCGCGTTGGCACTCGTGCTGCTGGTGGGCGCGGGACTGATGCTGCGAACGCTCCAGGCCCTGTGGCGTGTCGACCCCGGCTTCACTCCGCGGGGCACCGTCACCTTCAGCCTGTCGCTACCCGGTACACCGCACACGACGTCGAACGAAACGCGGACGCGCCTCCGCCGCCTCGACGCAGCGATGCGCGACGTTCCGGGGGTCGATGCCGTTTCAGTCACGCTCGGGTCACGTCCCTTGCTGCACGACACGTCTCTCCCCTTTTGGATCGACGGCCGACCGAAGCCGGCGAGCCTGCACGACATGCCGATGGTGATGTGCTACCTCGTGGAATCCGGATTCCGTGGCGCGATGGGGCTCTCGCTCGAGCGCGGCCGTTTCGTATCCGATGCCGACGACGAGCGGGCGCCCGTCGTGGTCGACGTCGACGATGTCTTCGCGCGTACGTACTTCCCAAACGAGAACCCGGTAGGCAAGCGCATCAACATTGCCGGCTTCGACGTGCAGGCGGAGATCGTTGGAGTTGTCGCGCATGTAAAGCAGTGGGGCCTGGGAACCGATCCGGCATCGGCCGTCGAAGGGCAGATCTACTACCCGTTCATGCAGCTTCCGGAAAAGCTCATGCCCCTCGCGGCGGACGGCGTGGCCATCGTGCTGCGCACCCGTAGCACGCCAGGAGCCGTGATGGTGGACGTGCGTCGCGTCGTAGGGGCCGTCGAGCCGGGGGACGTCATCTACAACGTGAGCACCTTCGACGAAATCCTCGCCACATCCCTCGCGCCGCGCCGAGTGGCGATGACCCTGCTCGGCGCCTTCGCCGTGCTGGCCCTCGTGCTCGCGTGCGTCGGCCTGTACGGAGTCATCGCGTACCTCGTCAATCAACGCACCCACGAGATTGGCATCCGGATCGCGCTGGGCGCGCCGAGCGCGCAGGTCGTTCGCCTCGTGCTCGACGAGGGCCTCCGCATGGCAGTCGCGGGAGCGGCGCTCGGAATTCTGGTGGCGCTCGGCCTCACACGACTGATGGCCGCGCAGTTGTTCGGCGTCACGGCGCACGATCCGCTGACGTTCGGCGCGGTTGCGCTGTTGCTGGTTGTCGTAGCACTCGCGGCCTGCTATTTCCCGGCGAGGCGAGCAACGCGCGTCGATCCGGCAACGGCGCTGCGGGCGAATTAGCTCGCCGAATCCGAGCCGATCGACAGCTCACGTCCGGTCACACCGTGTCCGCGTACATCCTGGACGCACGGAGCGCTGCCGGAGCGCCGACTGGCGAGCGGCATGGGTGGCACTCGTTTCGGCGCGCACCTGCAAACGCGCTCCGCGACATTCCGCTTCGTGAGCTGAAGGACCTTGGCACACGGAAGAACCAGGGCACCGTTGTGGCAGCTTACCTACGGCCCGACGAAAACGCCCAACGCACCACGCTGGCCAAAATTGGCCACGGGTACCCGTTACTGGGCCGTTTGGTAACCGTTGGTTGGTGGGCAGCAAGACGCCGCGAAGCAGCTAAGTGCTTGCGGCGCTTGCAGTGGGCCTGGGTAGAGTTGAACTACCGACCTCACGCTTATCAGGCGTGCGCTCTAACCACCTGAGCTACAGGCCCTTACATATCCTCTCGAGCCTTGAAAGCTAGTCAGCCGTGTCGAGTCGGTCAATCAACTCAACCCACGCTCCGCTCAATACCGATTCATCCACGACGTCACATCGAACGACTGTGAAATCTGCAGCGCGATCGCGTGTCCGCCGCGCCCGAGGAAGCCCGGCTGATTGTCCCGCAAGCCCCACCAGCGATCGCCGCGCACCGACGCCTTGACCAGCGTGCTCCGCGACGCTCGGAACCCGCCGCCGAACTCGCCGTCCACGAAATCCCACAACCGTGACGTGAAGCCGGTGCTCGTCGGCCGAATGGACGGATAATTGTTCCGCTCGGCGCGCGCCGCGAGGTAGAAGCGCGGTGTGAACGTGTACTTCACCTCGCCGTAGTACGTGAACCCCGTGACGTCAGGATGGCCAGGGACCTCGTACGTGCCGCGCGCGCCTTCGGCGTGCGTCTCGAGGTAGCCGCGGGAGAACGCGGCGTCGAACGCGATCACGGTTTGCTTGAAGTCGCTCCACGTCTGTCCGGCGAGCGACGTGGCCGGAATATGATCGTTCAGATACGGACCGATCGTGAACGAGCCGCCCAATCGGAATCCGACGAATGGCGTCACGCCCGCGCCGATTGCCGGGCGCAGGCGGCCAGTGGGCTCCGGTTGGTAGTTGTCGTGGCTCGTCGGAAGCGACACGAGCGCGGCGCGATAGTCGAAGTGCGTCGCTTCGCCCGTGAGCTTGATCGCCAGCGGGTAGTCGATCGTGTAGCCGTCAGGCTCGCCGATCAACGGATTGCGTGTGGAGTAGTGGCGCGGCGCAAACGTCCCGATGATCGGCGTGGTGCGGCCGACGTCGAGCACGGCCAGTCGCGACGCCGAATAGCGCACGCCGTATTGGTGGCTGTACACGTCGGTCTCGCGGTCGTGCGTGGCGTTGCCCGATTCCACTTCGCCTTCGGCATAGAGCACGATCTTCGAGAACGGCTCGTACGCGCCCCACGCGGTGAGTCGCCCCAACCCGGCGGTGTGGCCGTCGCCCCGCGTGAGCAGATTCGATTTTGCGTTCGTCGACCACCCCTCGGCGTCGACGATGCCCTGGAGCAGCACGCCGCCCTGCGCGCGCGCCCGCGGCGCGACAGACACGCCCGTGCCGAGCGCGAACAGCGCGGCCAGCGCCGCGCGCCCGAACCCGCTTCGCTCAGTCCGCGGCATCGACGGTCTCTGCCCGAGGACGCGGCGCGTCGAGCGCGGCGCGCACCGCGCGGGCGAGCGTCGCGGGCGTGAACGGCTTGCGCAGAAACACCGCCGCTGGATCGAGCTCGTACTGTGCCAACGCGTCGTCGGCGTAGCCGGACATGTAAATCACGAGCGGCGCGTCGCGCAGCTTCTGGTACTTCGCGACGAGCTGCGGTCCGCTGGTGCGCGGCATCACGATGTCGGTCAGGAGCACGTCGACGCGGCGCGCCCCCGCGATCTCGAGCGCTTCTTCGGCGTTGCGCGCGACGAGCACTTTGTAGCCTCGCTCCTCGAGCGTGCGGCGCGCCAGGATCCGCACGTCCTCGGCATCCTCGACGATCAACACGGTCTCGGTGCCGGTCGGCAGCTCGCCGTCGTCGGCCGCGCGTCGCTCCGGTGTCGCGATCGACTCGGCGGCGGGCATCGTGATCGTGAACGTCGTGCCCCGCCCCGGTGTGCTGTCCACGCCGATCGTGCCGCCCGACTGGTTGATGATGCCATACACCGTCGACAGCCCGAGCCCTGTGCCCTTCCCCGGTTCCTTGGTGGTGAAGAACGGCTCGAAGATCCGGTCGCGCACGTCGGGGGTCATCCCCACGCCAGTGTCGGTCACGGCGAGCGCCACGGCGGCCGGCGGCTGCGCCGGGTCATCGACGGCCTCGTTTCGCGTGCCGATGGTAAGCGTGCCGCCGCCCGGCATGGCGTCTCGCGCATTGACCGCGAGGTTGAGCAGCACCTGCTCGAGCTGTCCGCGGTCGGCGCGCACGCGCGCCAGCGGCGGCGCCGAGTCGATCTTGAGCTCGATGTGGTCGCCGATGATGCGGCGCAGCATCGGCGCGATGCCGTTCACCACGTCGCCCAGGTCAAGCACCGTCGGCTGCAGCACCTGCTTGCGGCTGAAGGCGAGCAGCTGGTGCGTGAGGTTCGCCGCGCGGTCCGACGCCTCGATGACGTGCCGCAGATCCGCCGCCTCCGGCGTGTCGCCCTGCGTGCGCATCAGCGCAAGCTGGGTGTAGCCGGTGATGACCGTTATGAGATTATTGAAGTCGTGCGCGATGCCGCCGGCGAGCGTGCCGATGGCCTCCAGCTTCTGCGACTGCCGGAGCTGCGCCTGGCTCTCGCGAAGCGCCTGCTCCACGCGCGTGCGCTCGCTGATCTCGTCGGTGAGGACCACGTTCGCCGCGACCAGCTCGGCCGTGCGCTCCTCGAGCTCGCGCCGCTTCACGCCGAGCGAGTCCATGAGCTGGTTGAACGAATCGTTCAACGTGCGCACCTCGAGCGCTTCGTTCGTCGCCTCGAACCGCCCTTGCCGCTCCTCCGCCGCCGCGCCGGAGCGCATGTACCGCACGAAACGCTTGAACGGCCCGAGCACGGTGCGCGCGACGAGCGTGGCGCCGATCGCCGCCACGAGCACCGCGAACACGCCGTACAACAGGAACGCGGCGCGGAGCGGGCGGGTCAGCGCCGTCACGCGTCGCGTGAGCGGCTGCAACATCCAGAGACGAACGGCCTCGCCGGTCTGCGTCGCGCCGAGCGTCACCGGCGCCACGACGTAATCCTCGCGCCCGATGCGGACGGTGACCGGCGTGCTGTCGCGCACTCGCGACGAGAGCAGCGGCGGCAGGGCCGAGTCTCCGAGCGCGGGATCGGTCGCCGTGATCAGCGTTCGACCCGCCGTGAGCACGACGGCCGCGTCGGACGTCGTGCGCGCCGTCTCCACGAACGCCGAGTCCAACCGTCGGGCCAATACGAGGGAGCCGAGCGTGATACCGGCCTGGACGAGTGGATAGGCCGCCACCTGAAAGTGCGTGGTGCTCGTGCGGAGTACAGCGAGCGCGCCGCTGTCGGCGGGGGCCGTCGGATCGAGCACCCGGCGTACGGCGGCGAGCGCCGTCAGGTCGGTGCCGCGCGGCACGGCGAGCGAGTCGCGGCCGGCGCTCGCGAACACTTTCCCCGAGTCGTCGGTCACGAGCAGCAGGTCGCCGCCGACGCTGCGCAAGCGCTTGCGCAGCTCGTCGTCCATCGTGTTCACGAGGTCGGTGCGCGACCTGCCCTCGTGATTCTTCTCCGCCCGATAAATGCTGAGATCGTACTGAAAGCTCGGCGTCTGCGTGATCAGCGACGCGGCGAAGACCAATTGCGACGCATCGTAGGCAATGAGCTGCTGCAGGGTGCGCTGATTGCGCGACAGCTCCGTCGCGAACGACTGCCGCGTCCCCGTCCGCACCACGACGCCGAGCGCGAGAAACGTCACGAGCACCACGGCCGCGGTGACGATGGCGCCCAGCGCGGCCAGCTTTACGCTGAGCGAGCTGCGTCGCAGACGCGCGGCAAGAGGAATGGCGAGCGTCATTCGTCAGCGTCCGTTGCCGCCAGACGGCACGGGAATGTTGAAGTCGACGGTGCTCGTCTGCCCGGCCACCACGTGAACATGCCGGACCACCGGCTTGGCGCGATCGTGCCAGCCGACGATCGTGTAATCGCCCTCCGGCACGCCGTCGATGACGTACCGGTGGTCGTCGGTCGGCTGCGTGAAGTATGGATTCTGGAGCACGAGCACGGAGGCGCTCATGTCGGAATGAATGTGACAGAACACCTGAACGGTTCCCGGCCGGTCGAACGTGACCGTGCGGGAGTCGCCCTTGGGGTATCGCCCCAGGTCGAAGCCATTGGGCCCGGCGGCGGTGGAAAGCGAGAAGACGTTGTGATAGACGTCGTCCTCATTGGGGAATTCGACCTTCGCGCCCACCAGCACGGGGAGGACGTGCGGGACGAAGCGCTCGTCACGCTGCGCCATCGTGCCGTGTCGGGCTCGCTGCATCCGTTCCGGCGACGCTGGCAGCCGGGTGGTGTCACCGTCGAGGTAGATGACGACGTTGTGCAGCTCGGCGGCGAGCGGGTCGCGCGGCGGCGCCGGCGGGATCCCGCCCGTGCCCGGCTCGGTGTAGATCCGAAACTGCGGCCGGCGTGCGGCGAGCGTGCTGGAGATCACCACCGCGCCCTCGATGCGACCGGCCGCGGGCTGCCGGCGGGGACGCACCGAAAGTGGGGGCGCGGCCGCCGCGCCAAGGAGGAGGAACGCGGCGAGCGTGGGAGCTACGCGGACCACAAGGGACGGTACGCGCCTACTCGTCGTACCGACCGGGCCTCAACGGCCGTTCCTCGTCGTCGACGTCATCGTACTCGTCGTCGAGATCCACGAGCTCGTCGTCGAAGTCGAGGTCCTCGTCGTCCTTGTCCTCGTCCTCATCGTCCTCGTCCTCGTCGAGGTCATCGTCCTCATCGAGGTCGTCCTCGTCCTCATCGTCGTCCTCGTCGTCATCATCATCGTCGAAGTCGACGTCCTCGTCGTCTAGGTCGTCATCGTCCTCGTCGAGGTCTTCGGCCTCATCGAGGTCCTCGTCGCCGAGATCGTCATCATCGCGTCGCTTCGCAAGAATGGAAAGCGACAGATCCGACGACTCGAACATGGCCGACATTGCTCGGTTCTCCTTGCAGGTTTGCAGGTCGAACGGTGAAGTGTTGCGAGGATCGAAGTGTAACCGGGATGAGGCGTCAGCCGGAGGCCCGCTCGCGCTTGGCCTCGCGCGAGAGCCGCTTGCGATCCGACGTACTCAGGAACCGCTTGCGCAGCCGGATCGATAGCGGCGTGACCTCGATCAGCTCATCGTCCTCGATATACTCCAGGGCGGCTTCCAGAGTCAACTCCCGCGGCGGCTCGAGCTGAATGTTGTCGTCGCTCGCCTTGGTGCGCATGTTGGTGAGCTTCTTTTCCCTGGTCGGATTCACGTCCATGTCGCCGGGCCGCGCGTTCTCACCAACGATCATTCCCTCGTAAACCGCGTCGCCCGGCTGCACGAACAAGGTCGAGCGTTCCTGCAGATTGGCGAGCGCGAACGCGACGATCGTGCCATGCTCCATGGAAACCAGTGAGCCGCGTGTGCGACCCGCCAGCGGACCGGCCCACGGACCGTAGTCGAGGAATCGGTGGTGCATGATGCCCGTTCCGCGCGTGTCGGTCAGAAACTCCGACCGATAGCCGAACAGGCCGCGAGCGGGAATGCGATACAACAATCGCACCAATCCCTGTCCGGGGTTTTTCATTTCCAGCATCTCGCCGCGGCGCGGACCGAGCTTCTCGATCACGGCGCCGAGGAACTCCTCGGGCACGTCGATCGACAGCTCCTCGTAGGGCTCGAGCCGCTCGCCCTTCGGCCCTTCGCGCGTGATCACGCGAGGGCGCGACACCTGGAACTCGTACCCTTCGCGGCGCATGGTTTCCATCAGGATCGTGAGATGCAGCTCGCCGCGTCCCGACACGGTCCACGTGTCGGTCGACTCCGTGTCCTCGACGCGAAGCGCGACGTTGCGTTCCAGCTCGCGGAACAACCGCTCGCGAACCTGGCGCGACGTCACAAACTTTCCATCCTTTCCGGCAAACGGCGAATTGTTGACGATGAAATCGACCGAGATCGTCGGCTCTTCGACCGCGATGCCTTCCAGCCGCTCCGGCTGTTCCATGTTCGCCACGGTGAGGCCGATCTCGACGTTGTCCAACCCGGCCAGCGCGACGATCTCGCCCGCCGGCGCGTCGCTCACTTCGGTTCGCTCGAGTCCCTCGAACGTGAACAGCTTCGTGATCCGCGACTGCTCGACCCGCTGATTGGGATCGAGCGGCAGCAGCGCGACCACGTCGCCGACATGCGCCGTTCCGCGCTCGATCCGGCCGATGCCCAGCCGGCCGAGGTACGGGGAGTGGTCGATGGTCGAGATCAACATCTGGAACGGGCTCGCCGCGTCGCTGGGCGGCGGGGGAACCGTGGCGACGATCGTCTCGAACAGCGGCGTCAGGTCCTGCAACGGCCGGTCGAGATCCATCGTCGACGTGCCGTCCCGTGCCGACGCGTAGACGACCGGTGCGTCGAGCTGTGCGGCGTCGGCCTCGAGCTCGATGAAGAGATCGAGCACCTCGTCGTGCACGCGCAGCGGATCGGCGCCGGGCCGATCGATCTTGTTGATCACGACGATCGGCGTTCGTCCGAGGGCGAGCGCCTTGCGGAGCACGAACCGCGTCTGCGGCATCGGGCCGTCGAAGGCGTCGACGACGAGCAGCACACCGTCGACCATGCGCAGGATGCGCTCGACTTCACCGCCGAAGTCGGCGTGTCCCGGCGTGTCGACGATGTTGATCTTGGTGCCGTGCCAGCGCACGGCGGTGTTCTTGGCCAGGATGGTGATGCCTCGTTCCCGCTCGAGCGGGTTCGAGTCCATGACGCGCTCCTGGACGATCTGGTTCTCGCGAAATGCTCCGGCCTGCCGCAGCATCTTATCGACGAGCGTCGTCTTGCCGTGGTCGACGTGCGCAATGATGGCGATGTTGCGGATTTGCATAGCCTTGAAAGGTAAGAGAGGGCTCGGTGCGGATACAAGCTGTGGGCGACTTGCTGGTGAGGCGCATCATTGGTGGGGAGCTTCGCGGTCGGGAGCTTCGCGGTCGGGAGCTTCGC
>DATJIZ010000008.1:0-7290 GCA_035492735.1 Gemmatimonadaceae bacterium | reverse complement strand
GAGCAGAACGAGCAGACCGCTGCGTACGTTGCCGACGATCGAGTCGCGCAGCGGTTCGACGGCGGCCGCGCCGAGCGTCTTGTCCTCCGGATACTGTTCGGCCAACCCGCGCGTGATCGCGTTCATCTCGGCGTTCGCCTGACCGACCGTGACGCCAGCCTTCATGCGAGCCACGACGTCGAGGATGCGCACGCCGCGCAGCCGCGGGATCGCCGCATCCGGAATGGTCGAGTACGGGATGTACATCTGCACGGCCGGCGCCGGGAAGCGGAACGACTGCGGCATCACACCCACGATCTCGTACGATTCGCCGCCGAGTTGCACTCGGCGACCGACGACGGTCGAGGCGCCGCCGAACGCCCGCTGCCAGAAGTCGTACCCGAGCACCACCAGCCGATCGTTCGCACCGCGAACCATCTCCTCGTCGCGCGGCACCCGCCCGAGTAGCGGAGGCACGGAGAGTGTGTTCCAGAAGCCGGGAGTCACGAACGCCGCGGACACACGCTGCGGCTCGCCAATGCCGGTGAGATCGGTACCGCTCATCCCCTCGCGATAGAAGTACCCGCCCATGTCGGCGATCAGTCGGCGCCGAGCGCGCCAGTCGTCCAAGTTGACCGCCGACACCGGTCCGCGCTCGATCTTGCCGTTCACCGCTTCGCCCTGCCACACCCTCAGCAAGTGGTCGGGCTCCGGGAACGGCAGCGGCCTGAGCAGAACGCCATTTACCACGCTGAAGATCGCGGTGTTCGCCCCGATGCCGAGGGCGAGGGTCAGGATCGCGACTGCCGCGAACGCCGGATTCCTGCGCAGCGCTCGCAGCGCGAATCGGACGTCGTTGCCAAGGCCTTGGATTCGCTCGGTCGAACCGCTCTCGTTGCGAGATGTCACGACAGGCTCCAGTCCAGGTGGAATGTCGGTGTCAAACCGTCGGACACGAGCCGTCGCTCAAGCGTTCGCCCGATCAGCGTCGCTCCGACGCCAACAGGCGCCGCTTTCGCTCCACTCCCCACTTGTAGCCGGCGAGATCGCCGTCGCCCCGCACCACGCGGTGGCATGGAACGACGACGGCGACGCGGTTCGTGGCGCATGCTCTGGCGACGGCACGGCTGGCCCGCGGCTGGCCGATCGCCGTGGCGATGTCGCGATAGGATCGCTGCTCGCCCGGCGGGATTTCCTGGAGCGCCTTCCAGACGCGCAGCTGAAAGGTGCTGCCTGCGAGGTCGAGCGGTACGTCGCTGCCGCGGCGAGGATCGCGTACGCGCTCCACCACGGCTTGGACCCACGCCGTGTGCTCGCCCTCGCCCGGCTCGATGACCGCGTGCGGGAAATCCGCCTGGAGCGCGCGCAACACGTCGGCGTCGGAGTCGCCAAGCTCCACGGCACAGACACCGCGCTCGGTTGCCGCCACGAGCACGCGACCGACTGGTGCATCGGTGATCGTGTACGCGATGCGCACACCGGCCCCGCCCCGACGATACGCCGCCGGCGTCATGCCGAGCAGCGTGCCGGAGCGCTCGTAGACGCGGCTGCTCGATCCGAACCCCGCTTCGTACGTGGCGCGGCTGACCGTGTCGCCGGCGCGGAGCCGCGACTTGAACTGGTCGATCCGGCGCGCGTCGTGGTACGCCTTGGGCGACACGCCGTGTATGCGCTTGAATGATCGCTGTAGATGCCACGGGCTCACGCCGGCGTAGCGGGCCAGCTCGGAGAGCGATACGGGACGATCTGCGTGCTGCTCGAGGTAGGCGCGCGATTTCTCCACGGCGGCGTCCGTGGCGCTCGCTGCGTGCTCCTCGGCCGGCCGGCAGCGCAGGCACGCCCGAAAGCCTGCCAGCTCGGCGTCGTCGCAGGTCTGAAAGAACCGAACGTTCGCCCGCGATGGTCGGCGCGAAGGGCACGACGGCTTGCAGTAGATGCCGGTGGAACGAACGGCATAGACGAACGACCCGTCGCTGCGGCGATCGCGCCGCTCGACGGCGCGCCAGGCGTCGGATTCCGAGAGGCGTGTCGGGGCGCGATCGATTGCCATGGTCGCCATAATTGCTCGCTGTAGAAGACGGCCGCAAGCTAGGTGCGGCAGGCGTGCGCCCGATATCCGAGTCTTGCGGTCGAATTGGCGGGACGTGGCCCGCGGTCGGGTCCGCCGCCAGAGACGCTCACACGGCGCTCGGGTGGCGCACGCGATTCTCGGCGAAGACAGCCGACGTCAAACCCGGTGCCGACCGTCCGTGCGGGTCCTGATGCGCGCGAATCACGTTCACCATGTCGAGCGCGCTCAGCTCGCAGGGCGGGAAGGCGTCGGGTGACTCGGAAACCGGCGTCACGCGATCGCCCCAGCGCACGAGCAGCGACGCATACGTGAGGCCGCCGCCGAAGCCCGGCATGAGCACGAGGCTGCCCGGCCGAATGCGACCGTCCTCGAGCGCCTCGACGAGCGCTACGGGCACAGTGGCCGCGCTCATGTTGCCATACTTCTGGACGGTGAGCATCACCTTGTCCATCGGAATCCCGGCGTACTTCGCGACGGCTTCGATGATCCGAAGGTTCGCCTGGTGCGGCACGACGAGATCGATGTCGTTGGCGGTGACGCCGCACTGCCGCATCACGCGCTCCGACGATTCGCTCATCCCTTTCACCGCGCGCTTGAAGATGGCCTGGCCATCGAAGTCCCAGAGCGTATCGCCGAGCATGACGCCGCGGTTGGCGTAGCCGCAGCCGATTCCGCGAACGCGCAGCGTCTGGCGCGCTTCGGCGTCGCAACCGAGGACGCTGCCGATCACGCCGATCGGTTCGTCGGCTGCCTGCACGACGACTGCCGCCGCGCCGTCACCGAACAGTACGGCGACATTGCGATTGCTCCAGTCCATGTACCGGCTGATCAACTCGACGCCGATCACGAGCGCGCTCCGCACGACACCGGTCTGGATCATCGAGGTGGCGGTGGAAAGTCCATACAGAAAGCTCGTGCACGCCGTATTCAAGTCGATCGCCGCGGCGTCTCTCGCGCCAATGGCGACCTGCACGCCGGACGCGCTGTTGGGCACCGCCTCTTCGTTGCTGCAGCCGCCGTAGATGATGAGCTCGAGCTCGGATGCGGCGAGGCCGGCGCACGCGAGGGCGCGCTGCGATGCGAGCGTCGCCATCTCGACCGCCGAGACGTGGGACACGCGGCGCTCCTTCATGCCGGTCCGCGTCGTGATCCACTCGTCGGAGGTATCGAGAAACGTCGACAAGTCGGCGTTCGAGAGGATGGCGGGCGGCATTCCGTGTCCCCATCCCGTGATGGCGGCGTATCTCATTGGCGTGACATTTCCCATGGGCGGGCGACCACTCGAACTTCGCCCCCGGGCCGCCGAAAGTCACGCAGGGTCGGCCTGGTCGCGCGGCCGCCGCTTCAGCTGGGAATCGCGGACCCCCAACGAATGGTGAGCCACGCCGCGACGACCAGGATGATCAAGAGCACCAGCGCGAGCCACAACGGGACGACGCGCCGCGGCCGGACCATCGCCTGTCCCGGGACCGTAACCGTCGGCATGCCCGGCGGCCTGGTGAACCGTTGCCAGAGGAGTCCCCCCAAGACGATGGCGACGATCCAGACGACGACGATGGGCCACACCATGGCTGATCCGGATTGCGGTTGATGATCGGGCCGACGATCGAACGCTCGGCCATCGGTGCGCCGGGCCGAGCTTCAAAGTTCGCGCCGTCAGACGTTCTTGATCTCTCCAATGAGCGCCGTGAGCGACGTCTTCGCGTCGCCGAACAGCATGCTCGTGCGCTTGTCGTAGAACAGTTCGTTCTCGATCCCCGCGAAGCCGGCGCTCATGCCGCGCTTCAGCACGATCACGCTCTTGGCGTGGTCCGCGTTGAGGATGGGCATGCCGTAGATCGGCGACGCCTTGTCGTTGCGCGCCGCCGGGTTCACGACGTCGTTCGCGCCGATGACCAGCGCGACGTCGGCGCGATCGAAATCGCTGTTGATCTCGTCCATGTCGTAGAGCTTGTCGTACGGGACGTTCGCCTCGGCGAGCAGGACGTTCATGTGGCCCGGCATGCGGCCGGCGACCGGATGCACGGCGAACTTCACCTCGCCGCCGCGCTTTTCGATCAGCTCGGCGAGCTCGCGAACCGCGTGCTGCGCCTGCGCCACGGCCATGCCGTAGCCGGGGATCACGATCACGAGCTGCGCGTAGGCAAGCTGGATCGCCGCATCTTCGACGCCGATCGAGCGCACGCTCAGTCCTGCCGACGACTTGGCGCCGATGGCCGCCGTCTCGCTGCCGAACGCCCCGAACAGCACGTTCGTGAATGAGCGGTTCATCGCCTTGCTCATCAGGATCGACAGGATGAAACCGGATGCGCCGTCGAGCGAGCCGCTGATCACCAGGATCACGTTGCCGATCGCGAATCCGGTCGCGCACGACGCGAGCCCCGAGTACGAGTTGAGCAGCGCGACGACGACCGGCATGTCGGCCCCGCCAATCGGCATCACGAGCAGGATGCCGAAGAAGAACGAGGCGCCGATCATCGTGTAGAACGCCCACTGCCGGGTCGGGTCGATCACCGTGTACACGAACAGTCCGACGATGGCGAGAAAAATCACGCCGTTCGTGAGGTTCTGGCCCTTGTACGTGAGAGGCTTCGAGGTGATCCACTCCTGCAGCTTGCCCGCGGCGACGATCGTACCGCCCACCGTGATGGAGCCGAGCATGATCTCGAAACCCAGCGCGAGCATCTCCGTATGCGCGGGCGGCGTGCCGGCCGTGATTCGCGTGTAATACTCCGCCACGCCGACGAGGGTCGCCGCCAGCGCGCTCAAGGTGAGCGAGAGCGCGATTCGCTGTGGCATCGCCGTCATCGGCACCCACTGGCCCATCGGGTAGCCGAAGATGACGCCAAGCACCAGCCCGCCGATGATCCAGCGATAGTCGACGATGGTGTGGTTGAGGAGCGTGCCGACGATGGCGAACAGCATGCCGATCGCGGCCTGCTGCATGCCGCGACGTGCTTTATCCGGCCGCGTCAGGCTGCGCAGTCCCAGAATGAACAGGACCGACGCGAGGAGATAGCTGCCTTGTATGAGGGAATCGCGCATTGCGGAGGGAAGTGGGAAGAGGGAAGCGGGAAGAGGTGAAACGGCGGAAGGACGACCTACGGGATGAGCGCGCGGCTGAGATCAGCTGCCCTTTCCCTCTTCCCCCTTCCCTCTTCCCCCTTCCCTCCGAAACATTCGCAGCATCCGATCCGTGATGAGAAATCCGCCCACGATGTTGCTCGTCGCGCAGATCACGGCCACGAACCCGAGGATCGTCGCGACGCGATTCTCGGCGGCGCCGGCGGCGATCAGCGATCCGACGAGGGAGATGCCGGAGATCGCGTTCGTGGCGGCCATGAGCGGCGTGTGCAGCAGCGGCGGCACGCGCGAGATGACCATGTAGCCGACGAACGCCGCGAGCACGAAGACGTACAATTCGAGAATGTTCATTATCGCAGTACCTTGCCGTCGTGGGTCATCATCATGGCGCCGGTGATCTCGTCGCTTTGATCGAGCTGCAGCGCGTCGTCCTTCACCAGATGCTTGAGCAGCTCGAAGATATTCCGGCCGAACATCTGGCTGGCGTGGAACGCCACCGTACTCGGCACGTTGAGCGGCGCGATGATCGTGACGTCGTTCGACTGCACCGTCTCGCCCGGCTTGGCGAGCGTGCAATTGCCGCCCGTCTCCGCCGCCAGGTCGACGATCACCGAGCCGGCGCGCATCGACGCGACCATCTCGTCGGTGATCAGCTTGGGCGCCGGCTTGCCCGGAATCTGCGCCGTCGTGACGACCAGATCCTGATCCTTGATGTGGTTGCCGATCGCCGCGAGCGTGCGCGCCTGTTCGTCTTCGGTCTGTGCGCGCGCGTAGCCGCCGGCGGCTTCAGCGCTTTCGCTCACCAGGTCGTTGGCCACGAACGTCGCGCCGAGGCTCAGCACCTGCTCGCGCGCCGCAGGTCGGACGTCGAAGCCAGAGACTACCCCTCCGAGTCGGCGCGCGGTCGCAATCGCCTGTAGGCCGGCGACGCCGGCGCCGATGACGAACACTTTGGCGGGTGAGATGTTGCCGGCCGCCGTCGTGAGCATCGGCAGGAACTTTCCGAGGGCCGACGCCCCGATCAGCACGCCCTTGTAGCCGGCCACGGTGCTCTGCGACGAGAGTACGTCCATCGATTGCGCGCGGGTGATGCGCGGAACGAGCTCCAGGGCGAGAGACGTCACGCGGCGCTGCGCCAACGCGGTCACGACCGCGGCGCTCTGGCCCGGGCGCATGAGCGAGATGAGGGTGGCGCCCTCGGGAATTCGCGCGATCTCGTCGCTGGTCGGCGGCTGAACCTTGGCTACGACGGCGCAATCGAATGCCGCCGCGGCATCGGGCACCATGACGGCGCCGGCGCTCTCGTAGGCGTCGTCGCGGAATCCGGCGCGCAGGCCCGCGCCGCGCTGGACGACGATCTCGAGCTTCAGTTGCTTTATGAGCCGTGCAACACTGTCAGGCGCGAGCGCAACCCGCTGCTCGCGCGGAGCGGTTTCGGTCGGAACGCTGATTTTCATGAATAACGGGTTGTCGGCGCGCCGGGACTCGACACGTAAACGCACGCCGTCGGGGATTTGCTGACCGTGGAACCTATGCCATCGCGCCGCCAGCGCAAATCGGGAAAGCGCGGGCCGTCCGTCGGAGATCGCCCGACGCGCGGCGTTGGCCTGTATCTTTCAGCGCGAACGCGCCTCAGCCCAACCCCCTGAGATGGCCGACCAGCAACACATCCTCGGAATCGCCGGCAGCCTGCGACGCAAGTCATACAATCTCGCGCTCTTGCGCGCCGCAACCGAGCTTGCGCCGCCGGGTATGTCGATCGAGATCTATGAGCGGCTCGGCGAGATCCCGCCATACAACGAGGACGTGCGCGAGGTCGGTCGCCCAGAGCCCGTCGTCCGTATCACCGAGGCGGTGCGCGCCGCCGATGGCATTCTGATCGCCACTCCCGAGTACAACTACAGTATGCCAGGGGTTCTGAAGAATGCCATCGATTGGGTGTCACGGCCGCCGCAGGAGTCGCCGCTCAGGAACAAGCCAGCGGCCATCATGAGCGCGAGCACCGGGATCAGCGGCGGCATGCGCGCGCAGCTTCACCTGCGGCAGTCCTTCGTCTTTACCGACACGCCGGCCATGCTGCGGCCGGAAGTCATCGTTCCGAAAGCCGCCGAGCGGTTCGACGAGGCCGGCCGGCTCACCGACGAGCCGACGCGCAA
>DATJIZ010000007.1:0-12560 GCA_035492735.1 Gemmatimonadaceae bacterium | reverse complement strand
TCGGTCCGGCGTTTCTCGTGGCGGGTCGAGCCTTAACGTCCGATCTTGACGACGTTCTCGGCCGCGGGGCCCTTGGCACCCTGGACGATGTCGAACTCAACGCGCTCGCCCTCGGCGAGGGTGCGGAAACCGCCGCCCTGGATCGCCGAATGATGGACGAAGCAGTCTTTCTGACCACCTTCGGGCGTGATGAAGCCAAAGCCCTTCGCGTCGTTGAACCACTTCACGGTGCCGGTCGTACGTGCCATTTCGAACTCCTAATAATGTTGCTGTGTCGTCGGAGTGCGGAACGCGCCGTACCAACCGACCCACAGTGTTCGTGAACTCCCTCACGACGGGTTCGTTCCAGGCGGCCTGACTCGATCGCCAGCGACTCGAAACAAAGAAGGGCTCTCGCGAAGTGCGAAAGCCCCTTTTTTCGTTTCGGAACGTGTTCGCGCAAATCCTGCGTGTGTCGCTGCACGAAGATAGTGGTGGCGGGCAAGCTGCGCAATAGTAAAGTTTTCGGTTGCGCGGACCGCAAATTGGCCTTGGTTCGCCCGGTCCGGGGCTGGGCTCCGCGGCCGCGCTCGCTTCCACGAGCTCGAGTGATTCGACGGGAGGGGTGTATGGCGGCGGGCCGTTAGATCGCGATGTCGCGAGCATTCGTCAACGAGGATGCGCCGGACGGCGGACCGCGGAAGCGTTACGTGCTTCCCGACCGCGACGATCCGGAGTACGACGCCGTCGCCGCCGAGGTGCTACTCGAGGCAGCGCGCGCGGGCGACACGTCGAGCGCCGAGCAGGCGACGGGCTACTATTGGGGCGAACCGGCGCTGCGGGAGCACGTCCGTCGAATTCTCGCCCGAGCCGAGCGCGAGGGAGACGACCGGCTCGAGCAGCTGGCGCGTCGCTATTTGCGCTGAGCCGACGCGGGACCGACGCTCGTGGCGCTCGTGCCGCGCGTGCCGCCCGCGGGCCGATCAGCCGTGCAGCCTCTGGCCAGTCAACCCTCGATTCCCTTAGAATGTCTAAGGGACACACATGCGACGATCCATGTCGACATCCGATCGCACACCGGCGTGGCGGCGCTATCTGCGATTCTGGCGGTCGAACCCTGCCGCCGACGTCCACGACGAAGTGGCGTTTCACCTCGCGTCCACGATCGACGAGCTGGTTGCGAAGGGCATGTCGCGCGAGGCGGCGCGCGAGCTGGCAATGCGCCGGTTCGGTGACGTCGGTCGGATCAGCGAAACCCTTTACACGCTGAGCGAAGAACGGGAGCGTACGATGCGACGCGGCGAATGGCGGCACACGTTCGGGCAGGATCTGGTGTTCGCAGCCAGGCAGCTTCGCAAGGCGCCTGCCTTCACGGCGATTGCCGTGCTGACGCTGGCGCTGGCGATCGGCGCGAACAGCGCGATTTTCAGCGTGGTATACGCCGTCCTGCTGAAGCCCTTGCCCTATCAGGATGCGGGTCGCGTGGTCCGACTCCAGCAGCGGAATGGCAGCGGGTCGATGTGCTGCTTGCCCTACGGCAACTTCTATATGTGGGCGCGCGAAGCAACTGGATTCGAGGCGCTCGGCGCCACGACCGGTCGCGGGACGATGACGCTGAGCGGCGAAGGCGAACCGCGTTCCATGCCGGTGACCCTGGCTTCGGCGGGGTATTGGAAGGCGATGTTCATTCCGCCTGTGCTCGGGCGGTACTTCACCGACGACGAAGATCGCGAGGGCGCTCGCAAGGTCGCGGTCATCTCGTATGCACTGTGGCAGTCGCACTTCAATGGCGATCGGGCGATTCTCGGACGGACGATCACCCTGGAGGGCGTAGGCTATCAGGTGATTGGCGTCGCGCCGCCCGAGTACGTTCTCTATCCGCCCGCGGAAAAGGTCTGGCTTCCGATCGCACCGCCGGCATCGCGGCTGTCTGATTTTGGCGACCACGAGTTGTCCGTCTACGGGAAGCTGCGGCGTGGGGTGCCGCAGGCGGCCGCGCTCCGGCAGCTCGCTCAGATCGACACGCGTCTCGCGCAGCAGAATCCGCACAGCGGTTACGATGGCGGCGTCATTGCGTTGCCGCTCGTCGACACCGTGCTCGCGCAAGGTCGGACGCTGCTCTACACGCTGCTTGGCGCCGTGGGACTCGTGCTGCTGATTGCCTGCGGCAATGTTGCCAATCTGCTCATCGCCCGAGCCACGGTTCGGCGCCCCGAGATCGCGATTCGCGGCGCCCTCGGAGCGACGCGATCCCGAATCGTGATCCAGCTTCTCGTCGAGAGCGGTCTGCTCGCGTTCGCGGGGGCAATCGCCGGTCTCGTCGTGGCCGTAGCGGGCATGCGCTTCCTCGTCACCAGTCCGGCCTCGCTCCCGCGTCTGCAGAACACGGCGCTCAACGCGCCCGTCGTGGTCTTCACCTTCGTGCTCGCAGTTGGCTGCGCGATGCTGTTCGGCTTGCTGCCCGCTTGGCGCGCGGCGCACCTCGATCTGCAACAGGCGCTGCGTGACGGCGGACGCGAACTGCATGGCGCGGCACGCCAACGGCTCCGACAAGCGCTGATCGTCGCGGAGTTGTGCCTCGCGTCGCTCCTGCTCGTGGGAGCGGGGCTGCTCATCAAGAGCTCGATTCTGGCTCAGTCGGTCTCGCCTGGATTCGACACGCGGAACATCCTGGCGTTCAGCCTGAGCCTACCGTCGGCGCGGTACGAAAACCCCGCGCAGATCGAGGCGACCCTCGACCAGATCGAGCGTGCAATCGCCGCCGTTCCCGGAGTGAAGTCGGTTGGCCGCACGCAACGTGCTCCGATGTTCGGCGCCGGCTGGGACTGGACCGCGGCGCGCGAAGGAAGCGACGGACATGACGCGGGCGCCGTCGACGCCGAGATGCGGAGCGCGAGCCCGGGTCTGTTCGCTGCGCTGGGTGTTCGCATGCTCCGTGGCCGGGCCTTCACGGCCGGCGACGCCGCGGAGGCCGCGCCGGTCGCCGTCGTGTCGCGTTCGCTGGCCGAGCGGCTCTATCCGGGCATCGATCCACTGGGTCATCGCATCTCGAACAACGCCGCCGGCAAGGCTCCAGTCTGGCGGGAAATCGTCGGTGTCGTCGATGACATGCACGGTGACGGGCTGACGAGTGAACCGCCAAAGACGCTCTACATCCCGAGCAGTCAATGGGTCAATTCATATCAGACATATCTCGTTCGTGGCACAGTTCCGGTGCTGACGCTCGTGCCGGCGATCCGCCAGGCGGTGCGCTCCGTCGACGCGCAGCTGGCGCTCTCGGGCCTTTCCACCATGGATGATGCGATCGCGAGGTCACTTGCGACGTCGCGATTCACCACCTGGCTGCTGACGCTGCTCGGCGTCACGGGGCTCGTCCTGGCCGCCGTTGGCGTCTATGGGGTGATCGCCTACTTCGTCACCCAGCGCACGCACGAATTCGGCGTGCGGATTGCGCTCGGCGCGTCCAGTTCCTCGGTGCGGTGGATGGTCGTCCGCGAAGCGCTCGTGATCGGTGCGATCGGCGTTGGCGTTGGGCTGGCCGCATCGTTCTTTGCGGCGCGCTTCGTCGGCTCGATGCTCTATGGCATGAGCAGCCACGACCCGCAGACGTTCGCGATGGTCGGCGTGGTCCTGCTCGTCGTAGGCGTGGCGGCGAGCTATTTCCCCGCGCGCCGCGCGACACGCGTCGATCCGCTCGAGGCGCTGCGGAGCACGTAGTCGCCCGCTAGCATTCGGTGGGCGAGCGACCGTTCGGTCGTCCACGCGACCAGCCGCGGGGGAACACTGACGCACGTTCGAGAGCCAGCCGGGTTCGACCTGGAGCGCGCGAAGCGCCGGGTCGAGCGCGCCATGGGCATCGCCAATTACATCGTTGGGCTGACGCTCACGGTCGGCGGATTGCTCGTCGCCGTACACTGGCGGCTGCGGTTCGGCGGCTATGGGGGATTGCGGAGCTTCTACCTGCAGACCGGCTGGGCATTCGGCGCGCTCGAGCTGCTCGCCGGAGCGGCGATGGCGCGTCGTTGGGCGGCGCGCTGGATTCTGCAACTGCTTCCGCTCGTCGTGCCGGTGATCGCATACCAGTATTTCGTCTTGCACTTCATCTTCCGCCGACTGTGAGCGCTCGCTGGGTCGTGAGGCTCACCCTGGGCGTGATCATGTTCGGCATCGGGCTGTTCGTCGCGGTGCGCCCGCTCCTCACGCACAACGCCGTGCTGCTGGGGGCGCGCTGGCTGGATCTGGCGTTCGCGGTCGTGTTCATGCTGCGCGGAGTGATCAACGTGCGAACGGCGCTCGCGCATCGGCGGACTATTTGACGGGCCGTCCTCCGTACCGCGAGGTGATTACGCGTTCGTCGAGGTTGTAGCCGCGCACGATCGCCGCGAAACGCGCGCTCGAGCGAATCGGATCGTACATCCGGTCGGAGAAGGTATTCCACTTCGGCGCGATCTCACGCGACGCCAATGCCCGCTCGAGCTCCGTGAGCGCGTGGCTCGTGTCACGCAGTCCAAGGTACGCGTAGGCGAGTCCGGTGTGAACGAGCCAGGTGTCAGGGGGCATTCGCTCGAGCTCGCGAATCGTGGCGCGAACGACGGCGGTGTCGCCGGCCCGCGCCAGGCTGTACATCGCCTGGCCACGCCATGGGGCGGTGCCGACGAAACCGCTGACCAGGGCGCGCGCTTCATCGAGATGCCCCGCTTCGACGGCGTCCTGGGCGCCGATCGTGCGCGCCAGCATCAGGCCGGGGTCCAGCTCGCGCGAGCGGCGGCCGATCGCGAGCGCCGAATCGTAGTTGCCGGAGAGCGCGTACGTGTGCGCGAGCCACACGAAGGCCGTGCCGGACACCGGGTCGAGCTGTGTCGCACGCCTGAACTCCGCCATCGCTTCACCGATGCGGCCGCGATGCATCAGGTGGCGGCCGTATTGCAAATGCGCGACGGCCGACGTTGGCTCGACGGCGATCGCACGCCGATACTCGGCCTCGGCCTCCTGCCAGCGGAACGCGTGATCGCGGGCGAGCGCCAGGCCGATGTATGCTTCGGTGACCGTCGAGTCCAGCGCCAGGGCGTGCTGCGCGGCCGCCACCGCTCGCGCCTCGATCGTCGAGGGAGGCGTCGACGCGAAGTAGGGCGTGAGCTCGAGTGCCTCACTCAGCGTGCCCCACGCCCGCGCGAGACCACTGTCCTTGGCGATGGCGTCCTGGAAGTACTCGATCGCCTTGATCACGCCCGGACCGCGGTGCTCGAGCAGGTACACGCCGCGCAAGTAGGCGTTGTAGGCGTCGAAGTTCGTCGTGCCCGCTACCAGCGGACGATCGCCGCCGGCGTTCCCGGCGAGCGTGAGTCGCAGCTCTCCGACAATCGCTTTGGTGATGTCGTCCTGAACGGCAAAGACATCTCTGACGTCGCGCTCGTAGCTGTTGCTCCACAATGCAACGCCGTCCGTCGTGCGCGTGAGCTGGGCGGTGACGCGCAAGCGGTCGAGCGACCGCTGCACCGTACCCTCCAGCGTGGCGTCGACGCCGAGCTCCTTGCCGACGGACCGTGCGTCAATCGCTTTCCCTTTGTACGTGAACGCCAGGCTCCGCGACGTCACTCTGAGCCCCGGCACTTTGCCGAGGGCGTTGGTGAGATCGATCGCGATGCCATCCGCGAAGTACTCCTGCGCCGAATCGGCACCGACGTTCGAGAAGGGCATCACGGCCAACGCGCGCGGCTCGGCGTTCACCGAGGCGGTCGGCCGCGAGCGAGTGAGCGCCCACGTGAGCGCACCCACCAACGTGAGCCCGACAAGCGCCGCGGCGACCATGGCCACGCGTGGCCGCGCCGCGCGCGCAGCGCCGCCGGTCCACGAGCCTGAACCGGGCGTGGAGACCGTGTCGAGCGCCTGCAGGATTTCCCGCGCGGTTTGAGGCCTCGCGGCGGGATCTTTCGCGAGACAGCGCGTCACGAGGGAGACGAGCTCGCGCGGCGTGTCGGGTCTGAGCAGATCGACGGGCACCGGTGTCTCGTGCACCTGCGCCACGACGAGCTGTTGGAACGGCCGGCCGTGGAATGGTGCGTGGCCCGTGAGCAGCTCGTAGGCGAGGCAGCCGAACGAGTAAACGTCCACGCGCTGATCGGCCGCGGGATCGGCGAGCGCCTGTTCCGGCGCCATATAGCCGGGCGTCCCCATCGAGCTCCCCGCGGACGTGAGCGTCTCGCTCGAGACGCCGGTCCGCGCGACAGCGATCGCCTTCGCGATGCCGAAATCGGTGACCACGGCGGCGCCGCCGGAGAGCAGAACGTTCTCCGGCTTGATGTCGCGGTGGATCACGCCGCGCTCGTGCGCGTATGCGAGGCCGCGCGCGACGTCGCGCAGCACGTTCACCGCGTCGGAAATTGGCAGTGGGCCTTCGGCGAGCTTGTAGCGCAGCGACTCGCCCTCGACGTACGGCATGGTGTAGTAGGGCAGACCCGCCGTCTCTCCCGCGGTCAGCAGCGGAACGATGTTCGCCTGCTGCAGGCGCGCCGCAACGCGAATCTCGCGTGTGAAGCGCTCACCAGACACTCCGGCCGCGAGCTCCGGCGAGAGGACCTTGACCACGACCTTTCGGCCCAGTGCCCGCTCTTCGGCGATGAACACCCGCGACATGCCCCCGCCGCCGAGCTCCCGCTCCAGCAGGTACGAATCACCGAGCGCACGTTGCAGCTGATCGCGAAGATCCATCTTTTTCGAGTGTCGCGCGAGGACCGTGGAGGCGCGCGGCAAAGCTACGGAGAGGACCGAGCGCCGGCCAGTCGACGGTCCTCACCGGGCACTATTTTCGCACGCTGCTCTCCATCTCGAGAGTCGGCGACCGTCACCACGGCGGATTCGACATGGATGCCATCGCGATCAACTCACTCGGAGAGTTCATCGACCGCGTCACGCCGGCCGCGCCAGACCGTGTAACCGGCCGCCGCCGCGACACCGGCGTGTATCGTGGCGCGTCGGATGCCGGCGCACCGCTCCTCACGACGCTGGACCGGCTCGGCGGAACGAGCCCGCCGCACACCAAGGCCGAGCTCGAGGAACATGTGCTGCGCAATTACATCCGCTATTCGCGCCCGCACGTGCGTTCCACGACGGGCAACGACTGGGAGGAGCTGTTCTCGGCGCAGCACCACGGCGTGCCGACGCGGCTCCTCGATTGGACCTACTCCCCGTTGGTCGCGGCGTTCTTCGCGACGCGGCCCTGCGAGGACGACACGCGTGCACGTGCAGTCTGGCGGCTCGACTGGCAGGCAGTGCATCGGCGGTTCCGCTTTCCGCCGATCGCCCTGCTCCCGCGGGACCTCGATGCGCTGTTCGAGCCCAATGGCCATGCATCGCCATGGCAGCTCTTCAGCCGGGACCGTGGCGCGGACCCGTTCGCGTGTCTGGTCGAACCGCCCTCCCTCGACGCGCGCATCGCGGCGCAGGCGGCGGTGTTCACGATGTGCTCGGACAAGTGGCAGTCGTTCGATGCCTTTCTACGAGCGCATGGTCTCGCGGATGCATTGACGAAATTCGTGATCGGTGGCGACTGCGTGGCACAGATTCGCGACCAGCTCGACCTCGTCGGCGTCGACGAACGCCGGCTCTTTCCAGACCTCGACGGCGTCGCCGCGGCCATCCGACGCTACTACGCGTGAGCGGCGACGCCGGGCATCCCGCGTGAGCGCGGCGTCGCGATAGATTTGGCGCGACTTCACACGTGATGCATGATGTTCTTCAAGCGAAAGGAAAAGGCGCCCGCCGAGATGGAGCGGCTCGATTGGCGGCTGCTCGAACGCGGGGCGGTGGCGCTGTACCACAAGTCTTCGATCCTCTCCTCCGACCTGGGGTGGTTTCGCCAGCAGCGGTACGCGATCCACGATCTTGATGCCGGCCGATGGGCAACCGCCGAAGAGTTTCACGGCGACGCGCAGCGTGTGCTCGGCTTTCCGTCGCACTACGCCAGGAATCTCGCGTCGTGGATCGACTGCCTCGCCGAGATGCAGGTGCCCGACGAGAGCGGGACGCTGCTGGTCTTTCGCCGCTACGACGGCTTCGCGAAAGCACAGCCGCAGCTTGCGCAGACGATACTCGACAGCATCGAGTCGACGTCGCGGCGGTTCCTGCTCACTGGCCGCCGGCTGATTGCGCTGGTGCAGTCAGACGATCCACGCATTCGCTTCGAGCGGGTCGGAGCGATGCCGGTGACGTGGAACCCGCGCGAATGGCTGGACTCGGATCGGCTGGGCAGCCGCGGTCCGGCGGCTCAGTAGTCGAGCGACCAGCGAAGCGCCACGCCGCCCGGAGCGGGCACGATCGAGAGGCTGCCGTGTGACGGAGAGGCCGCGGGCTTCCGTTTCGAACGGCGAAACGACCGGAGTGCGATCTCCTTGCCCACCGCGTACCCGAACAAGCCGCCGATCATTTGGTCCGAGACCCAATGCCGGCGGTCCAGCGTGCGCCCGATTGCGACGGCACCGACGACGAGCCACGGCAGCGGCGCCGCGATGCCCATATCGTAGCGCTCGGTGAGGAAGGCCGCGCACGCGGCGACGTTCGTGATGTGCCCGCCTGGAAAAGAGTGCCGCCCCCAATTCGTCGTGCCCGGAACGCTGAAGTCGTATTGATCACCGGACTTGGCGGGCGGCAAGTGCACGGAGTGCCCGCTGTCGGGGCGCGTGCGCGCGACGAGTGGATAGACGACGAACGTTCGCACCACGCTCGTCGCGCCGTACGCGGTTGCGCAGCCGACGAGCCCTTCGCGAAGCGGCGGGCTGTGCGCCAGCAATCCAACTGCGTACAAGCCGAGGGCAACGGGGGTGATCTGCTGCCCGGAAAACGCAGCGCCGCCTTCGCGAAACTCCTTGAGCCAGCTCCAGAAAGCGTCGTTCTGTTGCTTCACCGCCCAGCGATCGACGTCATCGTCCCAGGGCGTGACGGCCGCCGAAGCGCCCACGGCTCCGGCCGCAGTAAGCCAGTCGCGCGACGTACCGCGGAGCGGCGACGTCCACACGTCCCACGCATCGCCAACGGAATTCTTGATGTCCTGGCCCATGACGTGGAAGACCGACTGCGCGGCGGTGGGCTGGCTGCCAAGCAGGAGCACCGCCGCGAGCAGCGTTGGAATGCGTGAGCGATCGAGGTGCATCGTGTCGAAATTCCGTTCGAGCTGATCCACTCGACGAGTTGGCAAGACACGGGCCTCAGGTGATCTTCAACTCGTGCGTCACGATGGTCTCTTCTACGCATAGCCCACGAGGATCCATGCGGCACGGCTACATGTACAACGGGGCATTCGAGCTGAACTTCCCGGATCTGCACCCTGGAACGACGACCTACAAGACCACCGACGGAACGGAGCGCCCGCTGCCACCGTGGCCCGACACGGTCGACGGCATCCGCATCGCCTACATGGAAAAGACCGGAAAGAAGTTCTTCGCGGTCCGCGTGCAGCACGATCAGCAGGACATCGTGCTCGAGCATCCGGTCTACATCGATCCGATGCGGCACATGAACAACCGACGATTCACGGCGCAGCCGACGCTGGTCAACGACGACGAAGCCTCGACGCTGCTCGACGACATCATTCGCGAGAATCCGGACAAGCAGACCGAGCTCGCGTTGATGATCAACCGGATCAATCAGATCCGCCGCGCGTCGAGAACCCGGAGCGCGTCGTAAGAGATCTCGTAACCTCCTCGGCGGCGCGCCGGCCGGTCGCGATCGCGCCGTGGACCGTCCCGGTGCGACCCTCCGGGTCGGCTGCTTCACCGGCGAAAAAGAGAGTGCCGCGCAAGGGCCGGGCGAGCGCCGCCGGCGCCTGTTCGCCGCCCACCGTCTGGTAGCTGTAGGCGCCGCGGGCGAACGGATCGTGCGTCCAGTCGTGCATCCAGGCTGCCTCGACCATGCCGCGCACACGACGCTGCGGCAGGCCGAACTGCCGGGCGAGCGACGCGATCGCGGCGTCCTCGATCTGTTCCGAGGCGAGTCGCGAGAGCTCGACGGCACCGGGGCCGCCGTGCCATCCGACAAGGACCGGCGCGCGCACCGGATACGCGGTCCACCAGACCGGGAACTGCTCGTCCCCGGTGTGAAGAAAGCTCAAGGTGTCGAGCCCCTCGTTCCCGATGCGTTTCGCGTACGACTCCGACGCCCAGAACCGCTCCGACAATCGGAGCACGATCCGCACGACCGATCCCATGGCGACGTGGCTGAGGGCGTCGCGCTTGTGCCGCAGGTCGGGCTCGAACTCGATCGCGCCGGCCTCGCCCGCCGGCGCCTGGAGCACGCCGGCCGGCACGGTGATGATCGCGGCCCTGGCGCCCACCGCCGGCCGCGGGCGACCGTCGGCGTGCCGGACCTCGACCGCGACGTTGCCTGGTGCCCACCGAACCTTCGTCACGATCGCCGACGTTCGCACCCGATCGCCAAGCGGGGCGGCGAGCCACTCGACGACGCGGTCGTAGCCATCGAGCACGCGGCCGATGCGGCGCTCGCGCACGTCGCCGCGTGGGCTCCCGCCTTCGGCGAGCGCGCGCTCACTGATGCGCGTCGGATCCGCGGCGTGGAATCCCTGGACGAACTGGAGCGCCAACGCGCGCGCGCGGCCGAGCCGCCGGCCACCGGGCTTGCGGTCGAGAAATTCCTGAAAGGATCGATCCGGCCGCCGCTTGGGATCGAGCCGGCGCATCACGCGATCGATCCGCTCCCAGAAGTCGTCGGCGGGACGCAGGCTCTCGCCGATCACCTGCCAGCGCCGTCCGCTGATGTCGCAGCTCGCCAATTTCGCTTCGGCGAGGACGTCGTTCAGCTCGGGCGCGCTGCCATGGATGAACTCGGCACCGAGCTCGATCGGGACCGGAGTGGCTCGATCGTGATGCGTGAAGATGCGGCCGCCAATACGCTCTCTCGCCTCGAGGACCACGACATCGACGCCCTCCGCACGCAACGCACGGGCGGCTGACAAGCCGGCGGCGCCAGCCCCGATCACGACGACGTCTGGCATGTGGAGTGTGCTCGTGTCTGGTTCGCGCGTCTCGGTGGCATACGTCATTCCGTCCATTCCGCGTCGGGGCAAGCCGAACGCGCACGAGCCATGACCCGTAAACCGCGGCTGGCGGCCTCGGCGTCGGCGGCTGATCGTTTAACGGACCCGATCGGGGGTTTGTGGAGTTTGAACGAAGGAACGCGCCACAACGAAGACAGTGTGACGCCTCCCTCGGAGCCGCGCATGGCGCTAGATTAGGCGTGTCCCCCAAAATCCTAAAATCACTTCGGCCCCCTTGCGAATGGACGGCTCGACGGCCCTGTCGATTTATCGAGAAGAGAAGGCTCGCGCTCTCCAGGAGCGCCGAATTTCGCACGCCCAACTGATGGCCGAAGCGAAGGAGGCGTTTGCCAAGATGTTGGCAGACGCACAGTTGGCTCGTAAAGGCGGGCGGCCTCGCACGAATCCGGTAACGCCAGCGACGGCAGCCGCCGCGGCAAAGGCCAAGGCGGTCGCTCCGGCACCAGCGCCGACCAAGCCGGCAGTGAAAAAGGCGAAAGCCAAGTCATCGCCTCCCAAGGCAGCCCCGGCGAAGAAGGCCTCGACCAAGGTTCGGGTCGGCGCCAAGCGGGCCCAGCCAACTCGCGCCAAGGCTGTCGCCCAAAAGGCGTCGGCCAAGAAGCCTGCTGCGCGGGCTCACCGCCCGGCCAAGCGGACGACGCCCCGGACAGCGACTAGAGCCACGGCGCGTAGCAAGTCGGGCAGAAAGCGGTAGCTTTCCCGACCGATGCGCGCCCATCGCGTAGTCATCGGTCTCATCGCTGGTTTGATCTTCGGAAGCGCGATCGGCGCCCTCGGTGGGCCGATCGCGCTTCGCGTTGCCAGCATCCTCGAGCCGATCGGGGCAATGTGGGTGAACGGCATCCGCATGACGGTCGTGCCCCTCGTGGTGTCGCTCCTGTTCGTCAGCGTCGCGACGCACGAGTCGGCCGGCGGCATGGGCCGTCTGACGGCCGCGACCCTCGCAACGTTCATCGGCTTGCTCGTATTCGCAGCCGTGGTCGCGCTCCTGTTGGCGCCTCCGTTGATCGCGGACATGAAGCTGCCGGCGGACACGGCCGATCGACTGCGCGCGGCAGCCACGGCAAGCGCGGGCCAGACGGCGGCACAGGTCACGAGGCTGCCCGGATTCGCGGCGTGGGTCACCTCGCTCGTGCCGGTAAACGCGTTGAAGGCGGCGGCGGACGGTGCGATGCTGCCGCTCATCGTGTTCACGGTGCTGTTCGCGCTGGCGAGCCGACGGATCGAGCCCGCGCTCCGCGACGCGTTGGTCGGCTTCTTCGCGGCGATCGTCGGCGCGACGACGACGATCGTCGAGTGGGTCATCTTCGTCGCGCCGATCGGCGTGTTCGCGCTCGTGGCCGTGGCCGCCAGCCGCGCGGGCATCGCGCTCGCCGGCGCAATGGTCTACTACATTCTGGCGATCTCGGCCCTGCTCGTCTTGTTCGCCCTGCTGATGTATCCGGTCGCCTCGATGGTGGGCCGGATTCCGCTCGGCTGGCTCACGCGCGCGGTGCTCCCGGCGCAGGTCGTGGCG
>DATJIZ010000006.1:0-9103 GCA_035492735.1 Gemmatimonadaceae bacterium | reverse complement strand
CGATCCCCAGTTGGCCTTGAAGCCGGCGCTCGTGGCGCCGGTCGGGCCGCCGTGCGCCTCGACGAGCAGCGGGTACTTTCGTCCCGGCTGATACCCGACGGGCTCGAGCAGTACGCCCTCGACCGGTGTTCCGTCGGTGCTCTTCCACGTAATGACTTCCGTCTTGCCCAGCGCGATGTCACGCAGCTGTGGGTTGAGATCCGTGAGCTTCTTGGGAGTTGCGAACGTCAGGTCGCTCACGTACACGTCGGCCGGCGCGTCCGACGAGCCCACCGTGTAGGCGGCGAGCCGTCCGTCCTTCGAGAGCGACGGACTGCCGATCAACACCTTGCCTACAATCCGATTCAGCTTGTTGGACGCGACGTCGTACGCGTACACCGCGTTCCAGGCGCGCTCCCCGGTCGTGAACAACACGCGTGTGCCGTCGGGAGTCCAGCGCGGATTGCCGGCCGAGACGTCGACCTTCGGATCGTAGGTGTCCGTCGCCTTGCCTGACGCGACATCGTAGAGGATCAGGTGATCGTTGCCGATCTCGCGATCCATGATGCTGTCCGGCCGTGCAGTGTGGGTCTGCGGAAGGATCGTGAACGCGATCGTCTTCCCGTCGGGCGACCACGCCGGTGGCGATCCGGCCTCGGGCTTCGTGGTGATCTTCTTCAGCGACTTGTCGGCGATCGTGACGACGTAGATGTCCGAGCGCGTGTCGCGGAGCATCGTCGTCGGCGCAGCCTGGAATGCGAGCCGCGTTTCATCGGGCGACCAGCTCGGTATCCCACTGACGGTGAAATTGCCATGCGCGACTTCGCTTTCGCGCTTGGTCGCGACGTCGACCACCCAGGCGTGCGACAGGCGGAAGTTCGACTCGAAGACTTGCGGATCATCGCGCCGCGCGGTCTTGGCTTCGTCGGCCTTGGGCAGCGTGTCCACGGCGAGGAAGGCGATGCGCGAGCCGTCCTTCGACCACTCGAAGCCGCTCACGTTCTCCCTGGAGGTCGTCAGCTGATAGGCCTCGCCGCCGTCCATCGGCAGAATCCAGATCTGCGTCTTTGCGTCCGTGCCGCTCCCACGTGCGGAGAGAAATGCCAGTGAGCGCCCATCGGGCGACCACTGCGGCGCGGTCTCGCCGCGCTCGCTGAACGTGAGCTGGCGCGGTGTTCCGCCGGCGGCCGGTACGATCCAGATGTGCGATCGCATCTCGTGCTTGTCGCCTTTGGCGGTATCTGGTTTCACGGGATCCGTGGACGGCCGCGCGTTAGGGTGCTCCCAGGCACTCACGGTGTACGCGACCTTCGATCCATCGGGCGACAACGCCACGGCGCCGGCGTTCTTGAGCTCCATGATATCCATGAATGTCATGGGCCTTCTATTCTGCGCGCCGGCTGTGGCGGCAAGAGTGAGCAACGCGACGAGGCACGCCATTCGGCGCGTCAGTGGAGAAATCATTCGGGGCTCCCAGGGCGAGACAGGCGTATTCTGCAATAGTGCGCGCGCCGGTGCCATAGGTGCCCTACGACGATCGCGACAAGATTAAGATCCGATTAGCACTGGATGCGGGCTGTTCGTGAGGGTTGCGCGGGATCACGAGCGCATGACAATACCTGTATGCTCCGATTCCGCGTCGCTGCAGCCAAGTGCTGCCTGATCACCCTCGCCGCGACCCTATTCTTCTCGCCGCGACTGGCCGCCCAGATTCCGTCGACGCATGCAGGTCGCGTGCTCTCCGCGTTCCTCGACGCGTTGAACGGCGGGGAGCGCGCGAAGATGAAGGCATTCCTCGACGCGGACATGCCGGATCTTCCGCTTGATCAGGTCATGGCGCTGCGCGCGCGAAACGGCGGCTACGACGTCCGAAAGATCCAGGATTCGAAGGACCGTGAAATTGCGGTGCTGGCGCAGGAACGCGGAGCGGCGCGCCAGTTTGTGATCCTCACACTCCAACTCGCTGCCGACACATCGGATCGCGCCACCATCCGGCTCCGGCCAACGGAGACGCCCGCTGAGTACGCTGTGCCAAAGCTGACCGAGGCCGAGATCGAGGCGGCGCGAAACGGTGCGCCTTTCAAGGCCTTCTCGGCGTACATCGACGCGCTCAACTCGGGAGATCGCGCCCGCATTCAGCAATTCATCGAGACCGAATACCCGAGCATGAACCTCAACAACCAGGTGAACTTCGCCCAGAACACCGGGGGATTCGACCTGCGGTCCATCGAGCGCGCGACGCCGACCACCGTGGTGGGGCTGGTGCAGGAGCGCAATTCCGACCAATTCGCGCGATTCCTCGTCGTCGTCGACTCGACGAATCCAACCAAGATCGTCCAACTCGGCCTCAACGCGATTCCGCGGCCGGCGGCGTTCCCGATCGCGCGCATGAGCGGAGCCGAGCTCGCGGCGGCCCTCAAGTCAAGGTTGGAGAAGCAATCGGCAGCGGATCGATTCGCCGGTACGATCATCGTCGCCAAACTGGGAAACAACGGCAGCAAGACGTTGTTTCAGGGCGCCTACGGCCTCGCCGATCGCGAGCGGAAGATTGCCAACACGCTCGACACCAGGTTCCGCATCGGCTCGATGAACAAGATGTTCACCGCGACCTCGATCCTGCAGCTCGTTCAAGCGGGCAAGCTCAAGCTCACCGATCCGTTTGGCAAATACGTCACGGACTATCCCAACAAGGACGTGTCGGGCAAGGTGACGATTCATCAATTGCTGACGCACACTGGCGGCACCGGCGACATTTTCGGCCCCGATTTCGACCAACATCGTTTGGAGCTGCGCACGCTCGATGACTACGTGAAGTTGTACGGCGCTCGCGGCCTTCGCTTCGAACCGGGGAGCCGGTGGGAGTACAGCAATTATGGAATGCTCTTGTTGGGTGTCGTTATCGAGCGCGTCACTGGTCAGAGCTACTACGACTACGTCGCCGAGCATGTGTACCGGCCGGCGGGCATGACGCACACCGGGTCGGAGCCCGAGGATCAAACGGTGCCTGACCGGTCGGTCGGGTACATGCGGCGCGACGGCGCGTGGACGCCGAACACGAATACGCTTCCGTACCGCGGGACGTCGGCAGGCGGGGGGTATTCAACCGTTGGCGATCTGGTAAGGTTCGCCGAATCGTTGATGAGTCATAAGCTGCTCAACGCTGAATACACGAACATGTTGATCACGGGAAAGGTCGACGTGGGCAACGGACAGATGTACGCTTATGGCTTCGAAGATGGACGCAAGAATGGTGACGGCGCCGTCGGCCACGGCGGCGGCGCGCCGGGAATGAACGGCGAGTTGCGGATTTACCCGAGGTCGGGGTACGTGATCGCCGTACTGGCGAACCTGGATCCGCCAGTGGCGTCACAGGTGAGCGGCTTCATCGATCCGAGGCTGCCGCAGTAATCAGGGTGCGGCGAGGACTTTTGCCACCGCCGGCCACACGATCTCCGGCCGCTCGAGATACACGAAGTGCCCGGCTCGCGACCGGCGCATCGTCGAACGTCACTTCGATTTGACCTTGCCCTCGAGCTCCTGGAAGAAATTCTCGACTAGGACGAGTTCGTGGGAACGCGCGGCCGCGCCGACCGATCGAAGCATCAAGAAGCGACCGTCGGGCGCGACGTCGTAAAGCGCGTTCACCACATTGTACGCCGACGCGTCGAACAGTCGCTTCGGTTCGCCGACGATGAGCGTCTGTCCTGACGTGATCGGCGCCGCGACCATGGATCGTGACTCGTCGATGAAGAACAGCTCGCGGCCGTCACGCGACCATCGCGGGGCCATACCTCCTGCCACCGACACCTGCCGCTTGAACGCTTTCGTATCCGGGAACGACCGCACGTACACCTCAGCGCGGCCGCTTTCTTCCGAAGAGTATGCGAGCCAGCGGCCGTTCGGTGAGACCGCCGGCTCTCGTGCCGATGCGATCAGCAGGCGCCTCGTCGTGTCGCCGCCGGTGCTCATCGCGAATATGCTGTCGTAGTGAACGTAGACAATCCCATTTCCTTCGCCGAACCACTCGGCAAAGCTTGCCGCCGTGCGGCGATCGTTGAGCTGCCTCGGTGGGCCGCTGCCGTCGGATGGCACGACGGCAAGCCCTCTCGTCGTGGTCATCAGGAGCAGTTTGCCATCCGCGGACCACGACTGCGGGGTCAGTTCCACCGTCGCGGGCAAGCGCGCCGCTGGGCCATGGTCGAGTTGCTTGACCCAGGCCCATCTACCGCTTTCTCCCGGGCCAGAGATTGCCGCCTGTCTCCCGTCGGGGGAGAGCCGCATGCGACCCATGAAGGAATTTCTGAAGCTCGAGTCCACGGCGGTCGCCTTTCCGCTGCGCGCCACCCAAACCAACTCCAGGCCGCCGCGCGCGGCGTTCCCCGCCGCGGCGTACAACAGCGTTCCAGCGGGCGAGATCGCCACATCGCCGGACGACAAAAGTCCGACTGCGACATCCTGCGCGATAGGGAACGCTTGACCAGTAATCCGCAATCGATTGAGATCGAAGGGTACCGCCATCATGAGCCCACTACTGGTGACGTATACGAGGTGACCCGACGCCGCGTAGCGACCGACTGCGCCGTGGACGAGGACGGTCTGCTTGCCACTTCTCGTATCGAGTACGCCAACGTCGTACCTGGACAGACCGCCGCCCCGCACGATCGTGAACAGGAGGCCGCGACCGTTCGGCAGAGCGGACGGATTCACGTGAAAGAGATCCGCGGTCGTATCGGGAATCGTCGCTTCCTCACGCTTGCCCCCGTTCTCCCGAATGCGCGCGATGCCGCCTCCGCCGTCGTAGTAGATGTAGCCGTCACTCCCCCACGAAACACCGCCCCTCCACACTTCATCGTCAGTCAGCGTTATGACCGGGCCGCCCTCGACAGGAATGACGCGTACCGCCCGCGGCGTTCCGCTCACGAAAGCGATGCGCTTGCCGTCGGGTGAAAACGACGGGGTGATCGCGCCATCGGTTTCGGCGAGCGATGTTGCGTGCAGCTGATCGAGCCTGCGAACCCAGAGGCGCGTGCCCGATGGTGAGGAGCCGGGACCCACGTAGGCGATCGTTCGTCCATTGGGCGACAACGCCAGCCGGGTAAGGCCTCCTCCGTCGCTGATGCCCTGGCTGTCGGGGAGCGCAATAACCAAGCGCGTCACGGGTTGGGGCGCGTCGGATCGCCGCCAGCTCCACGCCAAGGCAGCAAGCGACAGGACCGCGATGGTCGTCGATGTCCAAAACCACGCGCGTGGCACGTTGGACGAGCGGATCGGACCGGCCAGAATAGTAGGCGTACTGACGAAGGCCGGATTCACCAGGGCATCACCGAACGACTTCGCGCTCTCGAACCGATCGGCGGGCAGCGTCTCGAGTGCCTTGCTCACCGCTGCGACAACGTTCGGTGGGACCGCCCGTCGTCGCTCGTTCACGGGACGCGCAGGCTCCGTGATGATCTTCATGACCACCGCCTGCGCCGAGCTCGCGACGTGCGGCGGATCGCCGGCGAGCATCTCGTACAGCACCGCGCCGAGCGAGTAGATGTCGGAGCGCAGCGTGAGGTTCTTGTCCGCCGTGGCCTGCTCGGGGCTCATGTAATGCGGCGTGCCAAGCGAGATTCCCGTCTCGGTCATCCGTCCGCCGGCGGCGGCGCTCACGGCGAGTGCGATGCCGAAATCCATGACCAGCGCGCGGCCGTCATGAAGCAGAATGTTCTCCGGTTTGATGTCGCGGTGGATCACGCCATGTCGGTGCGCATAGTCGAGGGCATCCGCCACCTCACGCGCGATGCGGATTGCGTCGTCGACGCTGAACTGAGTCTCGCGATCGAGTCGCTCGCGGACGGTCTCGCCGGCGACGTACGGCATGACGTAGTAGAGCTGCCCGTCCGCTTCGCCGGAGTCGAACAGGGGCAGGATGTGTGGGTGCTGCAGGCTCGCCGTCGTCTTGATCTCGGCCACAAAGCGCTCGGCACCCAGGACGGCAGCCAACTCCGCTCGGAGGACTTTGATCGCGACCTTGCGATCATGCTTGAGGTCGTGCGCGAGGTAGACCGTTGCCATGCCGCCGCGCCCGAGCTCGCGTTCGACCGTGTAGCGTCCGGCGAGCAAAGCGCTGAGCTCTGCCGGCGTGCTCACGCGACGCCCCCGCGCGGGGACGGCAGCTCCGCGCGGACATCGCTCATCTGTACGGGACCGGAAAGAGCGCGATCATGAAACCATCGCCGCGAGACAGGGACGCGCGAAATTATCGCAGCGCGCGCGATTCAGCTACCGCGGGCGCGCCGTCGCCCTAGCCCACCGGGCCTGTCATTTCGCGGCGCGCAGATACTGCGCGACCTCCGTCACGAAGCGATGCACCGACGCCTCGGCGATCCGATGACCCACTGCCGCGTCCATGGCCGAGCCGAGCACGCCGAGCGGCGGATCGTAGTGGCCGTGGAAATCGAGCTGCGTCTCCGTCGACGTGAGCGGATAGACGTCGAGCTGCGCATTCATTACGGGAAAGAGGGCGGCACGCTCCGCCGCTTTCCAGCGGACGGGGATTTCGAGCATGCGCGGCCGTCCCGGTCCGCCCGGGACCTCCGCGATCGTTCCCACCTCGATGTCGATCGCGGTCGAGACCTCGACGGCACCGATGTTGACGCGCAGCACCGACGCGACCGACTCCAGGCGCGAGCGCGCGGCGTGCGTTGCCATACGAAAGACTTCCGTGGCGTTGGCCTTCAACGCATCGCGCACGCGATCGTACGGATGATTGACGTAGTCGAAACTGCGGATGTCGCGGCTCATCGTGGTTGCTCGCGCGCCATCTCGTCGCGGCCGGCGAGCGCGGCGTCGACGTGCGTTGCGGTATGCATCGGCACGGAGGGAAGTGACGCCGTTGAAGCTACGGGTCATGCCAGAAGCTCGCAAATGGTGAGCAGTCGTCGGAGTGGGGGTCAGCTCAACGAAGTCGCTTGCCGTGCGCCTCGCTCGCCACGCCCGTGAGCAACCGCCGCCGCTCCGCGTCGTCGATCAACCGACCGTTCGTAACGACGGCGGCGATCCGCCGCGTGTTGCGAATGTCGGCGAGCGGATCCGCCGAGAGGAGCACCAGGTCGGCGACCTTGCCCACATCGATCGTTCCAACGGTATCGAGCATTCTCAGATAGCGCGCCGGTTCGCTCGTCGCGGCGCGAAGCGCGTCGATCGGGCGCATGCCGCCACGGACGAGCAGCGTCAGCTCTTCGTGAAGCCCGAATCCGGGCGGGCTGTTGCGGAGTGGCGCGTCGGTCCCGGCCAGAACGTGCACGCCGGCGCGCCGCATCGCTGCCACCTGGGCGAGGCGCTTCTCGAACACGGCGCGACCGACGGAATCGGCGTCCGGTGGAATGCTGTCGGGCATCGGAAAGATCGCGGCGACGAATCGGCGCGACACTTCGGGTAAGTAGTGCGCGAGCGAGTCGCCCGGCAGGTCGCGACGTGGCCACGACGCGATCTCGACGGCGCCGGCGAACGTGGGTGTCACCCAGGTGTCGTTCCGGACGAACCGCGCGTAGAGCGGCGCGAGATCGCGCGACGAGCAGCGGCCCAGGGCGCTCTGCACGGCGAAGCGTGGGCGCAGCGCGAGCGATTCGGCGGGGGTACACGGCATCGGGATGGTGAGAAGATGCTCGATGCTGTGCTGCCCTGAATCGGAGGCGTCGATCGCGCCGACGGCTTGCGGCACGTGGCCGGCGAAGACGATGCCTCGTTCGCGCGCGCGCCGCGCGATGGCGAAGTATGTGTCGCGCGTGAGCTGGCTATGAACTTTCACGAAGTCGACGCCGAGCGTGACGAGGGAGTCGACGCCCGCGCGGCCCTCGGCGGGGGTGCGCGTCAGGATGTGTGCGATCGGGACGTCGCCACCCTCCAGGTATGGCCCCGCTGCGACGATGCGCGGTCCCACGAGCCGCCGCGCCTTGATGTCGCGACGCCAAGCCTGGATCGAGTCCCAGCTGCTCCCCATGTCCCGCACGCCGGTCACGCCGTTGGCCACGTAGAGCGCGAGGACGCGCCGTCCCTCGGGGAAATCGGTGTGGACGTGCATGTCCCACAGGCCGGGGATCAGGAACTTGCCGCGCCCATCGATCACCCGCGTGCCGGCCGGCGGCTTGACGAGGCTCGCCGGTCCAACCGCAGTGATACGCCGGCCGACGACGACCACCGTCTGGTCAGTGCGCGCCGTGTCGGCGGAGCCGTCGATGACCGTCACGTGCGTCACGGCGACCGGCTGCTGCGCCCGCACCGGCGCGAGCGCCGGGTTGCCGGACACAGCGACCAGCGCGATGACAGCGCACTTGCGACGGAGGGCCATCATGCCGAGACCCCTATGGCACCACCGTCTCTGCGATCCCGTTCTGCTTGAGCAGCGCACTGAATGCCGGCGCATCCACGTCGATGAGCTGCTTGTACTGCGCCGCGATCGCCGCCAGCTCCTGCTTGAATCCCGCGTTCACCGCGACCTGCTGCGCCGTTGGACCGACATCGCCGCCGCCGCTGCCGCTTCCCGGCGTGCCGATCATCTGCCCGATCATCCAGCTGATCCGCTCGTACAGCTGCACCGGCTTGCGGAACGCATCCTCGCTGCGCCCCGTGTTCCGGAGGTCGATCAACTTCGCTTCCACCGCGCTCGCCTTGGCGTCGAAGGCTTTCGCGGCGTCGATCAGCGTGCGCTTCGACGGATCGTTCACGGCCGCGGACTCGGCATCCTGCGCCTGCTTGCGCAACCCTTCCATGCGGTTCCCCATCTTCGCGGCGGAGTCGATCTCGGCGAGCACCTCGCGGACGAAAGCAACCTGCGCGCGGATCGTCTGCGGCGTGCCCGGCGAGTGCGGGTCGGGCAGTACCGTGAGCTGCGTCGTCTTTTCGGCGCCGCCAGCTTTCACGTGAACCGTGTACGTGCCCGGTGGCACGATGGGCCCCGCGGGCGGAATCCGCGTGCCGTACGCCGCGTAATTGCGGCGCGCCGGCGCCCACGGCTCGTCGAGGGGCGGCACCTGCATCACGATCGTCGAGCCCGACTCGTACCGGAGGTCCCACCACACGCGATTGAGACCAGGGTGGCCGGCCTCGGTGAGCGTGCGGATCGTCGGGCTGTTCGGAGCCG
>DATJIZ010000005.1:0-3373 GCA_035492735.1 Gemmatimonadaceae bacterium | reverse complement strand
GTGGTCGTGGGACGACATCAACTCGTGGGGCGGCACGGGTCAAACCGGCGACGCCTGCGCGCTCATCGACACGGACAATGACGGCAACGCCAACGTGGCCGTGTGCGCACGGATTACGAACGCCGCCGACGGTAGCATCGTACAGGTCGGCGGCAACGGCGCGGCCGACGTGTATCTCTGCAATGACACCAAGTCGGATCGGTGTGCCAAGCAGGTGACGCAGGTACTTGGCGCGGGCAAGGGCACGACCACGTGCACCGTCGGCGTCGTGTCACCAGATCAGTTGGCGGGCGGTGAGGACGGCGCCGACGTGGTGGCGACGTGTTCGATCGACCTCGCCATGCAAGGATTGACGGGCACGACGAGCCGCGATCTGCTCAACGTCTGCTCGTTCCCATCCGGGGAGCCGAACAGCAACCCGTTCGATTGCGTCGTGAAGGTCGGCGCCGCGTTCGTTCAAATCGTCAAGTCCACCGACGTGACGACGACGCAGCTGTTCGGCTTCACGATGTCGGCCGCCTCGACGAACGGAACATCGAAGTATGCCGTGCAGGCAGGAGCGACGACCGAGCTGCTCCCGGTGACACCTGGCAACAACTACGCGATCACGGAAACCATGCCGTCCAGCTGGTCGCTGCAGAACGTGTCGTGCGTGATCGACGGTGTATCGACCGGCACGAAGAACGTGGCGCAAAGCAAGATTACCGGGATACTCACGAAGACCGGCCAGACGACGGTGTGTACGTTCTCCAACACCGGTCAGCTCAGCGGCGACGTGACGTACACCATCACGGTAGCGAACCTCACGGCAGAGCCTGTAAGTCTCTTCACGCTGAACGACGATAAGTTCGGAAACCTGAGTGGAGTCGGAACCTGCGTCACGGGTGGCACGATCGGTGGTAACCTGAGCTACAGTTGCTCGTTCACCAAGACGTTGACCGGCGCCGCCGGAACGACGCATACGAACACGGTGACCGCCGTGGCCAAGGACGACGAACAGAACAGCGTCACCAAGACGGGCAGCGCGACGGTGAGCTTCGTGTCGCCGCCGTAAGCCAATCGCTTCGAGCTTCGTCGCAGGGCCGGCAGCGTTCGCGTTGCCGGCCCTGTGTCGTTGTCGGTCGGTCGTGACGTCCTGCTCGAATCAGAGATCGAAGTGCTGACCTGACACCCCTGGAACTCCGCACTGGCGGCACGCATTCAGCCGTCATGGACATGCACATCCGAACCGCCCGCGCTGACGACCGCGAGCGACTGCTCGAGGTGTGGGAGCGCTCGGTTCGCGCCACGCATCAGTTTCTGGAGGACACCGACGTGATCGCGCTCAGGCCGCTCGTCGCCGAGGAGTTGGCGAGCGATGCCATCGCGTGGTGGGTGCTCGCGTCCCCCGCTGACGAACCGCTCGGATTTCTCGGCTATGCCAACGACACGGTCGAGGCGTTGTTCATCGATCCCGACTGTCGGGGCAAAGGTGGTGGCAGATTGCTGGTAGAGCAGGCACAGCGCCTGAGCACAGGAACACTGACCGTCGACGTCAACGAGCAAAACGAGTCGGCACTCCGGTTCTACGAGGCGCTTGGTTTTGCCGTAGTCGACCGCTCGCCGACCGACTCGGCCGGCCGGCCGTTCCCGATCCTGCACATGAAACGCACGGTGCCGGCCGCCCTCTTCCACAACTAGATGCGCGGCAGTCAGACGCGGAGCGCCGCAAACCGGCAAGCGACGATGCTCCGCGAGGCGCCGACCGGCAGGCTTCGCCAATTTGCGCGCAATGCGGACGGACACCTATTGTCATCCGCATGAGCACCGTCCGAATCGCCCTCGCCAACATCCGCTATCCCGCCTCACCGGCAGAGTCGGTCACGCTCACCGAACAAGCGATCGTGCGCGCGTCGGCTGAAGGCGCGGCGATCATCTGCTTCCCCGAATGTTACGTCCCGGGATATCGTGCGCCGGGAAAGCCGGTGCCGGCGATCGACCCGCTGTTCCTCGAGCAGGCCTGGCAGACGATCGCTCGCGTGGCCGGTGCCGCCAACGTCGCGGTCGTACTCGGAACGGAGCGCGTCGTGGACGGAGCAGCGCGGATCACGGCGCTCGTCGTCAACCGGGACGGGACGATCGCCGGATTTCAGGACAAGGTGCAGCTCGATCCATCGGAAGAGAGCACATACTCGCCCGGCACTGAGCGGCGGGTCTTCGAGGCCGGTCCACTCAAGTTCGGCGTCGCGATCTGTCACGAGGGTTGGCGCTACCCCGAGACGGTTCGCTGGGCGGCGCGGCGCGGCGCCCACGTGGTGTTTCATCCACACTTCCACGAGGCGGAGCCAGGGAGCTATCGGCCGACGACCTTCGGCGATCCGTCGAACACCTTCCACGAAAAAGCGATGCTGTGCCGCGCCGCCGAGAACAGCTGCTATTTCGCCAGCGTCAACTGCGCGAGCGAGGGATCGCCGTCGACCTCGGCCGTGGTACGCCCCGATGGAACTTTGATGGCGTGGCAGCCTTATGGGAAACAAGGACTCCTGATGGCCGATCTCGATACCGACGCGGCGACGGGACTGCTCGCCGCGCGCTGCCGATCCATGTAACACCCAACGGAGGTGTCATCATGAAGCGCCTGATCTTCGTCGCCTGCGTCGCGCTGTTGAGCCTCGGCTTCGTTCGCCGTCCACCGCAGCCGTATCGCGTCGTCTTCGATCTCACGAGCCGCGACACGCTCGATCAGAAAGCCGTTCTGCGCTGGCTCAAGGAGGTGGGCACGTCGAGCCCGAACGCCGAGATGGAAGTGGTGATGTACGGCAAGGGCTTCGAGCTCGTCATGCCGGAGCGTTCGGCGTACATCGCCGACGTGCAATCGGCGATGAAGAACCCCAAGGTGGCGTTCAGGGTGTGCGCGATCGCGATGAAGAACAACAATATCGAGAAGAGCCAACTGCTCGCCGGCGTGGAGACCGTGCCGGACGGGATCCATGAGCTCGTGATGAAGCAGCAGGACAACTGGGGCTACATCAAGGTCGTGCACTGACCACGTCGGGCGGCATCGAACGACCCTCGGAGCGAATCGCTCGTCACCCCTGCCGGAGCGCGTCGAGCGGCTGGATGGCCGCCGCTCGACGCGCCGGCACGTAGCAGGCGGTCAACGCCACCGCGGCCAATGTGAGCGTGACGGCAGCATAGACCAGCGGGTCGCCCGGACCCGTGCCGAAGAGCAGGTGTGTCATGAGGCGCGTGAGCGCGAGTGCGGCTGCCACGCCGAACGCCAGCCCGATGAGCGGCATGCGCATGCCGCGCGCGACGACCATCCGCATGACGTCCGATGTAGCGGCGCCGAGCGCGATTCGAATGCCGATCTCACGGGTGCGCTCGGCGACCG
>DATJIZ010000004.1:0-10068 GCA_035492735.1 Gemmatimonadaceae bacterium | reverse complement strand
CTCGTCAGGTCGTAGTACCGCGCGCGGCGTCCGGCCTTCGTCACTCCCCACTCGGCGCGGAGCAGCTTACGAGCCTCGAGCCGATGCAGCGCCTGGAGGAGCGCCGCGTCATCGACGACGACTCGGCCCGCGGACCGGTCCTCGATCCACGACGCGATCTCGAACGCGTGCATGGGCGTCCAGGACAGGGTCTTGAGTACGAGCACGTCGAGCGTGCCCTTGAGCAGCGCCACCGTTCGCTCTCCTCCTCGTGTCTAAGGGGTAGACACGAGGATGTGCAAAAGGGTTCGCCCCCTCCCCGGTTTACCGCGTGCGCCGCACGTCGAGCTGGCGGGCGGGCGCCGGCAGGCGCGCCGCATCGCGCCAGCGGCCGAACGCTGGCACGCGCGCCGCATCGTCGATCAAGCCCGAGCTCGCCACTTCGTGCGAACCGGCCAGCCGGCGCGCGGCCCGTCGCGTGTCGAACCCGGCTGAAACGATCCAACCATTCGGCGCGTTGGGGTATCCAAGTTTTCGCCAATGCCTGAATCGACGCGGATGCCACTCATTGCGACTCGCCGAGGCGCGCTCGGCCTCGTGCTGACGTTCGTCGGCCTTCCCGGGAGCAGCCGAGCCCAAGACCGCAGCACCCCAGTCCATTCCGCGGCGCCGACGGCCATTGCCGCCCGCCGCGACGGTCAGATCAGGATCGACGGCGTACTGACGGATTCGGCCTGGAGTCGCGCCACACCGATCACGCAGTTCCGGCAAATCCAGCCCAACGAGGGCGAGTCGGCGTCACTGCCGACGGAGATCCGCATCCTCTATGACGAGGACGCGCTCTACATCGGCGCACGGATGCGCGAGCCAGGCGGCCTCGCCGCACCGCTCGCCCGGCGCGACCAGCTTCTCGACGCGAATGGCAACAACGGTTCATTCAACTCGCTCACGACGGACAAACTGGTCGTCGATCTGGACCCCTATCACAACCACCTCGATGACGTGCTGTTCGAGGTGAACCCGGCTGGGGTGAAGGGCGATCAGCTCGACGGCGATCCGTCTTGGGATCCGATCTGGGAGGCTGCAGCGCACGCCGACGCAGACGGTTGGAGCGCCGAGATGCGCATTCCGTTCAGCCAGCTTCGCTTCTCGCGCGACAGCGCCCAGACGTGGGGTCTGCAGATCTGGCGCTACGTCGATCGGTTGAACGAGCGCGACATGTGGTCCTTCTGGCGCCGGAACGAGCCGGGCGGCCCCGCCTTTTTTGGCGAGCTGACGGGGCTCGAGATCAGCGAACGACCACGGCAACTCGAGCTGCTGCCATACATCGTGACCGGCAGCACCTTCAAGCAGGTCACGAGCTCCGATCCCTATCACAGGAATCCGGATGAGCGCTTCGCGGCCGGCGGCGACGTGAAGTATCTGCTCACGTCGAACCTCACGCTCGACGCCACGATCAATCCCGATTTCGGCCAGGTCGAAGTCGATCCCGCAGTGCTCAACCTGAGCGCGTTCGAGACGTACTACGAGGAGAAGCGGCCCTTCTTCATCTCGGGCGCCAGCGCGTTCGACTTCGGCGGCATGCGCTGTTTCTTCTGCAGCAACACGTCGGGCCTCGACGCGTTCTACTCGCGGCGGATCGGCCGTCCGCCGCAGCTCAATCCATACGTCGACGACACCGCGGCCTTTGCCGACGAGCCGGCCAACACCTCGATCCTCGGCGCGGCCAAGATCACAGGGCGTACACAGGGCGGCTACAACGTCGGCTTGCTGGACGCCGTCACGAACCGCGAGACGGCGCGATTCCGTCCGGCATTGAACGCGCCGGAGGCGTCGCAAGTCGTGGAACCGTTCACGAACTATTTCGTCGCCCGGGCGAAGAAAGAGTTCCGCGCCGGCGCGACGACGTTCGGCGGCATTCTGACGTCCACGGCGCGCAGCATGAGCGACACCGTGTTGAGCGATCGGCTTCGCAGCCACGCCGAAGCGGTGGGCGTCGATTGGCGCCACACCTGGCGCGCGCGCGAGTACTCGTGGATGGGCAGCGCGCTGCTGTCCAACGTGGGCGGCTCGGCGGCGGCGCTCGCGTTCACCCAGCGCTCCAGTGCGCGCTACTTCCAGCGGCCTGATCGCGTCACGACTTCGGACGGGCTCTTCACCACCCGCTACGACACGACGCGTGGCGCGCTGCAGGGATATGGGCTCTTCACGCGCGTCGGCAAAGACAACGGCACCCTGCTCTGGGAAGCAATGGCCAACGTGCGCAGCCCGGGGTTCGAGGTGAACGACCTCGCATTCCTCGATCGCGCCGATTACAAGTGGATCAACGGCAACGTCGGTGGTCAGTGGACCACGCCCACGAGCTGGTACCGTAACATCTTCCTGACCGCGGGCGGCGCGACTCAGTACAACTACGACAACGACAAGACCGAGACCGAGCTCCAGACGTTCTACGGCATGCAGTTCCCGAACTACTGGAACTTGCGCGCGTTCTACATCGAAGACGTGCCCGCGTACGACGATCGCGCGACGCGCGGCGGGCCGGTGGTCAAGCGCTCCGGCTACAACCTTGGCGTGCTCGAGGTTTCGACCGACGCTCGCGCGCCGGCGGTGTTCGATTTCACGGTGCGCGGGCTCACGGGCATCGGGGACCCGATCCACATGCTGGCGCTGTCGCCCGGCATGGCGCTCAAGCCGGCGGCCAACGTGTTCATCCAGTTGTCGCCGAGCTTCCAACGCTCCGAGGATGCGGCGCAGTACGTGGACGCCGTTACCGACCCGACCGCCACACTGTTCCACGGCACGCGCTACGTGTTCGGGTTCGTCACGACGAAAGTCGTGTCGCTCGACACGCGGCTCAACTGGACGTTCACGCCGAATCTGACGCTGCAACTGTTCGCGCAGCCGTTCATCGCCAGCGGCGACTACTCGTCGTTCCGCGAGTTTGCCGCGCCGCGGAGCATCACGAAGCTGGCGTACGGACGCGACATCGGGACGATCAACTACGACGCGGCCGCCAACGAGTACACCGTCGACCCCGATGCCGGCGGGCCCGCCAGGTCGTTCTCGTTCACCAACCCGAACTTCACGTCGAGCTCTCTGCGCGGAACGGCCGTGCTTCGCTGGGAATACAAGCCGGGTTCGACGCTGTACTTCGTCTGGACGCAGGAACGGTCCGGCTCCGATGCCGCCGGGAGTTTCGATTTCCAGACCGCGCGAACGGCGATCCTCGGCGATCGGCCGACCAACATCTTTCAGATCAAGGCAACGTACTGGCTCGGGCGGTGAAGGTCGGTTGACGGCGCGAGTTGTTCGTTGTACTACCCATCGACCATCCGCGTCCCGCCATGCGACCCCTTCGGTACTCCATCAACGTCACCCTGGACGGGTGCTGCGATCATCGTGTAATGATCGCGGACGAAGAGTTGCATCATCGCGCGGCCCAGAACCTCGAGCAGGCCGATGCCCTCCTGTTTGGCCGTGTGACCTACGGAATGATGGAGGACGCCTGGCGGCGGCCGGCTCCGGCGGGAGCGACCGCGGATTGGATGCAGCCGTGGATGGAACCATTCGCTCGAACGATCGACGCCAAGAAGAAGTACGTCGTGTCGAGCACGCTGGACCGGGTCGATTGGAACGCGGAGCTCGTGCGCGGCGATCTGGCGACCACCGTGCAGCGGCTCAAACAGGAGCCGGGAAGGGGCCTGCTCGTGGGAGGCGTGACGCTCCCGCTGGCGTTGGCCGAACTGGGATTGATCGATCAATACGAGTTCGTGGTGCATCCCAGGCTTGCGGGCCATGGGCCGACGTTGTTCGCGGGGCTCTCAAAGGTGATCGACTTGAAGCTCGTCAGCCGGCTGGAGTTCGGCTCCGGGGCGGTGGCGATGCGGTATGAGCCGAGACGATAGTATCGCGCGAAACCGCATTGTTACGTGACTAATAAGACATTGCCAATTGGGATTGTTGCGTTCATGTGCTCTGGCCGTCACATCGTAGAGCCGAGGACGATCCCTTGTCACCGAGAGCAGCCGAACCAGTGCGTGCCGCCGAAGGCACACAGCACCTCATCAGCGATGCGTCCGGCGTGCTGTCCGCACTTGCATTGGAGCGCATCCGGAAGCTCGTCGTGCTGGCGTATGGGCCGGGGTACGCGAATTCCGGGAGCGACCGGACGATCGCGATCGTCGAGATGCCGCGGGGGATCGGCGCCGCACCGGTCTTCTGCAGCGATCTTCTGGCGTTCCCGCAGGATACGCCGCGCGAGCTTCCCGCGGACACGCGCGGATTCGCGCTGCTGCCATTGGTCGGCCCGTCCGGTGCCTGCATCGTGGTCTCGAACGGTGATCCGGCGGCGCTTGGACTCTGCATCTCGAGCTCCAACGTCGAGGCGTGGAGTCGCGCCAAGCGCCAGGCGCTCGAGCTCGTGGCTCGGACGTTGGCCGTCGAGCTCGAGCTCCGTACCCGCATCGTGGGCGGCGATCACACGACTGAGGAGCCGCGTCGAGAATCGCTGCGGGATGAGCTGACCGAGCTCGCGAGCCACGACCTCTTCCTGGACCGTGTCGATCTGGCGCTCAAGTATTCTCGCCGGTCCACCGGACGTCGGTTCGCGGTGCTCTCGGTGAAAGTAGATCAGTTCGCCGAAATCCAGTCGACGCTCGGGTACGAAACGGCCGATGATCTGCTTGTCGAAGTCGCGCGCCGACTCCACGCGACGGTACGTGAGGTAGACACCGTTGCCCGACTCGGTCGCGACGAGTTTCTCGTGCTGCTCGACACCATCGCCGACGATCGCGACGTCGCGCGCGCCGCCGTCCGCATTGGCGACGCGCTGCGCCCGCAGATCAAGACGCGTTGGGACGGGCTGACCGTGTCCGCACGGATCGGCATCGCCCTCGGTTCGACCGAGGTCGACGGACCGGGCCGCCTCGTCCAGCTCGCCGGCGTGGCGCGTGAGCGCGCCAAAGCCGTGGGATCGGCATACGAGATCTTTGATCCCGTGATGCACGATCGCGCCATCACGCGTATTCGCGACGAGGGACAGCTCCGAAGCGCCGTTCAGGCGGGTGCATTCGAGCTCTATTATCAGCCGATCGTCGACCTGCCGAGCGGACGCATTGCCCATTTCGAAGCGCTCATTCGGTGGCGACACGCCGAGCGCGGCTTCATTCCACCGGACCAGTTCCTGCCCCTCGCCGAGGAGATGCGGCTCATCGCGCAGATCGGCTGGTGGGTGCTGGCGCAGGCATGTCCACAGGTCGGCGTATGGAGAAAGGAGCTTGGGCCCGACACCGCGCTGGCCGTCAGCACGAACATCACCGCCACTCAGCTTCTCCAGCCGGACCTGGTCGAGCGAGTGAAGGCGATTCTCGACGCGTCGAAGCTTCCCGGAGAGGCGCTGATCCTCGAGATCACCGAAAGCACGCTGATTCATGACCCGGAGCACGTGGCTGCGGCGCTCACCGAGTTGCGCCGGCTCGGCATTCGCATTCACCTCGATGACTTCGGCACCGGCTATTCGTCGCTGCGCTACCTGCTCGAGCTGCCGCTCGACGCGATCAAGATCGATCGCACGTTTCTCGCGGGGTCAACGGACGCACACCGGAAGCGGCAGATGGTATCGACGATCCGTGACCTGGGCCGCCAGCTCGGGCTGCCCGTCGTCGCCGAGGGTATCGAGGCACCGGCGCAGCTCGAGTTCGTACGCCAACTCGAGTGCGAGTTCGCGCAGGGCTTTCTCTTCTCGATCCCGCTGCCAGCCGCCGACGCCTCTGCGCTTCTGCGGCAGCATCCGCACTGGGCTTGATCGCCCGCGGGCCCAAACTTTCTACGGGCCCCCATCTTTACCATACCTTAATGTTGCGACATCCGTGGCGTAAAGTAGAATTGATCCGAGGCGGCGCACGGTAGTCCCTTCCCGAGCCTCTCTCGACAGCCGCCCACTCGCCGGAGGCGGTGTCGGCTGTGGATGCAACTGAGTCGTTTCCGGAACGCGACCGCGCTGATCTCTTAGCAGAAGCGCATACCCTTCGCGAGCGCGCGCACGCGTTAGCTGCCGAGGCGCTGCTCGCGCGAACGACATCCGAAGCGAAGCGCAGCGCGGCGGAGGTCGCGGTCATCGAATCGAATCGCCTGCTCGACCTGCTGCGTCTCACCGTCACCGAGCACGCCAAGGTCGTTCGCGCGCTCGGCGCGCCACCTGAACAAGCGGTCCGCATCGTCGCCGAAGTCGTGCACGAGGCCAGCGCGACCGCGCGGCTCACCGCGGCGCGCTTCGATCCGGGTCGCGCACAAGTCCTCCGCGACCATCTCGTGCGCTGGACGATCGACGGCTACTACAGCGCGGCGAGTTAGCGCCGCTCGCCGCCGCGATCAGGAAATCGCGCCCCGAGCGCTCACTCGGCGCGCAACGCCACGAGCGGTGCCACGTTCGCCGCACGCCTCGCCGGGACCAGCGCGGCCGCGATCGCCGCCGCGGTCAACACGATCACGGCGAGGCCGAACGAGTAGGGATCGCCGACGCTCACGCCGTGGAGCTGCGCCTCGAGCAGGCGCGCCGCAGCGAGCGCCAGCGGCACGCCGATCACCACACCCGCCGCTACGAGCCGCAGCGCGTCGCGCAGTACCATCGCAACGATTTGTCCGCGGTCGGCGCCGAGCGCGACGCGCAGCCCGATCTCGTTGGTCCGCCGCGAAATCGCGTAGGTCATCACGCCATACAACCCGATCGCCGCCAGCATGAGCGCGAGCACCCCGTACCCCGTGGCGAGCTGCGCCAGCAGACGCTGCTGGCTGATCGACTCCGACATCAGCGTGACCAGCGGATCGATGCTGCTGATCGGCAGCAGCGGATCCGTTGCGACCACCGCTCGCCGCACCGGCTGGACGATCGACGTCGGGGCGCCGGCGGCGCGGATCTCCATGCGCATCGTGCCAGGCTGGCCCCATTGCCCCGGCTGCGTGTCCGTGTGGACGAACGGGAGGTACATGCGTCGCTCGATCTGACCGCTGAGGTCATGATCGCGAACGTCGCCGATCACGCCGGCGATCTGAATGGCGATCGAATCGTTGACGTGCACGAACTTTCCGACCGCCCGCTGGCCGGCGAAAAAGAACCTCGCGAAAGATTCATTCACCAGCGCGGTGCGCGGCGCTTTGCCTTCGTCGCTGGCCAGAATGTCGCGTCCGTCGACGATGCGCGCACCGACCGCATGCGCGAACCCCGGCCCGACGTTGTCGTAGCCGACCAGCGTGTCGCTCACCTCGTGGGCCACGAACCCGGGAATCTCGATCGTCGTGCCGTTGTCGGTCCCGGAGAAGAGACCATTCTCCGAGTAGGTGACCGCCGCGACGCCGGGAATCGCCGCGATGCGATCGCGCAGCGCGTGCGCCAGGTTGCCGAGCCGCACGCGCGTGTAACCGGGCGTGTTGATGTCGAGCTCGAGAATCACCAGATGGTCCCGGTCGACGCCGACGTCCTGCGATTCGACGTTGCGCAAGCTGCGCACGAGCATCCCCGCGCCGACGAGCAATACGATCGAGAGCGCCACCTGCGCCGAGATCAGCGCCGTGCCGAGCGGAAAGCGTCGGCTCCGCCGGCCCTGTCCGCTCGCCATCAGTGACGGCGCCGCGGCACGGATCGACGACGCCAGATCGAGCCGCGACGCCCGCAGCGCTGGCGCGAGCCCGAAGATCAGCACGGCGCCCACCGAGATGGCGGCGGTGAACGCGAGGATTCTCATATCGAGGGAAAGATCCACGGCGAACGGTATGCCGGCCGCCGCGAGCACCACCAGACCGCGACTGGCCCACCAAGCCACGGCGAGACCGCACGCCGCCCCGATCGTCGCCAGCACCGCGCTTTCCGTGAGCAGCTGGCGCACCAGTCGTCCTCGGCCGGCGCCCAGCGCCAGCCGCACCGAGAGCTCGCGCCCGCGCGCGATCGAGCGCGCCAGCAGCAGGTTGGCGACGTTCGCGCAAATGATGCACAAGAGCAGCCCCACGCCGATCATCAACGTCAGCAGCGGGGCGCGAAACAGCTCGCGAATTCGCGAGAAGCCCCGCGTACCGGAGCTGACGTAGTATTTCGGCTTGCCCTCGAGAAATGCTCGGCCCGTAGTGGGCGTGCTGTTGGCGACGATCGACTGCTGCATCAACGTCGGAAGCTCACGCTCTGCGCGCGCCAGCGTCGCGCCGGGTTTCAACCGGCCGAGCAGGAGCAGCCAGTTCACCAGCCGATCATCGAGCCGGCGCGCGTTAGGCTTGAGGACATCGACCATCGCGATCGGGAGCCAGACGTCGTTCGACAAGCCGACGATCTCGCCGGTGAAACCCGGGCGCGTCACGCCGACGATCGCCATCTTGATTCCGTTCACCAGAATCTGCCGGCCCACGACATCCGGAGCGCCGTGGAACCGCCGCATCCAGTACGCGTAGCTGATCGTGATCACCGGCGATCCGCCGGGCACGTCGTCGACGCGCGCGTCGAAGGTCCGGCCCAGCAGCGGCGACACGCCGAGCAGCGAGAAGTAGTTGCCGCTCACGAAACGGCCTCGTGGATGCTCGAGTTCCGCGTCGTTGTCATCGACCCGCACGTCGAGCCGATCCGAGCGTCCCGAGGCGAGCAGCCCGCTGAAGGACTGGTTCCGGTCGCGGACGTCCTTGTACAGCGGGTAGGAGATGAGATTCGTCTGCGGGAATCCGGTAGAGATGCCGCCCACGCGCGAGGTGTTGCCGATTGCCACCAGCGCCTCGGGGTGGCTGACCGGCAGCTTCGCCACGAGTACGGCGTCGACGAGCGTGAAGATGGCCGTGTTCGCGCCAATGCCCACCGCCAGCGCTCCGACGACGAGCACCGTGAATGCAAAGTTCCGCCGCAGCGTGCGCACTGCAAAGGCCACGTCCTGCCGCAATTCGGCGATCAGATTTGCTCGATGCATTGCGCGCTCCCGTTCCTGGTCCAGCTCGACGCACGACGCCCGCACGCTCGCGACATCGCCGAACTGCCGCATCGCCTCGGATCGCGCCGCGTCGGCGGACCAGCCGGCGGCGATCAGCCGGCGCGTGCGCGTCTCGATGTGAAACGCCAGCTCGTCATCGATTTCGCGGTCGATGTGCCCGCGAGTGAATGGAATGCGGAAGACGCGTCGCATCATGGCGCCTGCGTCAGGCGATAGCCGGTGTCGCCGCGGCGAGCGCCTTGCCGACCGCGCTCGCGTAGCGCTGCCACGCGGTGACCTCGGCGCGAAGCTGCTGCCGACCGGCGCGGCTCAACTGGTAGTACTTGGCACGGCGGTTGTTGTCGGAGTACCCCCACTCGGCGTCGAGCAGCTTGTTTTTCTCGAGCCGGTGCAGCGCGGTGTAGAGCGGCCCCTCTTCGACGAGCAGATCGCCGTCGGTGACCGCCTTGATCCATTCGGCGACGGCGTAGCCGTGGCGCGGTCCCCAGCTGAGGGCTTTGAGGACGAGGAGGTCGAGCGTGCCGCGCAGCAGACCGCCTTCAGGATCCAGCATTTCTCCGTCCCATCTGTGTTAGAGGGGAGGATAAGCATCGTGCGCCGATCGTGTCAAGCCTGGAATGTTCAGAGCGGCGCCAGCAGCGCGTCCCGGCCGAGCGGTGTCAAGCGCGCGCGGACCAGATAGAAATGATCGCCGGGCCGCGTATAGTCCATCATCGCCTCGCTCAACACGATGTATCCGTCGCGCTGCAGCTGGAGCAGTCGTTCGGCCATCCGATCGAACTCCGCGATGTCGGAGGGACTCCCGCCCGCTCGACCGAAGGTGTACGACTCGCCTGTCTTCACGAGCGGCGCCAGGAGTTGTCGGTCGGATTCAGTCACGGGTGCACTCTGTGCGTCGAGTCGCGGCGGCAGAGTATTCAGTTCCCGGGCGGGGTTGTCAAATGCGAGGCGCACCGGGGCTGACGTGCCCTTGAACGGCGGCCAGCGTGGTATTCGCCACGGCTCCGAACGCGAGATGTCCGGCGAGCCCACGCGCGTGAGTCTGCCAGGGAAAGGCGGCCGGGCCCGGGGTCAGTCCGAGCGCAGCGTTCGCTCCTTCGTCGATGAGCAGCCAGAAAAGCGCGCCGAA
>DATJIZ010000003.1:0-2779 GCA_035492735.1 Gemmatimonadaceae bacterium | reverse complement strand
GTGACCCTGCGGGGCGAAGACGGCGAGCAGCGGACGATTGCGCTCGCCGAGTTGCGGGCCGAAGCAGAGGGGGCCGGCGCACCGCTGCCGGACACGGTCGCGCACACTCCGGCGCCCACCGATGCCGTGGTGGACTCTGGCGACGATGATCTCGAATCGGCGGAGGAGCGCCGAACCGTCGTCGCAGAAGCGCCGGAGGGAACGGCGGCGGCCGATGAGGAGCAGCGCGAGCGGCGCCCGCACCGGCGCCGGGGCCGCCGAGGCGGCCGGCGGAATCGCGCCGGCGGCCGCGGCACGAATGACGCCGCGACCAGGGCGGGCAGCGACAGCGCCGAGGGTAGTGAGAGCGGCCAGAGCGGCGGCGAACCAGCGAGCGAGGACTGAGTGGCCCGGTACTACCTGACCACGGCGATCGACTACGCGAACGGCGAGCCGCACATCGGGCACGCATACGAGAAGATCGGCGCGGACGCGATCGCGAGGTACCGTCGCATGCGCGGCGACGACGTGTACTTCCTCACGGGACTCGACGAGCACGGGCAGAAGGTCGCGCAAGCGGCGGCCGAGCGCGGCGTCTCGCCGCAGCAGTTCGTCGACGAGATGGCCGAACGCTTCGAGGCGATGTGGGGCCGCCTGTCGATCTCGTACGATCGCTTCATGCGCACGACGGCTGCGGACCACAAGCGCGGCGTGCGCGCCCTCATCGAGCGCATTCATGCGAGGCGACCCGACGATTTCTACGAGAGCGCATACGAGGGCTGGTACTGCGTCGGCTGTGAGCTGTTCAAGCGCGACGATGAGATCGTCGACGGTCACTGCGTGCTGCATCCGACGCGGGAATTGCAGTGGACCACGGAGCGCAACTGGTTCTTTCGCCTCACGCGCTATGCGGATGCTCTCCGCGAGCTGTTTCGCGAGCGGCCGGATTTTTTGTGTCCGGAGACCCGTCGCAACGAGATCCTCGCGCTGCTCGATCAGGGACTCGACGACATCTCCATCACGCGGTCGCGCCTCTCGTGGGCCATACCATTCCCGATTCCACTGTCGACTGGCGAAGCGCAGGGCACGTGGGTCTGGTTCGACGCGCTGCCGAACTACCTGACCGCGACCGGTTTTCCGGACCCTGGCTACGAGGCTCGTTGGCCGGCGCAGCTGCACGTGATCGGCAAGGACATCACGCGCCTGCATACGGTGATCTGGCCGGCGATGCTCCAGGCCGCCGATCTCCCGCTGCCGGAGCGCGTGTGGGCGCACGGCTTCGTGCTGCTCGCCGGTGAGCGATTCAGCAAGTCATCGGGAGTGCGGCTCGACGTGAACGAGGCCATCGATCGCTACGGAGCCGACGCGCTTCGCTATTTCCTGCTGCGTGAAGTTCCATTCGACGCCGACGGAAGCTTCTCGTACGAGCGGTTCGACGAACGTTACAACGCCGATCTCGCGAACTCACTCGGCAACCTGGCGAGCCGCGCGGTGGCGATGGTCGAGAAATACTGCGGCGGTACCGTGCCCGCCGGCGCGCCGATGGACATCGACGGCGCCGATGCAGCGGACCTCGCCGAGTATCACGCGGCGATGGACGGCGGCCGAGGATTCCTCCTGCACGAAGCGCTCAAGCGCGTGATGGCCTGCGCCGCGCGCGGCAACGAATTCGTGCAGTCGCAGCAGCCATGGGCGCTCGCCAAACGCGACGACCAGCGTGCGGAGCTCGAGCGCGTCTTGTCGGCGATCGTGCGGCAACTGGCGCGGCACGCGATCCATCTCGCGCCGTTCATGCCGAACAAGGCGCAGGAGCTGTGGTCGCAGGTCGGCGGCGCCGGGCAAGTCGGGGAGCAGCGATTCGCGTCCGTGGAGTCGCTCGACGTCACCGGCTGGAAGGTCGCGAAAGGCGCCGCGCTGTTCCCCAAACCACAACCGGCCGCGCGATGATTCGCGCGGCCGGTCCGTCGGATTATCGACTCACGGAGTTTTCGGCGGCGGCGGCGTCGCCGGCGGGGTCGCCGTCGGCTTGGAGAAGTCGACGCTGGGCGGGCCGGTTTCCGCCGAGGCGGATGCGGTGAAGTATTTCCTCGGCTTGGCGCCCGTGACTTTCGCGGTGATGACGACGGGGAACTGACGGATGTACGCGTTGTACGCGTTCACCGCCTGGTTGTAATCGGTTCGCGCCACGGCAATCCGGTTCTCGGTGCCGGTGAGCTCGTCCTGCAGCCGAATGAAGCTCTGATCGGCCTTGAGGTTCGGGTACGCCTCGACCGTGACCATCAGGCGACCCAGCGCCGACGTGAGCTGCGCGTTGGCGTTGGCCATCTGCTCGGCGTCGTGCGTCTGGACCGCGCTCAGAAGTCCGGCGCGTGCCTGCGTGACCTGAGTGAAGACCTGCTCCTCGTGCTGCGCGTAGCCCTTCACCGTGTTCACGAGGTTGGGGATCAGATCGGCGCGCCGCTGGAGCTGAACTTCGATCGTGCTCTGCGCCGACGCGGCCTGCTCGTCGAGCGTCTGAATGCGATTGTAGCCGCACGCGCCGAGTGGAAGCAGCAGCAGAAGTGCGAGCCAGCGTTTCATTTCGATCACTCCTCAGTTGGATCTGTGAGCCTGCGGCCAACCATGGAACACTACGTCGTTCATGCCGCGTCGGTGCCAATCACTCGTCGCCGTGGTATTGGTCCAGGTGTGCCACGAGCCGGCCCATGGCGCTGAGATAGCCGGCGAGCACGTCGGGAACGTCGGACGTCTTGAGCGCCTGCTCTCCTCGCACGTGTCGGATCACGCGAACGACCGGGTC
>DATJIZ010000002.1:0-6863 GCA_035492735.1 Gemmatimonadaceae bacterium | reverse complement strand
GGCGATCGAGCTGGCGCGGCTTCCCTGGAAGCTCGGGAGTCCGGTGCTTCGCCTGGCCGTGCGCCTGCCAAACCTCACGCGACAGCGGGCGCGACTCGACACGGTACCGGACCGTGAGGACGGGTGGACCACGCACGGTTTTGGCCAGATGCTGCGACTCGGGCTCGCCGTCCGGCGCCAGGCTCGGCGTGCGCCGCCGGCAGTGCACGACATCCAGCTGTTGCTCAACGCACACGATCGCACGATCAGCAACGCCGCAGCGATGCAGCTGGCGGATGACTGGCGAGCGCGTGGCGCGAAGGTCACGGTCGTCACGTTGCCCGACTCTCTCCGGCTTCCCCACGACGTGATCGACCCTCGTCAGGCTATCAGACGAATCGACGTCGTCTATCCACTGCTCGACTCAATGCTGCTCTCGCCGGGTGTCCGGATGCCGCCGAAGTGATCGTGCTGGCAGCGCCTCCGATCAGCGTGCGGCGGCGGCGCCCGCCACGCTGATGCCGGCGATCATTCCGAACCGGCAGCATGCCGCTCGGCTTACCGGGTCGCGGGCGAGCACAGGCAGGATGGCTGACTACCGCTTCTGGAGGAGCGTATGGAGAGCATCACGCACGAGCGCAGCATCGCTGAGCTGAGCGGCATTTCCGAGCTCACGTCTGCCGGGCACCCGGGCGGACGCGTGACGCTCACACCCTCGCTTCTCTGGCTCTTCACCGTAACGGCCGGTCTGGCCGTGGCGAACCTCACATTCAATCAGCCACTCCTTCCGGAAATCGGCCGCACCTTTGGTGTGTCGGGAGGTCAGGCCGGTGTCGTGGCCACGCTGACGCAACTGGGCTACGCCGTGGGGCTGCTTTTCCTCGCGCCATTGGGCGACATCGTCAAGCGGCATCGACTCATCCCGGCGACGCTCGTCGCGGTCGCGATCACGCTGGCGTGCGTGGCGACGTCACCGAGCTTCGCGGTCTTGTGCATCGCCAGCTTCATTCTGGGGCTGACGACTATTGCGCCGCAGCTCGTGATCCCGTTTGCCGCGGGCCTCGCCGAGCCGGCGACTCGCGGTCGAGTCGTCGGGCACGTGATGTCGGGTCTTCTCGTCGGCGTTCTTGGCGGAAGGGTCCTTTCGGGATTTGTAGGCCAGATTGCTGGTTGGCGTGTGGTGTTCGGTGTCGCATCCGTCATGGCGCTCGGTCTTGCGGCGATTCTCGCGGTGCTGCTGCCTCGCACGACGCCTCCTGTGTCGATGACGTACACCGCGCTGCTTCGCTCGATCTTGCCCCTGATTCGCACACAGCCCGTCCTACGCGAAGCTGCGCTGCTCGGCGCGCTATTCTTCGCAAGCTTCAGTGCCCTGTGGACAACGCTCGCCTTTGCGCTCAAGACGCCGCCGCTGCACTACGGCAGCACCGTAGCTGGTCTGTTCGGGCTGCTCGGCATCGCCGGGGCGCTGACTGCGCCAGTCGCGGGACGGTTTGCGGATCGCTCATCGCCACGCCGTGCTATCGCTACTGCAACCGGCATCACCGCGCTGGCCTGGCTGCTGATGCTCGTTGTCCGGCGCACGCTCCTCAGCCTCGCGGTGGGCGTGGTACTCCTCGACGCCGGTACGCAGGCGGCGCAGGTCTCGAATCAATCGCGCATCTACGCATTGCCCGCACACGCGCATAGTCGCCTGAACACCGTCTACATGGTGGCGTACTTCGTTGGCGGATCGCTGGGGTCGGTGCTCGGCGCTGCGGCCTGGCAAAACGCGCATTGGGCCGGTGTGTGCGGTGTCGGGGTCGGCCTCGTCGTGACCGCGGCGATCGTTGTCGCCGCGGGCCGATGAGCGAGATCGCGCCGCTTGGTCGAATCTTGGATACCGACGAAAAGCAGCGCGGGGCGGCCATTGGCCGCCCCGCGTTGCACATCCATTGCTGCTTTGCTCTGACGAATCAGGTTGCCCGTTCAGTCTCCTTCAGTCTCGAATGCGAGTCCATCCGCCTCTCTCAACCGCTCGATCATCGATTCGAGCGGAGCGAACACCGGTCCCGTCAGCCCCACAATCGGCCCGATCGAGATACTGATCGCCCGTCGTGCCCCTTCCGGCCAGTCGGGCATCGAGAGCCCCGCGACCAACCGTCGGATCAACTGCCCGCACTCGAGCAGCAACTGCTTCGCCGTCGAATGCAGCGTCTCGAGTGGAATCTCGAGATCGCTCGTCACCAACCGCCCCGACGCATCCCGCCACGCCGCATCTCCGACTGCTCCGCGTTCCGGCCAGATTCCCAAATGGCGAATTGCTTCCGTGTGTCCATCGCCAGACCGGTGCGACTCTACTGCGGCTGCGAGCGCCAACGCCAGCGACTCCGGGTTCGGCTCCCCGTACAACGTCACGATGTCTCGCGACGGCCGCTCGGACCAATGCAACGGCGACGGGACGGAGTTCACATGCGCCAACACCGGCGAGTGATCGGGGTTCTCCTCGACCATCACGAGGATGTCCATAACCCCCTCCTGAAAATGATACTGCTGCACTACCCCTTCCAACCTCGACGATCCGTGACTCGCCGGAGTTTCAATCACCGGCCACATCGCGCCCGTCATCAGTGCTAACACCGACGATGAGCACGAGTTCCCTTGTACAACTACCGCGTACGGGTGTTCGTCACATCCGCGAATCGTCAGTGCGCGCAGTCATGCATTTCGCAATGATGGAAGGGCAAAGCGCATGCCGATGATCAGTGCGAGGACCGTTACGAGGGCGAGCACCACGCGGTCGCCGAGCGGAAGGATGGTCGCCATTCCAGCTCCGCGCGACCACGCGACGACCCAGGAGAGAGCGAGCTCACCCAACGCGACGAGCCCTGCTGCCGCCACGCGAGAGAGCTCGAGTCGTTCGACCAGCCAGACGCACACGAACGCGAGCACGAACATCAACGTGATGTGAAGCACAATTCCGGCGAATACCAGGCCCACTTCACCACCGGCGGCCGTGCGACGAAAAAGCGCCGCGCTCATCGCCGCGAACGGAATTCCGGCGTTGCCGAGCCGACGCCCGATCGCGATGAGCGCGCCGGTCGTCGCGGCCGCCGTGATGCCGCCGACGACGATTCCGGGAGTGATGGGGCGCAACGGCGCGTGGTCGGGCACGTCCAAAAGCAAACCGCGCCACGCCGGCGACTCAAGTGCAGGACGCCACGAGCTGCTACCTCGGCCCCGCGCACAAGCTCCGATATGCGAACGAGGCCTCGGCGTCGCCGAGGCCTCGTCGTTGACCGCTCGAAGCAAGTGAGAATTACTGCTGTATCGTTGGACCGCCGTCGTCGATGCAATTCGGATCGTCCGGCGACGGATCGCAGGGCAGCCCATTGAGGATGTTGTAACCGCTGAAATGCTTCACGCGCCGCCAGACGTAGCCCGTAGAAAGGTTCACGTGCGTGATGAGCGAGTTGTCCTTGGCCGCGTCGGTGTACGCCGTGACGCCCAGGTCGGGCGTGTAGTACATGCCGAAATAGTGGAGGGCCTGCTGATTGGAGGCGTAGTACGTGGCATTCGCGACGATCGTAGACGCGTACGCCATGGTCCCCAGCGTGACGACCGAGTTCGGGGCGAACCGAATTCCCGGCGACACGTCGAACACGGGCACGTTGCTGGTCGTGAAGCCATAGGTCACGGTCAGGGTGAGCGACTGCCCGGAACCGAGCGTCGTGCACGGCGAATCCCACGTGCCGTCGCCATAGCTGCTCACGGCGGGATCGCAGACCGAATTCGACGGAACTTTGATCGTGAAGAGGCCATTGCCGACCGAATAGGTCCCGCCGGCGGAGGTGAGCGTGATCGTCGTAGTCTTCACGCCGGTGAACGCCAACGACGGGGTGACATCGAGCGTCGGCGCGCCGCTCGGGGCAAGCGATCGACTTGTCGCGCCGTTTGGACCGAGTGCCGAGTCGGAGCAGCCGAGCACTGTGAGTGCGGCGGCGCCGGCGGCGAGTTTGCGGAAGGTTCCGGGCATGGTTCGCCTCGCGATGAATGCAAGTCGATCCGATCGGACGATCGGAGTCGACGCAAGCCAAGATATGCTTTGATCAGAGGTACTGCTAGGAATAACTAACGGGCCGTGATCAGAGTCACCTGTGCGCCAGTTGATCGAATCGACGGGTCATCTCGGCATAGCCAAGTTTTTTGACACGTACGTCGTATTCGTCCACGAAACGGTCCACCGTCGGCGCGTCCGCCTCGGCAAGACTCTCTGAGCATACGGCCACGAGCCACGCCGCGCTGTAGACGTCCGCCGCTTCGGCTAACGTAATAGCCGTCGCAAACCGGCTGAGCGCCTGAACGGTGCGCCCGTCCAGCGCATCGACACGGATGAACAATGCCTCGACGAGCTCACGGCCCTGGAACCAGTCGGTTCGGTCGCCGATGCGCAGCCGAAGCTCGTTGACCGCGAGGCGCGCTGCTTCGTTCCTTCTCAATTCCAGCGCGCAAAGACCCGAGGCGGCGACCGCCCCGATCTCAATATCCGATTGGCCAATTCGCTGAGCGAGTGGAATTGTCGTCTCGTAGAGCTCTATGGCCGCGGCCCACTCTCCGAGCTCTCGCTCAACGTGTGCAAGATTGAACAGCGCGATCAGTTGATATTCGCTGTGCTTCGCGTTGGCGAACACCTCCAGTGCTTCGCCGAACAATTCTTTTGCGCGGCCGTATTCTCCGCACTTCTGCAGCAGCACGCCAAGGTTTAGCGACGCGGCGCCCCACAAGTCGGGCATCCCGCCGGCGCGCGCGGTCGCGATAGCCAGGCTGTACGCCTGTCGCGCCTCGTCGAGTCTCGACTCTCGCTGCGCGGCAACACCCAGGTTTCCGTAGGTGCGGGCCTGACCGCGGATGTCCCCCGTGCTCTCGTAGAGCTCGAGGGCCCGACGGAGAATCGGGTACGCCCGCGACGGCGTCTCGCTCAGGATCGAATTGCCAAGCCGTGTGACCGCATCCGCCAGCAGTGCTGGATCGCCCAGCGTCTCCGCCATCGCCACCCCTTCCGCCGCCAACCGCTCCGACGTCCGCTTGTCTCCGAGCCGAGCCTGGATCTGCGACATGAGCAGCAAGACCGACACGCGCTCTCGATCGAAGCCGAGTCGCTCGGCTTCGGCGTCCAGCGCGGTCAGTGCTTCGAGCGTCACCCGCGCCGGTTGCCCGAGCTCCATTCGCGCTCGCTCACGCAAACGCCGCAACGCCAAGGCGCGGCGCTCGTCGCGCTGACCGTCGAACCACTCGATCGCCAGGTCGCACAGCTCTTCGACCTCGTCGAACCGCCCGCCGGTCTCGCAAACATGCGCCAGGGAGACGCGTACCTCCGCGAGCTCCGCCGCCGTCGTGGCATTCCGCGCTGCGACGTGGAGCAACGACCGTGCGGTCGCGTACGCATACACGCGTTCGGCGGCCACCGCCGCCTGCTGCCCCCACTTGTACGCGTCCGAGGCATCGCCCGCCGAATCGTAGTGCAAGGCGATGTCGGCCGGCCGATCGTGGCGCAGGCGCTCGAGCGATTGGGCCACGCGATGGTGCAACTGCCGGAGCTGCTCGCGCGGAACGCTGTCGACCAATACTTCCGCGATGTCGTCATGAACGAACTCGAATGCCGCCTGTCCGCGCTCGCCGGTCGGCACGACCAGGCCCGCGGCGAGCGCTTCGCTCAGCGCCAGTCGCACGGCCGCCTCGCTGCCCGCCGACGCCCCGACGAGAATCGCGACCTCGAACTCGCGGCCAACCACCGCCGCTGTCGCGAGAACCGCCTGCGTGCTCGACGAGAACCGGCTCAGCCGCTGAGCGATCAGCGCGACACGGCCGGTTCGCAGTCGCAGTTCGGACACCGGCGTCCATTCCCAGCGCGTTCCGTTGTGCCAGATGGCGCCGGTCTCGACGAGCGCTCGCAGGAGCTGAACAATCGCCAGCGGATTGCCTTCGGTCTGTCGATAGATGTACGCCAGCAGCTCGCGGCCGATCTGCTGCCGATGGAACGCCGCCTCGAGCCACTGTTTCACCTCTTCGCGCGTGAGGCTCGAGATCGTCAGCTCGCGGACCTGCTCGGGGCGCGCCGCGAGCGAGCGCCGGGCATCCGCATCGTGTCCCCCGCCCGCGGCGGCACGCCGGGCGACGCAGACCATGATTCGCTCGTCATCGATCGACGTGAGCAGATGCGCCAGGGCATCCCACGAGGTGGTGTCGGCCCACTGCATATCGTCGAGCACGATGACGAGCGGCCGGTCCGACGCCAGGGAGCGTATGTACTCGCTCAGCTCGCCGAGGAGCCGGTATTGGCTGCCCGTGTGACTCTCACCCGATCGCCCCCGCAAGCTCGACTCGAGATGGTGGAGCTCGCTCCACTCGCGGTCGGGCGCGGTCGGAAAGCGACGCGTGGCCCGAATCAGGGCCCGCCACACATCGTATGGCTCGGGAACGGCGCGCTGATCCGACGAGACCATCGCGAACAGGCCCCCGCGCAGCCGCACCTCCGGCTCGAGCTGTGCGAACAGTGTCGACGTTCCAGCGCCAATTTCGCCGGTGAGCAAGACGATTCGCGTTTCTCCACTGCACGTCTCGTCCAGCCACTGGATCAGGGATGCAAACTCGCCTGCCCGACCCGAGAAGTGGTCGATCGACAGTGGCCGGTGCAGCGGTTCGTGGGAGGGAGGCGGCGCGGCGGATGCGCCATCTCCCCCTTGCAACTGAATCCGCTCGAGAGCGCCGACCGCCGCGGCGAGTACGCGCTCGAACGAGTTCCCGTGCTCCGGCGCGCTTGCCGAGCCGACGGAGATCGTGGCGCGGCCTCGTGTGCCGCCGTAGGTGCGATTCCGAACCACCGCGGCGATTCGCTCGCCGATCAC
>DATJIZ010000001.1:0-2650 GCA_035492735.1 Gemmatimonadaceae bacterium | reverse complement strand
CGACCCCGGGACGAGTGTCGCGCCCGACGAGCATGTCCTTTTTCTCAAGGGCGATGGTCTGGATGCGGCGCACCCGCTCGAGATCAACGGCGAGGCCAACCCGGACACCCTCGTGCTGCGCGTCGGCCGTCCGGCGCGGCTCCGTCTTCTGAACCTGTCCACGCGGAATCCGTCGGCGACTTTTTGGCTTACGGCGCGGACCGACAGCGCATTCGCGAACATGAGGGACACGCTCGTCGTCCGCTGGCGCCCCGTTGCCAAGGACGCGCTCGATGTGCCTGCCGCGCTGCAGACGCTCCGCGCGGCTCGGCAAATGGTGAGCATGGGCGAGACGTATGATTTCGAGTACACGCCCACGCATCGGGGACTGCTGCAGCTCGAGGTTCGCACGAGCCCGCCGCCGGCAATACGGGTGCCGCACATCCTGCTCATTCGAGTTCCGATCCGCGTGGACACGACCGCGTCCCCGCCAGCGCGTTGAAGGAGATCGACATGCTCCGGTGATGGGCGTCGACCGGCGCAACGCGTCGACACCCATCACCGGGCGCGGCATCTCCGCGAGCCTGCCGAACTCCAAGCGGGGAATACACCACAAGACGTAGGTACTTCCCCGACGGCACGGGAAGGACGAAGGCGAATATTGCGCGCAGATCACGTGACGCTATCGCCGAGCACGCCGATGCAACCGATCACTGGAATCGCATTTCGATCCGTTACGCTCACTGAGCAGCGCATCCGCGGCGAGCCGGACGATCACGCCCTCAGTACGATCCGACTCGACCTCGAGTACTCGGACCACACCGCCGACCGCGACTTGCCCGTCGTCGTTTGGCACGGTCTCGGGCCGTGGAGTGGCGGCATCGTGCGACTTATCGTGCGCTCGGCCCTTCATTCCGTCGTACAGGACCGCGCGATCGTGGCCTGCATCGAGGCGTACTATCGCCGACAGATTGGTGAAGCCGGCGGTCGCGTGCACTTCGTCCGAGCCGAGGTTGCCACGGTGACACTGACCGGCCTGGTGCTGCATGCACCCGAGCACGTGCACATCCCGGCCGCGCAGCCTGCACGGCAGCTCGTGGCGAGCTGAGTCATCGGCCGGCGCGCCGCCTCAGGCGCAGCGCCACGAATGCTCTTACGAATGCTCTGGCGCGGGGCAAGCCGCGGAATAGGTTCATTGCCGGCCCCCACCCGGAGCAACGATGTCCACGACACAATCGGTATTCGAGCACCATCTTCAGTGTTTCGGTACGGCGGATCTCGACGGCATCTTGGGCGACTACTCGGAGAACGCCGCACTGTTGACGCACGCCGGCGCCTTCAAGGGGCGTGCAGCCATCCGCTCGTTTTTCGAAGCGGCATTCGCCGAATTCACCAAGCCCGGCACGACCTTCGACGCGGGGCAGAGCTACGTCGAGGGCGACTGCGCGTTCATCGTTTGGAGCGCCGACACACCGGACAACCGGTACGAAGTCGCGAGTGACACGTTCTTGATTCGCGACGGGAAGATCGTCGTGCAGACGTTCGCCGCGAAGGTCACGCCGAAGAGTTGAGCGATCGCCGGCTTCACCCGATCAGCATTCGCTGAACGGCGCTTGCGGTTAGTCGGCGATGCCGAACGCACCTCGAACGGCGTTTACGACGAGCTTGGGATCGACCGGCTTGATGAGCAGAGCAGCAAAATGAATCGCGCGAAGCGCAGGTTGTTCGTGGTGCATCGCCCGTCGTGTCATGGCAATGGTTCGGCCGCGATATCGCGGGTGCTCGGCGAGCGCGCGCACTACGTCGAGCGACGGGCACGTCGGCGGGTCGACGTCAATCACGATGACATTCGGCGGCGACGCGTCACAGACTTGAAGGCCCGTCGGGCCGTCAGACACCGTGACGACGTCGTACCCGTGGTGCAAGAGCATTGACCGATAGATGAATCGCGCGTGTTCGTCGCTGTCGACGACCAGCACCACAATGGATCGTTGCCTGCCCGCGCCGTCGCCACTGCCCACAACATGCATCCTGACCCCAGCGAGTGATTCCAGCCTCTACCGGAGAATGCAAGCTCGGGACCAGCCGTCGGCTGAGAGGCTGCGCCCATTCAATCGAGGCGGATGATGCCTCGGCGCACCGCCTGAATCACGGCCTCGGTCCGGTCGCGCACGTGAAGCTTCTCCATCACATGCTTGAGATGGACTTTGACCGTTTCCGGCGTTCTGCCGATCGCTCGCGCGATGTCGCGATTGCGAAGGCCCTTCGCCACGAGCCGCAGAACTTCCAACTCGCGCGCCGTGAGATCCTGACGAGGCGTGAATTCCGCCAAGCGCGCGGCGATCTCCGATGGAATTACGCGCCTGCCCGATGCCGCGGAGCGCACCGCACCGACCACGTCGGAGCCGAGCATGTCCTTGAGCAGGTAGCCGCGCGCGCCGGCCTCCAGCGCACGGTAAATGTCCGCGTCGCCCTCGTAGCTCGTGACGGCGATGATTCTCGCATCGGCGTGCGCGCTCACGATTGCGCGGATCGCGTCCACGCCATCGGTGTTGGGCATCCGCAGATCCATGAGCACGACATCGGGACGGAGCTCCTCGTAGAGTGCGATGGCTTCAGCGCCGTTCCGAGCTTCGCCCACGACGTTCAGATCGCTTTCGTTCGCGAGAAT